>NZ_KE124774.1:637500-937500 GCF_000188155.2 Methylocystis sp. ATCC 49242
TCGGCGCCGAGCGCCGCGACGAAGCCTGTCGAAGGAAATGACTCTCTGGAACTTCGGGAAAACGCCCGGGGAACGAACGACCCCGAGAAATGCGTCGTGACGGAGGTTGTCGGCAAAATCCTACAATCCGGCTCAAGCGATCAGCTGAGGGGATACGCGAACGAGGCGGTGGGGAAAACGAAGCTTGCTCTCGGCCTCGCCGTACAATCACCCGAGCTTGCCGTCGCCGGGATTGCGCAAAGCGCTCTTGGCGAAGTGCAGAAATTCGTTGGCGAAGCGAAACTGGCGGAGGAAATGGCCCAGACGGTCGACGAGGATCGAAATTCGGCTGAACCCCCGAGCGGCGCAGGTTTATAGCCAGCGCAATTGTCGCCGTCGATCAGGGTTTAGACCCGGCAAACTGGCGAGACGCGCGGCCGCGCCTCACGTTGGCGGGCAATCTGCATCCATTTCAAGCCTGCATCCGATCGCAAGGACTCGGGTCACTCATCCGACGATCCGAAGCGAATGGCCGTCGCCGGACGATGGCGCGCGCAGCGAGGTGAAGGATCAGACCGCCTCTGCGCGATTTTCCCGAGAATCGCTTTATCATGTCGCCAGGCTCGAGCTCGAGGGCGTCCGGTCTCGTGTTTTTCTGTCGCCGTAACCGCAAAGGTCGTCGGGACAAGAGGCCATTGTCGAAGGACAGGGAATGTTGCAAACGCCAGCAGAAAATATCACGACGCCGCGCATGGACGATCTTGGCCTGTCACGAATCGCCAACAGGGCAGGGGTCTCGATCAGCCTGTTGCCGAACGGCGCGGTCTTCGCGATCGAACATGTGCGGGACAACCGCCGTATCATGATCAACCAGACGCTCGCGTCGCCGATCGCCGATGGGATGGGCGGACTTTATCTGCGAACCGGGGGCGCCGACCCGGTGATCCTCCCCGTCATCGGCCCCAATGCGAGATGCCGTGTCGGCGTGGGGGAGGACCGCTTTGTGTGGGAGGGCGTGCAGAAGGGCTTGCGACATCGCGTCAGCCTGTGGCTGCATCCGGACTTGAACCTGTGGCTATGGCGAGTCGAGGCGCACAACCTGCGAGACCGGGAGATCTCCTGCGACGCCATCTTCATTCAGGATATCGGCCTGGGCGAACCGGCCTTCCTGATGAACAATGAAGCCTATGCGAGCCAATATCTAGATCATTTTGTCGCGACGCATCCGCGAATGAATTTTGTTTTGATGAATCGCCAGAATCTTTGGCAAGCCGGCGCGCATCCCTGGGTCGCCCATGGTTGCCTCGACGGCGCAGAAGGCTACGCAACCGATTTCCGCCAGCTGATGGGGCCTGCCTACCGCGACGCCGACCAGATTGACTTCAGCTTTGGGACCACGCTCCCTTCCCACCGTCAGCAATACGAAACAGCTTGCGCTGCGCTGCAATCCGGCCCTGCCGCGCTGGCGCCTGGCGCCGAGGCCGCGTGGACGTTTTTCGGATTCTACACGCCAGACCATCCGGCGGCTTCGAGCGCCGCCGATCTCGCGTTGATCGATATCGCCGAACGCGCCGGCGCGAACTGGAAGCCGTGTAAAGCCGCGTTGTCTCTGCCGCTGCGGACTCATTTGCATGACGCCTCGCCGCTCATCGCCCGCAACCTCGATGAGAGTGCGATAGGTGCGCTTTATCCACAACGCACGCATGTCGAGCAGGCGGGCGGCGAGTTTCTGTCGTTCTTTACGCCCGATAAAACCCACAGCAGGCATATCGTCTTGCGCGAAAAGGAGCACATTGTGGCGCGCCGCCATGGCGCCTTGCTGTTCAGCGGCGCCGAGATGTTGCCGAGTGACGATACCTTGTGCGCCACCTGCTGGATGCACGGCGTTTTCGGCGCGCAACTCACCATCGGCAATACATCTTTTCACAAGCTCTTTTCCGTTTCGCGTGATCCCTACAACATCACGCGGGGTAACGGGTTGCGCATGCTGGTCGAAATCGGGAATCGATGGCGATTGCTGGCTACGCCGTCCGCATTTGAAATGGGCTTATGCGATTGTCGCTGGATATATCAACTCGAGGACCGAACCATTGCGGTCTCCGCGGTTGTCTCCGGCGAAGAGCCTGCGATGCAGTGGCGAATTACCGTCGAGGGCGCCCCCTGTCGCTTGCTTATTTTCGGCCACCTCGTCATCGGCGAGCATGAATTCGCACATGCGGGTAGGATGGAAATCGACGCGACGAAAAATCAGTTCACCTTCCGGCCGGATGTGGATGGCATGTGGGCCCGGCAATATCCGCAGGCGGTCTTCCATCTGGTAACAAGCGCGCCCGAGCAAGTCGAAGCAGTCGGCGGCGACGAATTGCTTTACGTGGACAACAGACGGCGCAGCGGCGCGTATGCAGTGATGCGAACTTGTCCCACGCGCGAATTCGTATTCGCGGTCGTCGGTTCGCTGACGGATGCAAAGCGAGCGGAGTCGTTGGCGGCGAAATATCGCGGGCTAGTCGGCCACGAAGCGATGCTGGCCAAATCCACGCATTACTGGCGCAACATTACGCGCGGGCTGCGTCTGGAGGGTCCCGCGCCTGATGCCGAGGTCGAGGCCATCAACACGATCTTTCCCTGGTTCGCACACGACGCCATGGCGCATCTCACAGTGCCTCATGGCCTCGAGCAATATTCGGGCGCCGCATGGGGAACGCGCGACGTTTGCCAGGGCCCGATGGAATTGCTCCTGTCACTCGAGCACGACGAGCCCGCCAAGGCGATTCTCCGGATCGTTTTTTCCCAGCAGCACGAAAAGCGGGGCGATTGGCCGCAATGGTTCATGCTGGATCCCTATTCATCGATAAGGGACAGCGAAGCGCATGGGGACGTTATTATCTGGCCTCTGAAGGCCCTGTGCGATTACGTCGAAGCGACCGGGGATTTTGCTTTTCTCGACGAGCGGGTCGCCTGGAGGCGTGGAGATACTTTCGAGAAGACGGCCTATTCGGACTCCGTTGCGACGCATGTGGAAACCCTGATCTCTAAGGTGCGCGAGCGTGTCATCCCTGGCACGCATCTCATCCGCTACGGGAACGGCGACTGGAACGACTCTCTTCAACCTGTCGATCCCGAGAAGCGCGACTGGATGGTAAGTAGCTGGACTGTCGCGCTGCTCTATCAACAATTGCGCCGCTACGCCGAAATCCTGCGGCGGATTGGGCGCAATGAGGCCGCTGATGAGCTTGGGTCCATCGCCGCGGGCATGCGGGAAGATTTCAATCGCTTCCTCATTCGCGACGAGACGCTGGCCGGCTATGCCTTGTTCAAGCCGGACGGCGACATGCCGGCGCTGCTGCTCCATCCGAGCGCCGATGCAATCGGTCCTGCTTACTCGATGCTTCCGATGGTGCAAGCGATAGCCGGAGGAGTCTTCACTCAGGAGCAGGCGCAGCGTCATCTCGACCTTGTCAGAAATTACCTGCTGTTTCCCGATGGGGCGCGCCTCATGGACAGGCCGATAGCCTATCACGGCGGCCCTGAAACGACTTTCCGACGAGCGGAATCCGCCGCCTTCTTCGGCCGGGAAATTGGCCTGATGTATACGCATTCACACTTGCGTTATGCGGAAGCCATGAGCATCCTCGGCGATCCCGATGCGCTTTGGGAGGCGCTGCTTGTCGCCAATCCAATCGCCGTCACCGATCGATTGGCTCATGCGTCCTTGCGGCAACGCAACGCCTATTTCAGCAGCAGTGACGCGGCCTTTGCGGATCGGTGTCAGGCAAGCGCCGAATGGTCGCGCGTCAGGGCCGGGACTATTTCGGTCGACGGCGGATGGCGTATCTATTCAAGCGGACCGGGTCTTTACACAAATATGCTGGTGCAGCACGCTTTCGGAGTGCGGCGGATTTTCGGAGCGCGTAGCGTGAAACCTTGCCTGCCGACTTCCAAGGAAGGCTTGACTTTAACGTGGGCGGATCGCCATGTCGTCGCCTCGTGAACGCATGGCGGAAGCTGCGCCCGGATAGGGCTCGCCTGCTCATCGCGTCGGTTCGTAAGCGCGATGGTTCACGCGACGCGGCGATGAATGAGAGCGCAACGGCCCGAAAGCAAGACGGTTAATCAGAAGAACGCCCCAACCGCTGGAGAGCGTTCAGGAAAAGTGTAGGCGGTTTTCCGTTTGAACGCGCGACAAGATAGCAAGCGTGAGCGACTTCGGCGAATTCGAATTCGCCGAAGTTGTTCTCGTGTAACGATCGCGCGCTCTTGATCGATTTACCAACAGGGCCGACACCAGCAGCGCCACGGACCACAAGTGCGCACATAGCCAGGTCTGCACCAGCGTCCCCACCCGCGGCACGCAGCCGCGTCGACAGGACTGAAATTTTGTGTTGCCGAGAGAACGCTTGCTGCGCCGCGCAGCGTTTGCGCCTCTGATTGAGATATGAATGGGCCGAAGCTCAGACTGGCCATGACGACCATGCATATGAAAATGCGATTTTGCATGAATGATCTCCTCGAGGACGGCCTCCAACAAGGAACATGCTAGGGCGGCAAATATGAAAAATCCAGCCGCGGCCCGACAAACATGGGAACTCAGCCGCGGGCGAAGCAGCGAATCCTGCATCGCCCGCGCTCGTGAGATTTTCGTTCAGACGTTGTCTACATGAACGATCCCAACACCGCTCCGCCCATACCGCCGATAATGGTGCTCGCGAGCGCCGCCGGGAAGCCTATCGTCGCGCCACCCAATGCTGCGCCGAATGCGGCTCCTATAATCGCAAGCACAACAGTCATTGCGATGTGTTCCTTGTAAGTAACCATCGCGCTACTCCTTGGCTGCATTGTAACCCGCTTCCTTTACGCGCCGAAGCCGGCGCATGCGGGCTTGCCAATTCAACTTCTGGATGGCGCATGGTGTTCCCATGCCATGCAAGATCGTTGGAAAGCCCGGCTGCGTTCAAGGCGCTGCGCGCCAGCGCAGAGATATGTTGCTTAAAGGCGGCTTCATCGCGCCGGTCACATTCGCCCGCGCTGGCGAGTTCGGCGCAGGGAACGCGAACCGAGGAAAGGCGCAACTCCGCCGATCGCCGCCGGTAGGGACGATCCGGGCGAAAGTAACCAAAATCCCTTGCCGGAGCCGGCGCGTGGCGGTCGACGCAAGACGCGTTCGCCGCGGCGCTATGACGGCTGACTTGACCTGCTGGTTGGGTGGCCAAGGGCCTGCATGCCGCCTTGCTCACTCCTTAACCTCGACGTTGCACTTTCTATAGATTCATCCAAGATTCCGGGGGCTATCGGGTTAGCGTTGGTTGATGATACGCCCGATGCGGCGCGTTGGCGGAACGCGGCGAGAAAAGTAGCAGGAGGCCACAATATGTCACTGATCGACCGGTTTTTTCGGCGTGATGAAGGATTCACTGCGGCAGGCCCGAATTCGGCGGCCGGGGCTGCGGGGGCGCGCAGCGGCAGCGTTCGCAAGCGCAAAAGCAATTCCTCGCTCTACAGGTGGGCCTTCGTCATCCACAAATGGGCCGGGTTGATCGGCGCCGCATGGCTCGCCGTGCTCGGGCTGACGGGCTTCTTCCTGAATAACGACGACTGGCGATGGCTGCAGCAGGTGACGGCGCCGCACTGGCTGGTCAGCGATTCCGTCAGCATGAACGCCGCGCGAAATGTCGTACGTTATCTCCAGATCGATCCGAATGACGCCACGAGGCGGCTCGCCGCCGGTCCGCGCGGCCTCTGGCGAAGCGACGACGGCGGGGCCAATTGGCGGGCGACACAATTCAAGGACAATGCGCATCCGCAGGTGTTCGCCATCGAGGCCGATCCTGCGCTCGGCTGGAAGCGGCTGTGGATTGGGACAGACATGGGTCTCTTCGCAACAAGCGATAGAGGCGATACGGCGGAGATCGCGGGACTCGCGGGCGAACGCGTCACGGCTCTCGCGCAAGGCGCGACGCCGAACGAAATGCTTGGCGTCATCGACAAGTCGCGCGTCTTTCGCTTCGACCCGGAGTTGGCGTCGAGGGCCGAAATACTCGATATTGCGCCGCTGCCAGACGACGCGCGTCCGCTGGGCGTTCGTCTCCATCGCTTCGTCCGCTCGATCCATTTCGGGCGCGGTTTGTTCGAGGAGAAGACGTCGCGGCTCCTCAATGATCTCGGCGGACTTGGAATGCTGACTCTTGCCATGACCGGCCTTCTCTACTGGGGTTTCGACAAATGGTGGCGCGTGCAGGCGAAGGCGGGCGTTCGCGGCATGTCGCCGGAAGCCAAGCGCGCGACGACAAGCTGGCTATACCGCATTCACGGTGCGACGCTCGGCCTCATCGCCGCTCCCGTCCTCCTTTATCTCGCCCTCACGGGCATCGTGGTCGACCACGATCAGGAGCTCGGCGGGCTGCTGCGTAGCATCAGCACCCCGACCGCGCTGCTGACCCCGGCCTTCCGCCTGAACAGTTGGGATCGCCACATCGATGCGATCGTCGGCTATCCAGACGCGCCGGGAGCGTTCTCCGTTGGCAATTTCCTCGGCATGTTCACGACTGCCGACGACGGGAAGACATGGGCGCGCGAGAGCAACGCCGATGGCCAGCCGATCGGCGGCGCCAACCGCATGCGGCGCATCGGCGACAGGGTTGTCATCATGTCGGGCATGGGTTCGACGGCGATCATCCGCGGCGACGACTATGCATTCCATGAGGCTGCGCTGGCGCCTGCCGATCCCGGCATGGGCGAAAGAATGGATCGGGGCTCCGGCCGGGAGCAAGGCGCAGGGTCGGGGGGCATGAGGCCGCAGGGCGCGTCGCAGTCGGCGCGGCCGATGTCGATGAGCATGGGCGCCTTCTCCCGCGGATTTGCGCCCTCTGACGTCACCGCTTTCGAGGGTGGGCTACTATGGCGTACCAGCGCAAAACTCGTCTTCACGAGCCTTGATGGCGCGCGGCTCAAAATGTTTGAGCCGACGAATCCCGACTCGCCCGGCGTCCCGATGTTCATGTGGTTGCGCAGCATCCACACCGGCGCGCTGTTCTGGAGCGAATGGCGCTGGGTGAACGATATCTTCGCGACGTTCGCTCTCTTCCTGATCGGGACCGGGCTTATTCGCTGGTGGCGTCAGAAGTGGATGTAGCGCCAGCGCGAAGACCTCGCGCGTAATGCGAGGCGAGCCCGACAGCGATCAGCAGCAACGCCGCGATCGCCGACCCCGGGCGCATCTTCAGCGCGGTGAAGGAAATCGCCGTCGCTTCGGTAAGAAACAAGGCGCCGGCCGCAACGAGCAGCGGCCGGGGCCGGTGCGCGGCGGCGAATTCCTGACGCAGCCAGCCAATGACCACCATGGCGGCCGAAAGGCTGAGCGTTACGCCCACGAATTCGAGCAGGTTGCGCAAGCTCGCGCTCCACACGACCACAAGACAGAGGGCGCCCTGTGCAAGGATTGCGATGCGCGGATGGTCGCCATGCAGTCGGCCGAGAATTGCGGGCAGTGCGCCATCCTGCGCCATGCGCGCATAGACGCGCGGGCCGCTTCTGGCCCTCGCGTGTGCGGCGTCGCTCGTATTCCAGGCGATGCTCTCGCCGCTGGTCGCTCCGGGGACGTCCTCGCAAAATACCGAAACTGTCGCGGCGGCGGCGATGTTCCTCGCGAGCCCGTTCTGCCATGACGACGCCGGGAACCCATCGGGGAAAGCCGGTCATTCGCAGCACGATTGCTGCCTTCTTTGTCAGGGGCAATCGCGAGACGCCATGGTCGTCCTCGCTTTCGTCCTTGCGACGCTGACCCTCGATCCCGCGCGCGAGGCCCGGGAACCGGCCTACGCCAACTACGATGACGCGTCGCCACGCCTGATCGGCTGGGCGAGCAGTTGGTCGTCCCGCGCGCCGCCTTTCTTCTCCTGACAGCGTGACTGCGGCGCCTCGCGCGCCGCGCCGATAATCCCGCACGCGCGGCCCTGACAAGCCGCAGGAGAATTCCCATGACCTTACCGCGTTTTCTGCGCGGCGGCGCGTCCGTCGTCGCCCTTCTTTGCGCCTTCGATTCCATCGCTTACGCCCAGCAGGCGCTGCCGACCATCAGCATCGGTCCGGCGCGTCGGGGTCTTTCTCGCACACCCTCGGCCGGTCATAGCGGGGGCTCCGGAACGCACGGATCGGGGCCGTCTTCCGCGTCCGCCCAGCCGGTGCAGGAAAAGGAGATTATCGTCGAGACCGCGACGCGCACACAAAAGAAGGTGAGCGAAGCGCCCGGCGATCTTACTGTCTTCAGCGAGAATTACATCCAGCGCCGCGACGCTCCGCGCATTGGCGCCATTCTGCGCGACGCGCCGGGTATTTATTCCTGGGGCGCGAGCCTCGGCTATACGGCGCCCTCGGCGAACCGCGCGAGCCGCTTCTCGTTCCGCGGCATTTCAGGCACGCAGCGCACGCTGTTCCTGATGGACGACCAGATCATGAACGACCCGATGTTCGGGACGTTCAACTTTTCCCAATATTTCATGGACGACATCGAGCGCATCGAGACTCTGCCCGGCGCGTCATCGGCGCTTTATGGCGCGAAAGCCTATGGCGGCGTCGTTCGCGCCTTCAGCAAGATTCCCGAGAAGCGCGAGGTCATCGCCCGCGGCGAGTCGACGTTCGGCGAGTTTTCGCGCCAGGCGGGCAACATCATCTATCGCGACCGGCTCGCGAATGGCGTCGGCTGGAGCGCCGGCGGCCGCTGGGAAGGCAGCGAGGGCTTCCGCGACAACATCATCCAGCGCACGCTCGTTCCGCCCTATATCGCCGGCGCCGTTCCGACCGTCACCGCGCAGGGGCAGCCGATCTGGTATCTCGGCGCGCAGGGGCAGGCCAAATGGCGGGCCGTGAATTCGCATCTCAAGCTCTATTACGATTACGATCAGGCGACGAAATTCGGCGCGGGCGTCACCTATTTCCTCAACAATTCGATGCAGGGGCTGTTCGACAGCTACGCACCGCTGTCGAGCTATCTCGGCTACAACGCCTCCGTCGCGCCGCCGAACCGCATCACGCCCGCCGCACTGCTCGGCGCCGGCCTCGCCTATGAAACGACGCTGACGAGCTATTTCTTCGCAAAGCACAAGTTCTCCGATGACTCGGAGATCAAGCTCAACGTCAACAACATGGCGCGCGTCTACCGCTTCACGACGCCTTCCGTCGCGCCCAATTCAAACGCCTTTGCGGCCGGCGGCGCGGGCGTCTACAACAACTATCCGCAGAATCTGCTCAGCGCGAACGTCCAATACAGCTTCTCGCCGAAGTTCATCCCCTTCTTCGCGCATCATGTCACGACGGGTGTGGGCGTCGACCGGGGCACGGCGGCCTTTCAGGCGTTCAACGTCAACAACTGGACGAACTTCGGCTCGTCGACGGCCTTCACGAGCAGCATGCAGGCCGAGTCGCGTTTCGTCTGGGGTTTCGCGCAGGACGAAATCAAGGTGACGCCCTGGCTCACCGCCTATCTCGGCGGGCGTGTCGACTGGTGGCATACGAGCGGCATACGCTCCGGCGCGGGCTTCTACGACAATTTCAGCGGCCAGGACGTCGTCAACTTCAACCCCAAAGTGTCGCTCGTCGCCAATATGCCCTGGGAGGACGGCGTGCTGCGGGCGTCGGCCGGCCGCGCCTTCCGCGCGCCGGTGCTCAATGCGCTCTACGTCGACAGCACGCGTGGCAACGTGCGTTCCTTCTCCAATCCCAATCTGAAGCCGGAGACTGCGATTTCCTGGGAAGTCGGCTACGAGCAATATTTCAAGCAGACGGGAACTTTCGCAAAGGCGACTTTCTTCGAAAGCTGGCTCTCCGACTATAATTCCGTGAAGCGCCTGCCAGCGCCCACCATCATTCAGACATGGTCGACGACGGTGAATTCGGGCGAGGCGCTCGTGCGCGGCTTCGAGATCACGGGTTCGCAGACGCTCACCGACTGGCTGACCGCTTACGTGACTTACACTAATGTCTTCGACGCCTTGACGCTGGAGGCGCCCGACCAGCCCGACACGGTCGGTAAACGCCTTCAAAACGCGCCGCGCCATCTTTTCAACGCGTCGCTAGAGGCGAACTATCAGGATTGGACCGGCACGCTCACCGGGCGCTACACGGCGGACAGTTTCGATCTCGCGACCAACACGGACTTCGTGCGCGGGGTCTACGGCAGCTTCGACCGCTTCTGGCAGCTCGACGCGCGCGTCTCCTGGAAACCGACGCAATACACCGAGCTCTATGTCGCGGGGAACAACATGCTCGGCCGCTACTATCAGTTCACAGTCAATCCGGGCGCCTATTTCACGGCGGGGCTGAAGTTGACCTACTGAGCGGCTGCGCTAGCCTGAAGCCAGACAAAGTGCGGCGGTATTGAGGAGGCTATCATGCGTGCATTGGAATTTGGACCATATGCGGCCATAGTCAAAAACGCGCGGCTTGCGTCGATCGCAGTCGCGGCGGCGTTGATCGCGGCGCCGGTCCTCGCCCAAGAGGCGCGGCCGGCGGGGGAACCGCCTCCCGCCGCCGCGGGAGCGGCGCCCGCGGCGCAACAGGGCGCCGGCGGCGACCACGCCAGGCATGTCATGCGCCTGCCTGACGGCGTGGTCAGCCTCGACGTCGTCGCCGACGGCGCGAAGCTGCATCTCCTCACCGGCAAACATTCGGGAAGCGGGACGACGATCTGGCACCAGATTTCGACCGACGACGGCAAGAGCTGGTCGAAGGAGGCCGAGGTGCAAGGGCCGCCCGGCGCTGGCGCGACAGTGACGCGTGGCTCCGACGCGCGCCTCGCTTCGGTCAACGGCAAGCTCGTCGCCATGTGGATGAGTCATGTGGCGGACAATTCGCACGGCGGGGCGGGGCCGATGATCGCCGCGCGCTCCGAGGACGGCGGCAAGACCTGGACCCCGCTCGCCGGTCCGGCGGACTGGCCCAAGGGGCCGCATGCCTTCTTCACCCTGTCGTCCGACGGCAGGACGCTGCATGCGGCCTGGCTCGACAGCCGTGACGGGCCGCCGCCTGCGCCGGGCGCGCAGGGCCTGCGCTACGCCTTCTCGACCGACGCGGGCGCGAGCTGGTCAAAGAACCTCACGCTCGACATCGCCTCCTGCGCCTGCTGCTGGACGACGAGCAAGGCCGACGCCGCCGGCAATCTCTATGTGCTTTACCGCGACAAGCAGCCCTCCGACATGGCGATCGGCGTCGTCGACCCGAAGAGCCGTCAATGGACTCGGCTCTCCACGGTCGGCGCCTTTGGCTGGGATTTCGCCGGCTGTCCGCATATTGGCGGGGGTCTTGCCATCCGGGGCGGCAAGACCCCTGAAATTCACGGCGTCGTCGGAACGCGCAAGAAAGAAAACGCCGGCTTCTATCACCTCAAATCCGCCGGCGGCGGCAAGAGCTGGTCGGAGCCGCAACGGCTCGGCGATGAATCCGCGACGCATGGCGACATTGCGATCGGCAAGGACGGCCGGCTCGCCGCGGTGTTCGACATGGTCGATCCGGAAGCGAGTGACGGCACGCTCGCCATCTACGCAGCGACCTCCTCCGACGACGGCGCCAGCTGGACGGAGGCCAAGCGTCTGTCGCCGCTGAAAATCACCGCCACTCATCCGCGCGTCGTGGCGACGAAATCCGGCTTCCTTGCGCTATGGACCGAGCAGCTCGCGCCCAATGAGCAGCGGCTTGCGATGAAGGCAATCGGCAAGAATCTCGAACTCGGCCAGGCAGGGGCGCGATAGCCGATCCTCCAAAATGAGCCAATGCTCAGGCTCACATGACGATGTAAGTTACGATTAGAACAAGATGCGCCAGCGATTCCAAAAATCGTTGGCGCGCCGCTGTGAGCAGCACTGGTCACCAAGGAGAAATTGGCGCTCTTTCTGATTTCATAATTTATTGATTTCATTGGTGCCGGTTGAGGGATTCGAACCCCCGACCTACTGATTACAAATCAGGAAAGACATTTACCTTCTAAGTCCCGGCGGATCACAAATATCTTATATTCTAAGTAATTATGCAAAGGCGAGGTCCTCCAGTACCCTTCTTTGGGTTGCTATTTCCCTCCATTCTGCTACCTATATTGCGTCCAGGTAGCACTCGCAACGCAAGAGGACCAGGTGCCGGTCTGCCGCTTAAGCAAAAATGTGATCGACTCTCTATCGGGCAGCGACACAGACGTTATTTGGTGGGACGATACGCTGAAGGGTTTCGGCCTGAAGGTCACGCCGAAAGGTCGAAAGGTGTTCTTAGTCCAATACCGTCCGAAGGTCGGGGGAGGCAACGCCCGCAAGTACACGATCGGGCAGTACGGCAAGCTCACCCCCCAGCAGGCGCGAGCCGAGGCCATGCGCGTCCTTGCGGAACGGGAGGGTGGTCGCGACCCTCAGGCTGAACGGCAGGCGAAAAAACTCGAGGTGATGTCCCAGAGGGTTGAGGACCTGGTAGATGACTTCATAAACAGGCATGTCAGTCAAAACAGGTCGGCGTCCGAAACGATACGCATCCTCCGGCGCGAGGTGCTACCCGATTTCGGCACGCGCGCTGTATCAGAACTCTGCAGAGCGGACGTTGACCGCTTAATACACAACATTCAGGCGAGGGGGGCGCCGATCATGGCAAATCGCGCCTTTGCGGCCATCCGCAAGTTTCTTGCCTGGTGCGTGGGTCGTGGTATTCTCGAAAATTCGCCATGTGAGGGGATGCGAGCTCCCTCGAAGGAAAGATCTCGGGAGCGAGTCCTTTCCGATGAGGAACTGAAATCGATCCTGGTTGCCGCAAGGACTATGGGCCACCCATTCGGTTCGATCGTTCAAGTGCTGGGACTAACAGGGCAACGGCGTAATGAAGTGGGCCTCATGACCTGGGCCCAATTGGATTTATCGAATGGGCAGTGGGTTATCCCAGCAGAGCGTGCGAAAAACGGCAAGTCCCACGTCGTTCATTTGTCGGAAGAAGCGAAAGCCCTAATAAGCAGTTCGCCAAGGTTGGGCGATCTGGTTTTTTCGAACGATGGTAAACGCCCCTTCCAAGGTTATTCTAAGTGCAAATCAAGATTGGACCAAGTCTCGGGCATAAATAATTGGACCTTGCACGACTTGCGCCGGACGGTTGTTTCGGGAATGGCTCGCCTGGGCATTCCGCCGCACGTCGCCGATAAAATACTCAATCATCAATCTGGCAGTATTGGAGGAGTCGCAGCGATCTACCAGCGTCATGAGTTTCTCGACGAGCGTCGTGACGCGTTAGAGATATGGGGGCGGCATGTGGCCGCCCTCTTAGGGATTGCTGAACACGCAGCCTAACTTACGCGCGATTTTGCTGGAGGCGGGGTGGGCCGGATGCGAGACGGGGTTGGCCGGTTGCGACGGTGAGCTTTGGCCGAGATTTTCCTAGGTTTAACGGGATTTCCCTTTAAACGGGCGAGCTTGAGTAGTATGTCTCTCACGAATGCCTCGTTGTCCTTGTTTTTCGGCAACGTTACCCTTTCTGAGAAACCGTCCCCTTTGAATTCGATGATTATATCGTCGGTTGCTCGCGCCTCCTCATGGGGATTGGCCTCGTGCCCCTCTCCAATCTCATCGCACCCAGGACGATGCTTCTTGCGAGCCCAGGCGTCCAATCCTTGCCCTTTTTCTAAAGCCTTCTGCACGACTTCGCTGGGTCGGATTTTCTCGGATTTAAGATACTCAGCCGCCTGAACGTCTCGGCTATATAGCTTTTCGGCTTTTCGATGATCTTCACCATAGTGCATCAATGTTTGCATACAGAGACGTAGGGGGTGCGTCTTTTCGGTCAGCTTCAGGCGACACTTGCTTGCAAGTTCGAAGACAAGTTCTCGGGTATTTGGGTGACAGCAGATATGAATCCAAAGCGCGTAAGCATACGCGAATGCGCGGTAATGCTGCTCGCGCGACGCTTTAGCGACGGTCAAGGCGCTTTCAGTTAGGCGAGAGACGTCTTGGGGGCGAACGGCATAAGGGTCTTTCGGAATTCCCAGGTCATCCAAAAAAGTAGCCGCGTCATCGATAAGCTCTGATGAGAATCTAAATGGCTCACGACCTTTGGGGGATTTAACGTGCGGAGGCATTGATCGCTCCTATGTCTGTTTAACAGATATATATCCTGTCCTTCAAAAAGTTCAAGAGTAGCGCTGCGCGTTGGGCGATGGCGTTGGCTTATTGAAAGGACGCATTGCTGATGCAGTTTCGAATTTTGCGACGCTGATTTGGACCGCCGGTCGAAGCTCTTGCTGCGCGTGCAAGCGAGCTCAGTGCGCTCCGTAAAGACTAGTTGTCAACACAATGGAGATCGCCGTGACGACTAGAAAACGCGAACCCAAAAACGCAGCTAATTCCGAGAAAGCTGTCAGACCGGAAGCATCGTGCGACGAAAGGCTCCTCACGGAGTTTGATGTCGCTCAACGCCAGGGTAGGGCGGTGAAGACGCTCCGTAACCAGCGCCTCAACGGTGGAGGAATTCCCTTCTTAAAACTAGGGCGGAGTGTGAGGTATCGCCTCTCCGATGTTCTTGCGTGGGAGCAGGCGCACTATAGAACGAGCACCAGCGATCGTGGGGGCGTGCAATGAAACTCCGCTGGCTCTCGTCGAAAAGCGACAGGCAACGGAGAATTATGACGATGGTAGGTTGCTGCGGAGCGAGGTTGCCGCTAACACCTCCAAATTCATGATAAACGTTGCCGTGAGAGGGGACCGCGACAAAAATTCAGGTGCCGGTCCCCTATTTTGCCGATATGACGATCAAGCGCCTCAGAATCGAAGCTTCTTCGAATTGAAGTTCTGAGCACCTGATTCCTCGCAGGAGCAAGGAAATAAATAAGCGACGAGACGAAATCGTCTCGTCGCTTATTCGAAATGGCTTGCGATCATGGAATCTCGCTTAATGCCCGCGGAAGGATTAGCATTTCGTCATGCGAAACCCGACCGGTCTTGAAAGCCTTCATTGTGTAATCGGTCGCGCGCCCGATACTTTCAGTTATCGGCTTGGCGTGTGCCCGGATAAGGGGGAGTTTTCCCCGAACGTAGAAAGCCGCGTTTTCATCAAAATGCTTGTCCAGAGGCTGCGCGAGCCTTGATTTCGGCGGCATCAGACCGACGCCCTGAAAATGGATTCCGTCGTTCACCGTGACATCCCTTACGAGCTGCTTTTCCCGTTTCCAAACCGGGTAATCTGGGCAGACGATCCAAACCGGATGCATGCCCACGCTCCCGGCGGAAGTTGGTCTTCGAATTACGCGCGTTAGCAAGGTCGCATAAACCCGCTCTACCTCTTTGCTCATTTCATCGATCATTCGCCGACGAGAGCCTCCTATCTGCCGATATTGGAAAGTGAGCAAGTACGGCGTCCAGCCATCATTTACTTGGGTCTCGATATAGCGGCCCCAGTGAGCCACAATTTCCCGTCTACCTGCTGCCGACGCCCAGCTGTTCGTGTTATCGTATCTATGGGTATGGCTGGTCGATTTGACTGTTGTATGTTGGTCTACCATCGTTCAATCACCTTTCGGGCATGGGGGTCCAACTACGAGTCCCGAATTTCACGGTCCCCGTATTGGTTAGTGCCGATAAGGTAGCTTCGACATGCGAGGCGCATCCACTGCCTGCCGGTTCGCTACGACTACAATTGGTATTTACGGCGCACGTTTTGACGTCGATCCGCGACACGCTTGACCCCTGCTATTCGGGCGATGCTACGAGCGTGCTCGAAAGGCGAAATTGAATGCGACGCTTCAATCCTGATTGGGGGTTCGTCCTTCACGTCACGCGCCCCGCGGTGTTACTCGCGCCACGGAGTTATCTCGACGAGATCGCCGCAGGTCTGCGCGAAGCGGGCGTTCAGGACGCGGTGAAGCAGCGCGATAGCGAGCCGATTTTCGATTGGCTGACGAGGCTGATCTCGCTCCAAGGGATCACCGACGCGGTTGCCTTCGGCTTCGACGCCCGGCATGGCGGCGTTCGATTTGCCGACGTCGAAAGGGCGCTTCGCCACGTCCCGATCTGTCCGCGACTGCGCTGCTACTGGGCCTTCGACTCTTGCGGCTATCGGAAGGGGGCGGGAACCTGCGCCGAGCCTGGCCTCCTGCCGTTTTGCCCGCTTCCCAAGCATCGACTGCGAAAAGGCGCGCTGAACGTCGCCGCCTACAGCCTGTTCCTTTTCATCCGGGACGTTTGCGACGGCGATTTTGTCGGCTGGATTGACGAAAGGCTGGCGGCTGCCGACCCCGGCGTCGGGGTTTCAGGGCGCGCCGTGCTCATGCAAGCCTCTCTCCTCGATCCGCTACGCCATATCGACGGCGTCGGCCCGAAACTGTGGAACATGATGCTGGCCGACCTTCTGCTCGCGGGCGACCCTGAGCGGGAACGATGGATGACGACCGGCGCAAACATGATCGCCATCGACACCCTCGTTCACAACTTTCTGCACCGGACCGGGGTGCTGCGGCGGTTCAACGCCGAACACGCCTACGGTCCCGGCTGCTATGCGCCGAACGGCTGCGCCGAGATTATCATGAGCCTGGCCCAGCGCATCGACGCCCGCGAATTCAACCCTGCAAATCCCGCCGTCTTCCCCCGCTTCGTCCAGCACGCGCTTTGGGGCTTCTGCGCAGCCTGGGGTTGGAACATCTGCAACGGCAACCGGATCGTCGACCGTCGTCGCTGCGAAAACACGCATTGCCCCTCCTTTGCCGATTGCGATCGCGTGCCGCTCAAGGACGCTCGCGATTAGGCCCGACCGAAAGGCGACGGCTGTTGGCGCGGGATAACGAAAATGGCTGTCCAGTTTCCCGGCCGTTTTGCTCGCCGACATTGCGCCGGTTTCAGACGATGGCGGGGCGGCGAAGATCGCCTTATGCCTTGATCTTGACAATAGGAAAATAGTCCTATATAATGGCCGTGCCGGGCCATTGTGGCCACGGCTCAGCTTTTGGGAAAGCTCATGACAAACCCTTGTCGGCCGCCGCTGCGGCCACCACACGCGCCATCGATCATTCAACCGAAACGGGGGCCTCTGGCCCCCTTCGTCGTTTCTGGGGGGTCACGATGAGCGCCAAGCCAAAACACGCAGCCCAAGACAATGGTGAGCCCGTACTCGTGGTCATGGGGCTGGACGACACCCGCAAGCCGCACGCCTCAACCTTCGACGAAGCGGATGCAAAATTGGCCGCCAAGGCGGCGGGGCTGATGGGCATGCGGGTAGTGAAGCTCGACACGGCTGAGCTAAAGGCGCTTGCGGCCAAGCTGCCCCGGGGCAAGGTGTTCGCCAGCGGCCGGGCTTTCGTGCCCTTCGTCAAGGCCAGCCTGTATGCGTCGATCGTCGCCGCCGCCGGCTTACCAGCCAAAAGCCCCAAGCCCGCCCGTATGGCCACGGCTAGCCCGCCTGACGGCCATTCGGGGGCCGGGGGCGGCGACCAGCCGCCCGATACGGCCGAGGCAACGCCTGCCAAAGGCTGGGGCGATATCGGGGCGGGTAGCCTCGTGCTCGCCACCACCGGCCCGAACGAAGGATGGTACGAGGCGGTCGTCATCGAGGTTCATGGCGACCTGCTGAAACTGCAGTGGTGGTCCTGGCCCGACGAACCGCTGTTCGCGCGGAAGATTTCCCAAGTCGGGCTGCTGCCGCGGGACCCCGCATGAGCGAACGGCCCGGGCGTCTACGAAACGCCCGGGCCTCGCTCCCAGAAATTCACTGACAACGTTTTGACCGAGGGGACCTGAGATGGGCGTCGCCAAGAAAATCTTGTTCGGTTTTGCCGCGCTCCTGCTGCTGAGCTTTCCGATCGCGACGCGCGGCGGCGCGAAAGTCGGTTGTGGCCATCCAGCCGTTATCGCGCAAATCGAAAGCGGTCTTCGCGCCCTTCCTTTCACCGCCGAAATGTTCGGGACCGGATTCAACGCGCGCGAGATCACGACCGTGAATGAACGCGGAAGCCGATCATTGTGCCAATGCAGCATCGGCTCGACGAGCCAGACCGCTTTCACCCTGCCGGTTCGTTACACGGTGACTCGCGCGGATGACGAGAAAACGTTCCGAGTCGAAAT
Source organism: Methylocystis sp. ATCC 49242 (assembly GCF_000188155.2). Taxonomy (NCBI): domain Bacteria; kingdom Pseudomonadati; phylum Pseudomonadota; class Alphaproteobacteria; order Hyphomicrobiales; family Methylocystaceae; genus Methylocystis; species Methylocystis sp. ATCC 49242. Next base: position 655,536 of record NZ_KE124774.1, read on the forward strand.
CACCCAAATTGGGCGGTGACAACTCGCCCTGCGCCCTTCGCCCGGGGCTGACCGCGCCAGCCACCCTCACGAAAACCCGACACAGGCTGCGTTCCTCGGCTGCGGATGCGCAACCGACCAACGACGGAGACACTGCTTTGCCAACAGAAGCCCCCGAACGACGGACCAACTGCATCCGCCGCCGCAACGATGCGTTTCGCCGCCATGGAATTGGCGCCGGCGAATTCTTGATGACCGCAGGCGTCGCCAGCCTGCCTTTGGCCGACCAAGCGGCAATCGTTCGCAAGGTGATGCGCTTCGACGCATTCACGCCCGACAATGACCCTTACGGCGAGCATGATTTCGGGGCGTTCGAGCACAAGGGCCAAAAGTTCTTCTGGAAAATCGATTATTACGCGCCCAACATGGCGCATGGCTCCGACGATCCCGCCGACCCGGCTCAGACGATCCGTGTCCTAACCATCATGTTTGCGGACGAATACTGATCTGCGCGATAGGCGCCTCCCCACAGGCGCTACCTGCGGGCTCAGCGTCGAGTCGTGAGGCGACGCTTAACAGCCCGTTGACGAAGTCGGGTCCGACTGAATCCTTTTTCAAGTGAGATTCGGCTGAGGTTGGTTCGATGGTGAGACGGCGTGAGACCGGGACGCAGGGGGATCTAGTTATCGGCTGGGCCGAGCTAACGCGCTCTCCGGGGCACGCATTTTACGACGAGCTTCAGAACGTTTTGCTGGACGCGGGCTTCGACGTTTTCGTCGAGAACGCCTGCAAGCCCTGCTACGCGGCGAAGATGGGCGCGCCGTCGTTGTCACCAGGGCGCTATTTCCGCAAGCACATGGTCGGCTACTTCGAAGGGCTCGACAGCGAACGCGGCATCGTATGGCGCTGCGCGGACTCTTATTCGTTGCGGGATTTTTTGCGCCTGTCGACGCGCGAGAAAGTTCCGGATCATTCATGGCTGTCGAAGACGCGATCGCGTCTGCCGCACGAGGTTCACGAGAAGGTATTCGGTTTCGTCTTGAAGCTCGTCGCCGAGCGCGGCCTCGTGAAGGGCGAGCGCATCGGCGTCGACGGTTCGACCATGGAGGCGAACGCGGCGCTGCGCAGCATCGTGCGGCGCGACAATGGCGAGACCTATCGCGCAATGCTCGAGCGCATGGCGAAGGAAAGCGGGATCGCGACGCCGAACGCCGAGGATTTGGCGCGTTTCGACCGTAAGCGCAAAGGCAAAAAGCTCTCGAACGACGACTGGACGAGCGCCACGGACGCCGAGGCGAAGATCGCGCGGATGACGGACGGGATGACGCATCTCGCCTACAGGCCGGAACATGCGGTCGACCTCGACACAGGCGTGATCATCGCCGCGCCGATCCACGAGGCGGACAAGGGCGATAGGACGACGCTCGGCGACACGCTGGAGACGGCGAAGGCCAATCTCTCGGCTGTCGGCCTCGCGCCGACGCCGGACGATCCTTGCGAAATCATCGCGGACAAAGGCTATCATTCGCGCGAGGTTTTGAAACGACTCGACGACGGCGAGTGGAAGAGCCGGATCAGCGAGCCTTTGCCGGCGAAGGGCTATTTGCGCTGGCAGTGACACAAAGAAGCGCGCGACGCCGTTTACGCCAACCGCGCACGGCTGAAATCGGGCGTTGGACGCGTCGCCATGCGCAAGCGCGGGGAGCTGGTCGAACGCAGCTTCGCTCATGTGCTGGATCGCGGCGGCATGCGCCGGGCCTGGCTTCGGGGGCCGTGAGAACATCGCCAAGCGTTATCCGATCCACGTCGCCGGCTTCAATCTTGGCGTCCTGATGCGCGCCCTCATGGGCTACGGGACGCCGAGAGAACGCGCCGAGGCCACCAGAAACGCCTTTTTGTTCGTCATTCGGACGGATAGCGCGATGGCCATCGTCATGATCACGGACATCGGCGGCGCGCTGGCATGCTCGCCGTCATCGCCGCTCCGGAACCCAATTAATCAAGCTGCGACTTCGTCACCGCGCTGCTAGGGCTCGCGAGAAATGTTCGCCGCCCCGCCGGCTGAAAATCTCACCTTCGTTGACAACCTACCAAAATTCGGAGCCCTCGAACCGAACCAGAACTGACCAGGTCGGTTGAGTTTGACTGATCGCTCGTTAGCAATTTATGCTATGGATTATTATAACCCTTGCCGTAGCTTTATTGGGGGAGGCGACGCGATGGGCTGGAATTTCAAACGAGCACTTTGCCGTCTCGCTGTGGCTTTACTTTTCTCGGGCATATCCGTTTCGTATGAAACGTCCACTGGAGGAACGAACTGGCGTCTATCTGGAGCGACCACTGCTCATGCGCAGGCTGTCGTACAGCAAGTATTACGCGGCGTAGCTAAGCCCATTGCTCTTGAAAGTGGTACTTGCACAATTAACGGAACCACGCACTCTTTAAGAGGCCGAATTGTAACTCCTCCTCAATACGGGACACTGACGATACAAAGCGGGCTATTCTTAATTTGTCCTCAGTCACAAATTGCGACTAAAGTTTGGGCCTACAGGTGGACGAGCGTTGATAGAAATGTAACAACTGATCGAGTTGTCGTCACTCTTACGGCAACCTATTGCGATTCTACCGGGTGCCGTGACATGCCACCTGTCACAAGTACTGTCAACATTGTGTTAGAACCATCCAAAAAATGCGAACCATGCGCTCCTGCCTGCGGAACTGGATGCGACGAAGGCAATCCCATCAGCGCCGCAACCGGCAACAAATTCCAGGTCGAAACTGACCTGACTGATGGGAAGTCGACGGGAATATCTCTCACGCGTTATTACAACAGCTTGATCCCGACGAGTTCAGCGTTTGGGACTAATTGGGGCAGCACATGGGGCCGCCGCTTGCTTGTGGGGAGCGGGATAGTGCAAGCGGTTAGAGCGACTGGCCGTAAGGATACATTTCGACTGAACCCGGCGACAGGGGCATATGACGCGGACCCTGACGTAAGAATGGTCTTGTCGACCGCGGCGGGGGGGTGGAAGCTGGTTACGGAAGATGACACCATTGAAAGCTACACGTCCGCAGGCATTCTCAGCACGATCACGACGCGAGCGGGCCGTGTCACCAGGCTCGCATACGACTCCAGCAATCGTCTGACCCAGGTGACGGGCCCCTTCGGCCACCGGCTCAGTTTTGCGTATGACCCCAACAATCGCGTTCGCCAGATGACGGCCCCCGACGGCGGCGTATATGCGTACCGTTATGACGCTGTCGGCAATTTAGTTTCAGTGACCTATCCCGACAATTCCGTGCGTAGATATGTTTACGAGAATGCAAGCTTTCCCCGCGCGCTGACGGGCATTATTGATGAGCTCGGCAACCGCTTTGCCACCTGGGCATACAACTCCGCGGGCTTGGCGATCTCGTCCGAGCATGCGGGGGGCGTCGACAGGACGACGCTGACATATGGCGCAAATGGTGCGACGACGGTTGTTAATGCGCGCGGCTTTTCGCATAGCTATAGCTTTAAGACACAATTCGGCATGGACAAGCCGACGTCTCTTTCAGGGGCCCCGGTTCAGTCATCCGGCGGCAAGGCGTTCACCTACGACGCCAACGGCTTTATCGCCAGCCGGACTAACTGGCGCAATGTCCGGACGACATACACCCACGACGGTCGTGGCAACGAGACATCGCGCACGGAGGCGGCGGGAACGGGTCTGGCGCGGACGATCAACACGACGTGGCATCCGACGTTCCATCTGCCCTTGCAGATCACCGAGCCGGGGCGGACGACGAATTTCAGATACGACGCGAAGGGCAATCTCCTGACCAGGACGATCACGGCCGGGGCGCGGGCGCGGACCTATTCCTATACCTACAACGCCCTCGGCCAAGTGCTCAGCGCCGCCGACCCGCGTGGCAATGTGACGAGATACACATACGACGCTCGGGGCAACCTCGCGAGTGTCACCAACGCGTTGGGGCATGTCACGCGCTTCACCAATTACGACGGGGCCGGCCGCCTGCTGCGCAAAGTCGATCCCAATGGCGTCGTGACGACCTATGCATATGATCCGCGCGGGCGGCTTACGTCAACGATCGAGGCGTCATTGAGGTGGTCCTATACTTATGACGCCGCAGGCAATCTGACCCGCGTCACCGGGCCGGACGGCGTATATGTCGCATTCACTTATGACGCCGCGCATCGACTGGTCGGCATGGCCGACGCACTCGGCAATCGCATCGCCTATACGCTCGACGCGGCTGGCAACGTCACCCGCGAGCAGGCCTTCGACCGCGCAAATGTCCAGAAGCGCGTGCGCAGTTTCGCCTATGACGCGGTCAATCGCCTCATCCGATCGATCGGCGCGCAAGGCCAGACGACGAGCTATGCCTACAACCCCGAAGGCAATCTGGTTTCGGCGACCGACCCTCTTGCGCACCGCAACCTTTACGCTTACGACGCGCTGAACCGGCTCGTGCGGCAGACAGATCCAAACGGCGGCGCAACGTCGCTCGGCTATGACCCGCTCGACCACCTCACTATGGTCACCGATCCGCGCGGGTTGCGAACGATCTACACATGGACCGGGCTCGACGACCAGACGCGCGTGAACAGCCCGGATACGGGCGTCACGGCGCGCACTTTCGACGCGGCCGGCAACGTGTTGACGTCGACGGACGCGCGCGGTGTGCGAGCGAGCTATACCTATGACGCCTTGAACCGGAAGCTGAGCGAGACTTTCGCTGGCGGCGTCACGACCACATTTCAATATGACCAAGGCGTCAACGGCAAGGGGCGGCTGACGAAGATCATTGACTCCTCCGGCTCGACGAGCTTCAGCTACGACGCCAACGGCCATGTCATCCAGAAGCAGCAGGTCATCGGCGGGATCGCGCGGACAACGCGCTATGGCTATAACGCCGGTGGGCGTCTTTCGACGATCACGTATCCATCAGGCCGACAGGTCGCCTACGCCTATGACGCCACGGGTCATGTGACCGGCGTCTCGTCGGGCGGCCGGCAGATCGTCAGCAATGTGACCTATGCGCCGTTCGGCGGGGTCACTGGCTGGAATATGGGCAATGGCGGGGTCTATCGGCGCACGATCGACGCCAACAACCGCGTGGCGTCGATCGTCATGCCGGGGGCGCGGTCGATCACGCTGACCTATGACGCGGCGAGCCGCATCGTCGGGATGAATGACAATCAGCGGCCCGCGAAGACCTTCGGCTATGACGCGCTCGATCGCCTGACGAGCTATGCTGGCGGGACGCTGACCCAGAGCTATAGCTATGACCCCGACGGCAACCGGACGCGAGCAACGCTGCGGGACGGGGCGACAACGAACAACTATACATACGCTTATGGCGCGACCAATAACCGGCTAATGAGCATTGGCGGCGCATCGAGCGAGACGTTTACCTACACTCCGACGGGTTCGACAGCGACGCACAGGGGCGGCGCGGCGAATAACGTCTTCACTTACGACGCGCGGGGACGACTGGTGAGATCGACCGTCGGCGCGTTCGCCAGGAATTACTTGATCAACGGCCTCGGTCAGCGGGCGACGAAGTGGAATCCGTCCGTCGCTGCGGATAAGGCTTACTTCGCCTATGACGAGGACGGTCACCTGATCGGAGAATACGGCCCGGCCGGCGCTCTAATCGAGGAGACGGTGTGGCTCGGCGACCTACCGGTCGCGACCTTCCAACCCGCCGGGACGTTCTATGTCTCCCCCGACCACCTCGGCGCGCCGCAACAGATCACGAACGCCAGCCGGCAGATCGTATGGACATGGGATCACGACCCCTTCGGCAACGGCGCGCCGAGGGGAAGCCTCGCCTACAATCTTCGCTTCCCCGGCCAGTATTACGACGCGGAGACAGGGCTGAATTACAATTATTTCCGCGACTACAATCCAAAGCTCGGGCGCTATCTCGAGAGCGATCCGATTGGCCTTGTGGGTGGGCTGAATACCTACAATTATGTCGCGGCCAATCCGGTTTGGAGCGCCGATCCGGACGGTAGGAATCATTGGGTAGTGGGGTCGGCATTAGTAATTAATTTAATTGCGATAATAAATCAAACTGTTGATTTTAAACGACAAATCCAGGATGCCGTCAATCCCGCCGCTCGGCCGATAGCACCTATGTGTACCCCTAATAATCCTTTCGGGTACGGCAATGCCGGCCCCCCGGTTGAAGGCCCTGACTGGTTTCCCGAACGACCGTCTCCGCCGCCGGGAGGCAGGTCTCCGCCAACGCAGCCATACAAGCCACGCATTCCAATTCTATATATTCCGGCTCCTCCGACCGGCAGTTTTAATCCGCCGAGAGTCATAACCAGGTGATAGAGTGGCTGAGATTTTCCGGACGTAGAGTTTTTGTCCCATTGGCCTTTGTGGGTTTACGAGGCTTTGCTGATCCGAAATTCTTCCGAAGGTCGGATTTGGCGTTGGAGGGCTTGGCAGATGGACAGAAGCACGAAGGACGAAGCGACGGGTGGGTATGATATGGATTCGTCGGACAGATTGGTTTCCGGCGTTCGCGTTCCGGCAATCGGCTGTGGCCGAACGAGTTGAAGCGTCGGATCGTCCAAGAAAGCCTCGCGCTTGGGCGTTTGCGATTGCTACGAGAGTCGCGTCCGCATCGTGTCCGCCGCGTCGCGTCTTAACGAACGTCCTCTTCCGAATATGGGGGTCCTCAGCACCATACTGAATCCCCAATTGAATCGGCATGTTCGGATAACGCCCTAATACCATCGGCTATGAGGCGAACCCGATATGAGCCCAGTCGCGCATGCCGATTGACGTGATCGTTTCGGGCTGTGCGGTAAGCCTTCGCCATGCGTCGTAAGCGGCGTCGATAATCGCATCGTAATTGTCGAAGACCCGGTTGGAGAGCCAGTTCTGGGTAAGCGTCCGCCGCGCCCCGTCAGCCTCGAGAGAAATTCCATGGCAGGAGCGCGTCGATATTTTTGTTTGGCCAGCCCGCGGCGATACGCTCCAGAGTTTGCGTGAGCCACGCGTTGGGATCGACGTCGTTGAGGCGCGCAGTCGCAAGGAGAGAGGCGATCGTCGCCCAGGTCTGGCCGCCTGCTTCGGATCCTGCGAACAGCGCGTTTTTCCGGGTGATCGTCTGGGGCCGGATGGCGCGTTCGACGCTGTTGTTGTCGAGTTCGACGCGCCCGTCTTCGAGGAAGCGGCGGAACTCGGCCTTTCGCGACAGGCCATATCGGATCGCCTCGGCGAGTTTGGATTTACTATGAACATCGGCGCCAAAGTGTACCACTGAACCGGCTTTGGGGGCTGCTTTGACGGCGGCGCAAAAGTGTACCGGTCCTGATAGGCCGAACTCGATGTCATCGACTGGCATGGAGAGGCCGAAAGGATGTTCACAGTGGAACTCTATGCCCGGGTGAGACGCGCGGTGATGGCGGAAGGGCTGAGCCGGCGGGAAGCGGCCAGGCGCTTCGGCGTGCACCGCAATACGATCACGAAGATGCTTCAATATTCGGTTCCGCCGGGGTATCGGCGTCGGGAGCGGCCGATCTCGAAGAAGCTGGGGCCGTATATGGCGTGGATCGACAAGGTCCTGGCGGATGATCGGCTTGTTCACGCCAAGCAGCGTCATACGGCACGGCGGATATTCGAACGGCTGCGGGACGAAGAAGGGTTTTCGGGCGGCTACACGATCGTCCGGGAATATGTCGCGCAGGCGCAGTTGCGGTCGCGCGAGATGTTTATTCCACTCAGCCATCGACCGGGGCATGCGCAGGCGGATTTTGGCGAGGCGGACGCCTACATCGCCGGCAAGAAGGTCCGCTTTCATTATTTTTGCCTGGACCTGCCGCATTCGGACGGCTGCTTCGTCAAGGCCTATCCGGCGGAGACGGCGGAAGCCTTCTGCGACGGCTATGTCGCGGCCTTCGCTTTTTTCGGCGGCGTGCCGCAATCGATCTTGTATGACAATACGCGACTTGCCGTGGCCAAGATTGTGAATGGCGGGCAGCGCCTGCGTTCGCAGATGTTTGCGGAGCTTCAGAGCCACTACCTTTTTGCCGATCGCTTTGGCCGGCCCGGCAAGGGGAACGACAAGGGCAAGGTCGAGGAGCTTGTCGGCTATGTCCGGCGCAACTTCATGACGCCACAGGCGGCGGCGGGGCTTTTCAACAATATAGGTCAAAATCAGCTGCTCGCGGGCGGGCCTTGTACGCGTTGACGCCTCGCCTTATGAACGACCGTTCGCCACAGCTGCGCCCACAAGAGCGCGTCGACGTGGGCGCGGTGGCGACGATTTTGTTCGGCTTCATCCCGGGCGTCACGGTATCGCCGAACATCGAAATTCCGCTCGGCGACCGCTTTCTCGAGCAAATGATCGGCGCTAGTCTGGCGCACGGTGAATGAGGGTTCGATGCCGGCGCCTTCGAATATCTGCACTAGCCAACTCTCATCAAACGGGCTGTCGGAATATAGTTCGCGCCCGGCGAGGGCGTGGTTCATGGCGTTGGCGATGTCGTGGACTGGAACCCCTCGCGCATAAAGGTCGGCAAGCGAAATCCCGTGCAGCTCCCCGGCGTTTTCGTCCCAAGAGGTCTCGATCCGCCACTCAGACAGGGGGCGCACCAAATACGAGGCCGAGACAATTTGCCCATTGCTCGGATTGACGAATGCCCAGCCGATTTCGATCACAAACCCGTCGAGACCGGACGCCTCGCAATCGTAGAACACGGGCACGGAACTGCTGATCAAGATGGCTTCTCCCCTTGACCGTCGCGGCGGGGCGCGCGCCTTTGCCGACTCAGGAGTCGACGCCTTGGGCCGAGCGCTCGCCGGCAAGGACTCGATACACGTGCATACGTGAGCAGCCCATTGCCTTTGCAATGGCGGCCGGGCCATGGCCCTTCGCGGCCAGTTCCGTTAGCTGATTGCGGTCGATGCGACGCTTGCCGCCCCGATAAACGCCCTCCGCCTTGGCCTTTTCGATGCCCTCGCGCTGACGCTCTTTGATGAAGCGCCGTTCCAATTGCGCCACCATGCCGAGCACCGTCATGACAATTCGGCCGGTTTCGCCACGCGTGGTCACGTGTGGGTCGAGAACGGTTACGAACGCCTGCCGTTGGTCGCATTCGTGGACAATATTGAGGACGTCGCGAGTGTCCCGACCCAGACGGTCAAGGCGTGTGACGATCAGTTCGTCACCGGGCCGCAGGAATTCAATAATCGTCATCAGTTCAGCGCGACCTTCGCGGCTGCCGCCAGAAGCTTTTTCCGAGCGAATGACGCCACAACCTTCAGCTTTGAGCCGGGCTAGCTGGGTGTCGAGGTCCTGATCAATCGTGCTGACGCGGGCGTAACCAATGCGGGCCATGGCTGTCACCTCAGGGTTTTAGGCCCGACCCTACATTGTCACAAATAGTCGCTGTCAACCCAGATGTTACAAGGGGGTAGCAGCCCTCGGTTACGTCGCATCAGGGTATGCCCTGATATGACTCAGGTTGCGTCAGCTAGCTTGTACGTGATCAAAATGTGAATTTATCCGTGGCCGGGTAGCGCGCCTGTGGAATTTTCATCGTTCCATAAGGCCGTCGGGCCTTCTTTCGCCCCCTTTTTTCGCCGCGCACTAACGCGGCGAAAAAGGGGGCTTGGGTGCACTCCCGGATGAACTCGCGGTCGAAATCGGCAAAGACCCCGTGATCGAATATCGAATAGAGCAACTGCCCCTCGGGGGTGGTGGTGTCAATCGAGAGCACGAGACAGCGGAGCCCGATACCAGGCATGCCCAAATCCCCCCAGCACCAGCACCAACTGATTGAGGGACCGCGCCAGGCGGTCCAGCTTTCTCACTACCATTGCCTCGCCCTTGCGGGCGTGGTCTAGCAACCGAGCGGGATCCGGCCGGTCTTCCTTCGCGCCGGACGCCTTTACCTCAAAGATTCGCTCGTGACCGGCCGCCTTCAGGGCACCGAGCTGCAAGGCCAAGTCCTGGTCAGTGGTCGAGACGCGAACGTATCCGATCAGCATTGTCCGAAAAATGCAGCACAATCGTTCTTTCTGTGCAATGGATATTCGGACGCGTTTTTGAACAAAGAAAGGTTAGGTAGGAAGAGCGGCATTTCATGTTCATTGGCGGGAAGGCCGGCGTAGAACTCGCTCGGAATATGTAGAAAGGCCGGATCCACGGGAACTCCATCGCGCCAAACGAGCCTTCCACCGTTATGTTCGGCGCGTAGGCTGAGGCGATCTCCGTTATCGGCGTTAAAGGCTAGCATAGGCGCGACGTCGAAACTGCGCGCGCGCACGAAGTTGACAAAGCTGCCGGAACTCTGCACCGATCCAGTCATTCGAAAGAGCAGGCTTTTCTCATCGTCAAGTGGGGCGTTGACGTCGACGGTTAGGCGGCGCACGCTGAAACTGGCGAGCGTCGAAACCGCGCGTGCGAAAGCTTCCCGCGTGGGGCTCTTTCTGATGTAATTAGCCGCGCCTCCATAGCCCCCGAGCGCCTTGCCCAATAGCATGGCGCTCGGTCCCTTGTAGAACTCGACATGATCGACGGTGGAGAGATCGACGTCCTGTGCGGTGAAGCCATGCGAGGCACCGTCGAAGAGCGTCACTCCGGTAGGAAAGCCGCGCATGACGAAGGTAGGCGAATAAGCGGTATTAGCCGCTGGCGCGTTTACATAGACGCCGCTTTGGTCGCGCCCGAGCGTCTGCGCATTCGGGGCCGCCGCGGCGTGCTGTTCGATTTCTCGCCGCTCTTTGGCGGGAGCTATGTCTTTGCTGTGTCGCTTGCCGCTGTTCTTCAATCCGTCCCTGCGCCCGCCTTCCCGCGCCTCCTCGGCGAGAGCCTGGACGGCTCCGAAGCAGGCAAAAAGCAAGGCGAGCGCAATCCTCATGGCGCTCCCGGAGCCGCTGTCTCTCCCCGGCGCCCGGGGCGCAACCGGTCTATTAAATACCGGCGGTCGAGCGCGACCTGCGCGAGCGGTGCAATGAAGCCGGAGGCTTCTTCATTATTAGCGACGGAGAAACGGCACATCAGGCCGCCCGCCGCGCCTGCGTCGAAAACGTTGAGAATGACAAGCCTCGGCGAACCATGCCCAACGATGCCGCGTTCGCGCAAAAACGCGGTGAGTTTCGGCCTGGGACGCGCCGAAAGCGGCAACGCGCGGCACAGACTATGGATGAGACTTATTCGCGTGACCCGATCGTGATCCATTTGTCGCCTCGTCAGTTGAAAATGCAAGCGCGTCAGAATCAATCGCTCGCCCGTTTGGCCGACGCAGTCTGCGCCATGCTCTCCCGACATGTTGGCTTCTCGCCGAACGCTTTTTCCACCAAATATAGACGCCGGTGCCGGAAAGCATCACAATGAGAAACCCTAGCCCGCAGACGAAGACGCGGTACGGAAGACCGAACAGATTGGCCATATGAAGTTCGATCAACCACGTCGTAATCGAATTCCCTGGCCGATGACCGGTTGGGAGAATCACATTCTGCAGGGCTCCGGTGTAAGCATCAAAAAAAATGGAGGTCTGGCCTGTGATCATGCCGATATCGCGCGACGAGCGCACGCGATATTCGGCGTATCCGTCATCGGGTAGGATATAGAGCGCGAGTTCTCGCTCCACCGTGAACTTATGTCGATCCGCTTCTTCAGCCATCAACTTGCGCCCAATCGCTTGGGCGTCATCCCAGGTGAGAGGCAGCTTTCCTTCCACTGCATGCTGCGGCGGCGGCAGCGCCCAGGCGGGCGGCTGATACTCGAACAACATTTGCATTGTCGTGCGATATAGAGTTGGCAGTTTGAAACTGACGCTCGACCACGCAAAGATGAGTAAAGGAATCCATAACCATAGACCGCCTGCGCGGTGGAGATCGAAGTTGACGCGAAAAAAAGATGATCGAAACTTAATCGACCAAGCGCACTTCCATCTCGTGAAAAAATTGCTTAAGCCAAAGGCACCCGCCGGCAGCGTAAGATAAAGCGCGACAAAACAATCGAGCGTCCAAATCAGCGCAAAAATCCCGAGAATCCATGCGCCCACATTCCCCAGCGCGAGTGTCATATGCAGATCGTAGATGAAAGGCATAATTGCGCTTAGAGTCGTGGGGAAGACGCCGAACAACGCAGTCGGGGGTCCGCCAGATTTTATGCGTCCTAATTCGCGCCCATCGGTTGGGTCCAGAAAAAGGGTGTCGAAATCGAGGGGCGCCGCGCCTGGCCGAGGACCCATTCCTATGAGGGCCGTACCCGGATAGCCAATGTATACCGTCTTGGCTCGACCTTGCGGCGCGAGGGTTTCGGCGCGATGGGCCAGTGCGGCGGGCTCGATGAGCGGCCCGGGACGCGGTTCGGGATAGAGTTCAGGCGTCAGCCAATGATTCAGTTCTTGCTGGAAGGCGAGCAAACTGCCGGTCGTTCCGGCAAGTATCAGGAAACCCGCCATAGCGAGGCCGGCCCACCGATGCAGCCTCACAAAGAATGAACGGTTCATTGTCTAGATCCACAGTGGATTGGTTTGTGAAAGGGTTAGGGCGGCCTGCCGCCGCCCAGCCCAAGCGGTCAAAAATCCACCCTGATTGTGCCGAGAGCTGTAAACGGCTTGGCCGGAATTAGAGGCGGCGGTGGCACAGGGCCTGGTTGGAAAAAGTTATCGGCCCCCTCAAAGTACTGTACGTTATTGAGATTACGCAGATTGAGCTGCGCGGTCAGTTTGCGGCCTTCTATCAACGTCGCGTAACTCGTCATGACGTCGAGTCGCGCCCATCCGGGCTGCAAGATCGTGTTCCAAATATCGCCCCAGGCGCGGGTCGACGCGGTTACGCCCCCACCAACTCGCCAGCCAAGTCCGTTGTCACCAAAATCGTATGTCGCGAAAATTTTACCGGAATGGCGGGGGACGTTATCGAGGTGGTTGCCATAAAGTCCGCTCGCTCCGTTGAAATTGAAGGGATCGAACGGGTCCCTGAGATTGTCGGCGATCACCTTCGCGTCGATATAGGCATAATTGGCGATGAGGCTCAGACGGTCCGTGATACGGCCAACGACATCGAGTTCAATGCCGCGACTGCGTTGAACGCCGGCAAGCTTCACTGCGCCTGGCAAAGCGAAATCCTGTATCGGAACGTTCGATTTCGTGATTTGAAAGAATGCGAGGGTCGCGGACAGGCCTTCGAACGCCTGCGCCTTTAAACCCGCCTCCCATTGCAGAGCTCTTTGCGCAGGAAGCACGTCTCCGTTGGCGGTCAGTCCGTTATTCGCGCCAAATGAACGAGAATAGCTGGCATAAGCGCTCACTTCGGATGTGAGATCGACGACCACGCCGGCGCGCGGAGTCCATCCGCTATCGACGCGTTCTCGGGCTTGCAAGCGATCGGCGATCGCGCATTCCTTGCTTGCGCTAAAGTCATTGGCGAAACCAAAGCTGGAACACTGTCCTCCGACGACGCTTGCAATATCATATCTTGCTCCAATCAGCAGGTGCAGTCGATCAAACCACGTCGCATGCTCCTGAACGTAAAGCCCTCTTTGGCGAGTCAAAAAAGATGTGTGCTGTTTGAAAGTCGATCCTGCTTGAGCGTCCCAGAAGGCAAATTGCGGCACCGTGCCGTAGACTGGCGCATACAAATTGATGGGATGGACATCTCCCACGCCCAGAAAATAGTTGTAATTACTATTTAGATAATCGAGCCCCATCAAAAAGTCGTGCTTTGCGCCGAGCGCGTGAAATTTCCCCTCAATGTTTAGATTAGTTGAGACTACTCTCGCATCGATGTTTTGCGCATTGGTGATCCGGTCGTAAATGACGTTGTTTTGTTCGACGCCTGCATTGATAATGTTTCGCTTGTTGAACCAGCCTTGGCTGTAAAGGAAATTGTTCGTAAATTTCCAGTCCTCGTTGAGATTTTGCTTGAACACATAGCTTATATTGTAATTGCTCGCGCTATCCCGCGGATCGTTGGGCTCCTGATAGGAACGACTCAATGGGATGGGTGCCGGGAGCGGTCCAAATGGTCCAGAGGCGGGCACTCCCGCGTCGCTCTGCGCCCGTGTTCCCAGAAACTGCGTGTCGACGGTAAACTCTGTCCACGCAGAAGGCTTATAGGTGACGACAGGCGCGACCAGCAGCCGCTCCCCGCCTTGGAACCTCCGGAAAGAGCCGTTGTTCTGATAGGCGCCTGAGACACGATATGCGAGACCTGGAACCTCTTTGATGGGTGCGGTCAGATCCCATTCCGTTCGATAGTGGTCGTAGGATCCGAACTGTTGTTCAACCCGATATAGTTCGCGATCCAGAGGCCGTTTGGTGACGAAATTAATGAGTCCTCCGGGCTCCATGCGGCCATAAAGTACAGAAGCGGGCCCTTTGAGGACCTCGATGCGTTCCATATTCGCGGTGTCGAAGGTCGACGTGCCCGAATCGCTCAACGCAAGGCCATTTCGAAAAATGACTAGGCTCTGAAATCCACGAATCTTGAAGTTGTAGCCCTCTAACTCGTTATTGTTCGAACGTACGCCCGACACGTTTTCCAGCGTATCTTTCAGTTGCGTGTCTTGCTGGTCTTGGATCACTTGCCTTGGAACAACGGCAATGGAGGCCGGCGTTTCCCTGATGGGTACATCAGTTCGGGTAGCCGTCGTTGCGTCGGTGACGACATAGCCCTCGGCTGGCGTTTTTGGATCGCGGGTTTCATGAACGCCCTGCGACGAAGAGCCGGGAGCATGGCCGGAATTGGTTGACGTTGGGCCAGTGCCGCCCGGAGTTTGCGATCCATTGCCGGACGCGTGTCGGGTCGCCGCTCGTCGAGCGGAACCGACTTCAATTGTCGGCAGCGACTGCTGCGCTTCGGCGGCCATTGAGAATAGGACGAGCGTAATCGCCCCGCCAGAGGCGGCGTGGAGCTTGATAGGTAACATAGTGCCTGTCTCCCGGCGCGACTCTACCGTCACGCTCGAACAAGGTCGGGTTGAAGTTGCGGCCTAAGGCCGTTTCCCAATCGAGTTAGGAGACATAGGGAGGCGCGCGAGGAGATCGTGACAAAATCTGCGCAGTCGCGCTTTTCGAAGCAGGTATAGAAAACGTGTAAACTAAAGTTAAATCTGGATTTTGATCAGGAAATGACAATATCCTTGTAGGCGTATTGGTATAATGCGACAGATCTTCATCGACTCTGTTAGAAGAGCATAATCCACAACATTTCGGATGAGAGGATCTTCTTTCAGTAGGCACCTGGCCATTAATCTCAGCGCTACAAAACACTTTTGCGATTAGCGTGGTGGCTTCAAAGTGGCGCTTTCCGCCCTCCGTCGGTCCCGTGGCAAGCACCAGGCTCTGCAACATGAATAGGCATGCGACCACAACGGCGAGCGCCTTCCTCGCCCCAGCTTTTTGATTTGCCCACCTGCTTATCATGCCGCTTCGATACGTTCCGATGCCAGCCCTATGCTCACTTGCTCGCACGCTTACGGTCACGCGAATGTTTCCTAGCGGCGCCGCTTTTAAATTTCCAGCCCTGTGGCGTTTCTGCAACAGGTCAGCGCCTCGATTTTAGTTGTCCTTGCGCTTTATGAGGGCTGACGAAATATTGGTCCGGCCCGACGACCAAGTGGTCGATCGGTCGGGGATACCGATGCGAGTGGCGAGGAGCGGCGCCTATGCGAATTCTGTTGGTCGAAGATCATGAGGAGTTGGCGTCGCAGATTGCGAAGCAAATCAAGGGAGCAGGCTTTATCGTCGATCGCGTTGACTCAATTGAGAAAGCTGAGCTCGCGCTATCCGATTATACCTATTCGGTCACGCTGCTGGATCGAAGATTGCCCGACGGGGACGGATTGTCGTTGGTTCCGAAAATCCGCAGGCGTCAGCCGGATAGCCGCGTCCTGATGCTAACTGCACTCGACGCCATCGATCAAAGGATTGAGGGGCTTGATGCCGGAGCTGACGATTATCTCACAAAGCCGTTCAATCTCCATGAATTGATGGCGCGCATCCGCGCGAACCTGAGGCGACACGAGGGAGACCCAAGTCCTCCGGTCGAGATTGCTTCCCTCTCATTCGATTTCAATACGCATGTTGTGACCGTCGCCGGTCAACCCGTAATGCTCCATCGACGGGAGCTGTCGCTTCTCGCCGCGCTGATGCGGCGAGCGGGTCGAGTCGTTAAGCGCCAAACGCTGATGGCCGAAATTTACAGCATCGACGAAGAAATTCAGCCGCACGCACTAACGATCCTGGTTTCACGCTTACGGACCCACCTCGACGAGGTAGAAGCAGGCGTCGATATCCACTCGGCAAGAGGGGTTGGTTATGTTATCGCGAAGCGCCATCCGTGCTAAAAATTCGTTCGCTGACAAACAAGCTTCTTGTCTACCTACTGCTATCGCAAGCAGTGGCATTCCTTGTAACCTGGGTAGCGATCCAGATACTTATTGCGATCGGCGCGGCATTTGTATTCGATTTTCAGAAAGATGACTTCGCGTATTTCGAAGCAAGCGATCTGGTGGTGCAATCGCTCGTCAAAGAGTCTGATGGAAAGCTCGTGATCGCGCCATCCCCGTCGTTGCAGGCGCTTGCGGATGAAATACCCACTTTTAGGTATGCGGCGATCGCGCCTGAAGATAGTCGAGCATTGCCTGGTTCGTCGCCCGAGCTTGTCGACGCGCTATCTGATATGGGCAAAGTGAGATCTAGATATATGGAATTCAGCATCGACGGAGGCTCACGCTCGTCGCTGCGAGGAATAAAGGAAAAACAAAGAACGCCATTCGGATTGCTGTATATCGTCGTCTACGGCTACCAATTTCGACCAGCCTCTCTCTTTTATTTCTTAAAAGATGAGCTGATCAGGCCTGGGACATTTTTTCTCGGAATGTTTTTCGCATCCGTGGCGGCAGCTTGGATTTCCATTCGCCAGGGTTTGAAGCCACTAAACGTAATTGCCCGGCAAGCGGCGCGGATCGATTTGGATTCTCTTGGCCAATCCATCGTCGCGGCACATGTCTCAAAAGAGGTGGAGCCTTTGATCGACTCGATTAACGGCGCGCTGCGCAGATTAGACGCAAGCACTACGCGCATGCGCCGATTTATTGCCAACGCCGCACACGAATTGCGAACGCCGGTGGCGATAATGCGTGCACGGCTCGAGAATACGAGGGAGCCTACGTTCGACAACGATCTATTGCGAGACGTTAGCCATCTGCAATCGCTCGTTGAGCAACTGCTCATCGCGTCTCGCATCGCCGAAAGGCAATCAGAGCTTGAGCAAGATCTCGATTTGGGCGAGACGATTTGGCAGGTTGTGGCGGATTATATGCCCCTCGTCGCCGCTGGCGGAAGAAAAATCGAACTAGAGAGTGGAGATTCGGTAGTTCGAGTGCGCGGCAATGAACGCGCCATCCAGTGTGTCGTCGCAAATTTGCTTGACAATGCATTGCGTGCTGAGCCGCTGGGAGGGACTGTTCGGGTTCGCGTCGAAGACGATGGCATCGTGGAGATCGCGGATCATGGCGAGGGCATTGCCGCAGAGGATATGGAGAAGATATTCGAGCCGTTTTGGCGCAAGAGCGAACGAACGCCGGGAACCGGTCTTGGTCTTGCGATTGCGAGGGAATTGATAGGGAAGCTCGGGGGCCGAATATGGGTGGAACATACCCCCGGAGGAGGCGCCACTTTCAAGGTGCGCTTTCCCGTCCAAGTATGATCGTCTCCCGCGGAGCCGACTTTTCCGTTCTCAGTAGCCAAAGATGGCAAGCTGATATCTGGGTGGGGTGGGGCACATCCAGTTCGTCCGGTGACGGATCGCGTCTTACCGATATGATACCCGCACTATGTACGCGTTATTGTTTAGGCTCAGCATGGTTCATCCATTCCGCTAACATAGTGCTACCTATTTGCTGCCTAGCGCATATTGGCTGGTGTCAATTTTTGCCATAACTATTTGATTTTATTGGTGCCGGTTGAGGGATTCGAACCCCCGACCTACTGATTACAAATCAGCGGTCATACCCTGACACAGCCGGACGCGAGGCGACAATCGTTGCGACCGATCCGACTGTTTATACTTGCAAAATTTGGCGTTGTCCATCATTGTTATGAACAGCGGCGGCAAAGTGTACCACTGAAGCGGCTTTGCGGGCTGCTTTGACGGCGGCGCAAAAGTGTACCGGTCCTGATAGGCCGAACTCGATGTCATCGACTGGCATGGAGAGGCCGAAAGGATGTTCACAGTGGAACTCTATGCCCGGGTGAGACGCGCGGTGATGGCGGAAGGGCTGAGCCGGCGGGAAGCGGCCAGGCGCTTCGGCGTGCACCGCAATACGATCACGAAGATGCTTCAATATTCGGTTCCGCCGGGGTATCGGCGTCGGGAGCGGCCGATCTCGAAGAAGCTGGGGCCGTATATGGCCTGGATCGACAAGGTCCTGGCGGATGATCGGCTTGTTCACGCCAAGCAGCGTCATACGGCACAGCGGATATTCGAACGGCTGCGGGACGAAGAAGGGTTTTCCGGCGGTTACACGATCGTCCGGGAATATGTCGCGCAGGCGCAGTTGCGGTCGCGCGAGATGTTTATTCCACTCAGCCATCGACCGGGGAATGCGCAGGCGGATTTTGGCGAGGCGGACGCCTATATCGCCGGCAGGAAGGTCCGCTTTCATTATTTTTGCATGGACCTGCCGCATTCGGACGGCTGCTTCGTCAAGGCCTATCCGGCGGAGACGGCGGAAGCCTTCTGCGACGGCCATGTCGCGGCCTTCGCCTTCTTTGGCGGCGTCCCCCAGTCCATTCTTTACGACAATACGCGTCTCGCGGTCGCCAGGATCGTGAAGGGTGGAGAGCGTCTGCGTTCGCAAATGTTTGCGGAACTCCAGAGCCATTACCTTTTTGCTGATCGCTTTGGCCGGCCCGGCAAGGGGAATGACAAGGGCAAGGTCGAGGGGCTTGTCGGCTATGTCCGGCGCAACTTCATGACGCCACTGCCCGTGGCGGAGAGTTTCGAGGCGCTGAACGCGAGGTTCCTGGACGCCTGCACGAAACGACGGCGGGCGATCCTGCGCGGCCAGTCGACGCCGATCGGCGAACGCATGCAGGCGGATATGGCGGCATTCCTGCCGGCGCCGCCGGCTCCCTATGACGCCTGTCACAAGGTCGCGACGCGCGTGTCGTCGATGGCGCTGGTGCGCTACCGCAACAACG
Organism: Methylocystis sp. ATCC 49242; assembly: GCF_000188155.2. Lineage (NCBI taxonomy): Bacteria > Pseudomonadati > Pseudomonadota > Alphaproteobacteria > Hyphomicrobiales > Methylocystaceae > Methylocystis > Methylocystis sp. ATCC 49242. The sequence continues at coordinate 674,707 of NZ_KE124774.1, forward strand.
ATTACTCGGTCCCGACGCGCTTCGGCCATCGGGAGGCGCTGGCCAAGGGCTATGTCGATCGGGTCGAGATTGTCTGCGGCGGGGAGACCATCGCCGTGCATGCGCGCAGCTACGGCAAGGCCGAGTTCATCTACAACCCGCTGCATTATCTCGCCCTGCTCGAACACAAGAGCCGCGCGCTCGATCAGGCCGCGCCGCTCGACGACTGGCGGCTTGCCGACTGCGTGCATCGTCTGCGGCGGCTGATGGAGGCGCGCATGGGTGTCAATGGCGGGGACAAAATGTGCATGAAGGCGGGGTAAAAGTGTACCGGTCTGGTTTCGAGAAAAGGGCCGCACGGCCCTTGTAGTTTAGTTGACGCGGGCGTTGAGGCGCGCGGAGCGTAGCGCAGCGCGGTTCAACGCGCGCGACGGCGATCAGTTCGTCGTGTCGGCGCCTCCTTTGTCGATTGCGGGCGCGTCGGGGAGATCGCGGTTTCGCCGTTGCACTTTCTTTGCGGTCGAGAGCCGATAGCTCTCGCCGTTCATTTCCAGAATGTGGACATGATGGGTGAGCCGGTCGAGCAATGCGCCGGTGAGACGCTCGGAGCCAAACACCGACGTCCATTCATCAAAGGGCAGATTGCTGGTCACCAGCGTCGCACCGCGTTCATAGCGCTGGCTGAAGACCTCGAAGAGCAGCTCTGAGCCGACCGCCGTGAACGGCGCATAGCCCAGTTCGTCGACGATCAGCAGTTTGACGGTGTTGAGATGCTTTTGCAGCGCGCGCAGGCGGCGCTCGTCGCGAGCCTCCATCAGTTCGTGCACAAGAGCCGCGGCGGTCGTGAACGCGACGCTGAACCCCTTCTGGCAGGCGGCGAGCCCCAGGGCGAGCGCGACGTGGGTCTTCCCCGTTCCGCTTGGCCCAAGGGCGATGCAGTTCTGTCGCTTCTCGATCCATTCGCACCGCGCCAGCTCCAGCACGAGCGGCTTGTTGAGTGAAGGCTGGGCGGTAAAGTCAAATGTGTCGAGGCTTTTGACCTGCGTAAAGCGCGCCAGCCGGATGCGGCGCTCGACATTGCGCCGCTCGCGATCAATGCGCTCCAGTTCGCACAGGCGTAGCAGATAGCGCGGGTAATCGGCGCGGTCCTGCGCCGACTCCAGCGCCACCTTCTCATATTCGCGCGCGAAGGTGGGAAGCTTCAGCGCCTTGAGATGATTACCCAGCAGCACCTGCGGCGCGACGATCGTCTGCGAACCTGGCTCATGCGAGGTGGTCATGCCGGACCTCCCGCGGTCGTCTCCATGACGCCCGCGATGACGCTCGCGCCGGCGACGAGCCCGAGATAGGCGCGCGGATCCGTCGCGCCGACCGTAGCCGCCGGCAGGTAGGGGTAGAATGTCAGATCGAGCCGCGCGGGCCGGTTCTCCAGCCTGGCCAGCAGCAGCATCTTCACTGCGTCAAAGCTGATCGCGCCAAGACGCAGCGCCTCCGCGACCGCCTGTTCGACCTGATGCTGATGAAAGTCCTCCATCAGCCGCAGCACTTGGATGAACTCGCGGCGCCCGCTATTCCCCATGCGCGCCTCCATCAGCCGCCGCAGACGATGCACGCAGTCGGCAAGCCGCCAGTCGTCGAGCGGCGCGGCCTGATCGAGCGCGCGGCTCTTGTGTTCGAGTAGGGCGAGATAATGCAGCGGGTTGTAGATGAACTCGGCCTTGCCGTAGCTGCGCGCATGCACGGCGATGGTCTCCCCGCCGCAGACAATCTCGACCCGATCGACATAGCCCTTGGCCAGCACCTCCCGATGGCCGAAGCGCGTCGGGACCGAGTAATCGTTGTTGCGGTAGCGCACCAGCGCCATCGACGACACGCGCGTCGCGACCTTGTGACAGGCGTCATAGGGAGCCGGCGGCGCCGGCAGGAATGCCGCCATATCCGCCTGCATGCGTTCGCCGATCGGCGTCGACTGGCCGCGCAGGATCGCCCGCCGTCGTTTCGTGCAGGCGTCCAGGAACCTCGCGTTCAGCGCCTCGAAACTCTCCGCCACGGGCAGTGGCGTCATGAAGTTGCGCCGGACATAGCCGACAAGCCCCTCGACCTTGCCCTTGTCATTCCCCTTGCCGGGCCGGCCAAAGCGATCAGCAAAAAGGTAATGGCTCTGGAGTTCCGCAAACATTTGCGAACGCAGACGCTCTCCACCCTTCACGATCCTGGCGACCGCGAGACGCGTATTGTCGTAAAGAATGGACTGGGGGACGCCGCCAAAGAAGGCGAAGGCCGCGACATGGCCGTCGCAGAAGGCTTCCGCCGTCTCCGCCGGATAGGCCTTGACGAAGCAGCCGTCCGAATGCGGCAGGTCCATGCAAAAATAATGAAAGCGGACCTTCCTGCCGGCGATATAGGCGTCCGCCTCGCCAAAATCCGCCTGCGCATTCCCCGGTCGATGGCTGAGTGGAATAAACATCTCGCGCGACCGCAACTGCGCCTGCGCGACATATTCCCGGACGATCGTGTAACCGCCGGAAAACCCTTCTTCGTCCCGCAGCCGTTCGAATATCCGCTGTGCCGTATGACGCTGCTTGGCGTGAACAAGCCGATCATCCGCCAGGACCTTGTCGATCCAGGCCATATACGGCCCCAGCTTCTTCGAGATCGGCCGCTCCCGACGCCGATACCCCGGCGGAACCGAATATTGAAGCATCTTCGTGATCGTATTGCGGTGCACGCCGAAGCGCCTGGCCGCTTCCCGCCGGCTCAGCCCTTCCGCCATCACCGCGCGTCTCACCCGGGCATAGAGTTCCACTGTGAAACATCCTTTCGGCCTCTCCATGCCAGTCGATGACATCGAGTTCGGCCTATCAGGACCGGTACACTTTTGCGCCGCCGTCAAAGCAGCCCCCAAAGCCGCTTCAGTGGTACACTTTGCCGCCGCTGTTCATACGGAGACGTCCATGCCGCCATATTTGGCCTTCCAGTTGTAAAGCGTCGTCTCCGACACAGCATATTTGCGAGCCAGATCCGCCGCCTTCGCGCCCGCCTCGTGCTCCCGCAAAATCCCGATGATCTGCTCTTCCGTGAACCGCTTCTTCTTCATCTCGTCCGTCCCGATATGGCCGGACTCTAATCGCATCTGGTCGAGTTTCTCAGGGGCAGGTCACCACGCCAAAGCGCAAAGCCACGGCGCGGCAACTCTCGCCAGCCAAAACCGACGCAACCACACGCTCTCGAAGATCATTGGAGAGAGGTCGAACCATTGGATGCTGGCCTCCGCCCAGCCAGCATCTTGAATCACACTCCTGCTAAAACAGGAATCCCTCCCGATTCAGAAATACAGGGAAATGCTCTAGAGGGTGTTATGCACCTTGGATCATGAAATCTGCTGCGCGCTTGAGCATGAGACATGCGAAGGCGACGACGTGGAGTCCTGCGAGGGTCTGAGCATAGCGCTCGTAGTCTTTGACGAGCCGCCTGCATCGCGTCGCCCAGGCGAATGAACGCTCGACCACCCATCGCTTGGGCAACAGCACGAAGCCCTTCTTCGCTTCGGCAAGTTTGACGACGCACAGTTCGGCGCCTTGCGCCTTCGCCGCCTCGGACGCCTTTTCGCCGGTGTAGCCCTGATCGACATAAACGAGTTCGACGCTTTCGCCTGTCACATCCTGCACGGCTGCGATGAGCTTGCCGACCTCGGCGCGGTCATCGACATTCGCCGGCGTGACATGCAACGCCAGCAAATGGCCCAATGTGTCGACTGCCATGTGCAGCTTCGAGCCGCGCTTTCGCTTCGCGCCGTCATAGCCCGCTCGTGGGCCGCTCTCAGGGGTCGAGCGCAAGGTGCGGCTGTCGATGATCGCCGCCGTCGGCTCCGCCGCCCGCCCGGAAGCGACGCGCAACTGGGCGCGCAGATCCTGCGCAAGCGCCTCGAACACGCCCGCCGACAGCCAGCGCTGCGATTGCTGATACACGGCGAACCATGGCGGCAGATCGTTGGGCATGGCGCGCCAGGCGATGCCGTAGCGCAGCACGTAACGCAGGCCGTTGAACAGCTCGCGCAGCGAATGTTGACGCTGCGGCGCGCCTTCGTCCATGAGCGTCAGATAAGGCGCAACCAGCGACCATTCTTCGTCGCTGACGTCAGACGGATAAGGTTTGCGAATCGGAGACATCCGATTCTACTAAGACAATCAATCACCAAAGTACATAACACCCTCTAGTCACGTGAATCTGAAGTTCGCAGCATAAGGGTCGTCTCCGTCTTCTGGCAGAAGCGTTTGACGGAGGCGAGGATTTCGTCGGCGGATTTGGTCCAACGATACGGCTTCGGGTCTTCGTTGTGTCGCTCGATGAATGCGAGGATGTCCGCTTCGAGCTGCTTCGTTGAGGTATGGACGCCGCGACGGATCTGTTTGCGGGTGAGTTCAGCAAACCAGCGCTCGACTTGGTTTATCCATGACGCGGAGGTCGGCGTGAAGTGCACATGATAGTGAGGCCGTCTCGCCAGCCAGTTTTTTACCAGAGCCGTTTTGTGAGTGGCGTAGTTGTCCATGATAATATGGATATCGAGGCCCTCCGGAACACGCGCATCGATTTGCTTGAGGAAGTCCAGGAACTCCGCGGCTCGGTGGCGCTTGTAACATTTGCCGATCACAAAGCCCGAAGCGATATCCAGAGCCGCGAAAAGCGACATTGTGCCATGGCACACGTAAGAATGGGTCCGGCGCTCTGGAATGCCCGGCATCATCGGCAGGACCGGTTGCTCTCGATCAAGAGCCTGTATCTGGCTCTTTTCGTCGACGCTCAGCACCAGCGCCCGAGTTGGCGGCGATAGATAAAGCCCGACGATGTCGCGCACCTTGTCAACGAACAGCGGGTCGCTTGAAAGCTTGAATGTCTCGGTGCGATGCGGCTGCAAGCCAAAGGCGTTCCAGATCCTTCGGATCGTCGTATGCGAAAAGCCTGTCTGCGTCGCCATCGACCGGATCGACCAATGCGTGGCGTCCTTTGGCGTAGACCGTAGCGTGCGCTCAATGACGGCAGCAACCTGGTCATCGTCGATCGTCCGGGGCCGGCCAGGGCGCGCTTCATCCAGTAGCCCTTCAATTCGGTCCTTCAGAAAGCGTCGCCGCCATTTGCCTACCGTGGGCTCATGCATCCCCAACTCAATCGCAACGGTTTTGCTGCGCACTCCGTCCGCGCATCGCAGGATGACGCGGCAGCGTTCGGAAAAAGACCGTCCAACTCGATGCCGGCGAACCTGCCGTTCAAGGTAGGCGCGTTCTTCCGGACTCAGTATCAAGGGAGCAATCGGACGTCCCGTCGCATTGGCCATAAACTCGCTCCCACTCCCAGCTGGGGAGAGGATATAATGAATCGAACTTCGGTTCCAGATGACAAGCATCGCGCTGGCAGCCGCAAAGAGTGCCGTGAGTGGCCGTCGATGTCGATCTTATAGCCGCTCTGAATGAGTTGGACGTCAGCTCGAAATGCATTCTTCACCGTGCGGAATCGTGTCGGATCGTCGACCATTGTGTTGAAGTGCTTTCGACGTTTTGGCCTCTGTTCGAAAGCAGGCATGACCGCGTAGTGAGATCCCGCTTTTGGCGCGTCGACCGCTTCTCGCCAGTCAGCGCGTCTCATGCATTGAATGTTCCTATGTGTGGGGAAGCAGGCTCCTAGTCGTTACGAATTTCTTCGCTTTTCCACCACCACTGCTCGAGCGTGAAACCGAACGGATACATCGGGTAATGCGGAAGATATGACGGCCGCTCGAGTGTAGCGCTATGAGCGGTCCAAATTTCGTCGACAAAAAACAGCGGAACGAAATAAAAGCCCGAGAGCAACGCCCGATCAAGCGCGCGCGCCGCATCGACATGCTCTTCCGGCGTCTTTGAACCAATGAGCGCCTCGATCAGCGCGTCCAATGCGAGCGATGAGGCGCCAGCGAGATTGGTTCCTTTTTGGTTGTCTAGGCTCGCGGAACTCCATCTTCCTGCCTGCTCGGCTCCTGGAACGGCGGAGGGGAGCCATTGGCCAATCATCATGTCATATTCGAACTTCCGCCGACGTTGCTGATACTGCGTCTCGTCATATAGTCTGGGCTGCGCGTTGATTCCGATGCGCTTCAGTGACGCCGAAAAATTCAAGGCAAGCCGCTCTTCGTCGCGATCGCGGATCATGATCTCGAATGCGACCGGCCGACCGTCCTTCTCCAACCCCTTGTCGGTCAGCTTGTACCCGGACTGCGAGACAAGCCGGATGGCCCGCCTCGCGATTTCGCGATCACGTCCGCTGCCGTCATGAATGGTGGGGCGCCAGCTACCGTCTAGCGCATCCTGTCGAACCGTGTCGGGGAAGCGCGCGAGTAGCGCGCGTTCTCCCTCGCTGGCGGGGCGGCCGAATGAAGAAAAGGGTGACCCTTCGAAATAGCTTGTCGTCCTCTTGTAGAGGCCGCCATAGAAATTGGCGTTGACCCATTCGAAATCGAACATCATCGCCATGGCTTCACGCAGCGCGACGTCTTCGAAAAGCTTGTTACGGAGATTAAAGACGAAGCCGGACATGCCGACCGGCCGTCCCGGGCGCAGCGTATCCTTGACAATCCTTCCGTCTCGCTTGGCGGGAAAATCGTATGCCGTTAGCCAGCGCGCGGCGCTCGATTCTTCGCGATAGTCGATGAGCCCGCCCTTCAATGCTTCAAACAGAGCGCCGCCGTCCCGATACCATGAGACGTCGATCTCATCGAAATTATAGAGTCCGCGTTGGCTCGGGATATCCTTTGCCCAGTAGTCTGAATCTCGCGCGAGAACCAGCCGCTCGCCAGCTTTCGCTTCCTTGACAAGGTAAGGGCCGGATCCGACTGGAATATCCATTCGAACATCGTCGAAATGCGCGCTGTCGACCGCTGTCTTCGAGAGGATTGGCATCGCCGCCAGCAGCAGCGGCAATTCGCGGTCTGCGCCTTTGCCCAAATCAAAGCGGACCGTATGGGTGTCGGCTGCTTCGCTTCTTGTCACGCGCGAGAAGGCGTCGCGTTGGCCGGGGCGGCCTTTCGCCTTCAGGAGCTCGAAGGAGAACAAAACGTCTTCCGCAGTAATTGGCCTGCGGTCGGAAAAGCGCGCGCGTGGATCGAGGCGAAAAATGACGTATTCTCGCTCGGGTCCGAGTTCCACCGACTGTGCAATGAGCGCATACATGCTATAGGGCTCATCCTGCGAGCGAGCCATCAGGCTTTGATAGACATTTCCGATGAGAAGCTGCGGCGCTGCGGCGAATTTGAAATTGAACGGATTGAGGCTCTCGTATCCACCCGCCATTCCGAGCCGCAATTTTCCCCCTTTTGGCGCGCTCGGATTGGCGTAAGGGAGATGATCGAAACTATGGGGAAGCGCAGGTTCTCCATACAGGGCGAGCCCATGCTTCGCCGCTTCGGCGCCGGAGGTCTGCGCAAAAAGCGCGATGAGACAAGTGACGACGAGCGCAAAGGCGGCCGGCGGCCATTTGGAAGGAAGCGCAAGCAAGGCGCCCTTTGGATGACCGCGATGACGCATGGCGTTTCCTTGTTAAAAGGCAGCTTTGCACAGCTTACGCTTTTGACCGACCGAACAGGGCGCGCCAACGGCGCGAAAGACATCCCTGCTGAGGGATGTCGTCGAGTTCCAGTAACTTCAAGCCGTCGACGGCGAGACTTTCGATTTCGCCGCGCGTCAGCGGCCGCCATGGCGTGGCCTGAGGCTCATTCGCTTCTCGCGCAGAGGAAATGACGAGCAGGCGCCCGTCGGGCGCGACCATCGACGCGAGCGCCTTTGCCGCGTCCGCCGTCGATTCGGGTCGAAGTGTCTGCAAAGTGTAGCATTCGTGCACGAGATCGAAAGCGCCGACCCATTCAGGCGGCGGCGCGAAAAGATTGGCGACGCGGTAGTCGACCGCAGTATGGGGGAAACGCTGCTTCGCCCATGCAACGGCGCGGCCAATATAGTCGAAAGCGCTGACGCGAGCCCCGGCGGTAGACAAAGCCTCCGCATTGTCGCCGAGCCCACAACCGACGTCGAGCGCGCGCTTGCCGCCAATATCCTGCTTGGACAGCCAATCCGTAAGCAGGGAGTTCGCAGAGAGCGTCGCCCAGGGAATATTGGCTGCGTCGTCGCCGGCAAGCTCATAGACCTTCGTAAACCATTGATCTCCTTTTGGGTCGCCAGGATCTCCGCCTGGCTGCATGCGCGGGTTGATCGCGTTCAGCCGCTCCCGAGCCATGGTTCGGCGCGCGAAAAAGTCGGCGTCGGTCTCCTGCACGACACGCGCCTTGTATCCGGCCTTGTCGATCGCGCAGAGAAGCGCATGCAAATCAGCAGGGGCGGGATCGATCGACACCTGCTTCGCGGGAAGATCGACGGAAACTCCCGCGTTGGACTTCAGGGCGTGCACGGCCTCGACGACATGCTGCGCGCATCCTTTGCAATGCATATTCTCTACGAACAGGACTATCGGCATTATCCGCTCCATCTGCGCGTGGTCGAACGACCGCCCCGCAATAAGCGAGGCGGTTACGGCGACAATCAGAATTTCAGCTTAACGCCGCCAACCAAGGCCCGCGGCGAGCCAGCAAGAATCCCCGCGCCTTGCGCCGTGGAGAGGAGGAGCGTTGGCGTCTGGATAGGCGTGCCAGCGATCAGCGTGTTGCCCATCACAAATGAACCAGCAATATAGGTGCGATCGAAGACGTTGTTGAGATTGAGATACATCTCTAGATTCTTGATGAAGAAATTCGCGATGTCGCGATTGTAGTGCAGGTTCAGATTGACCAGCCCATAGCCCGGAAGGGATGTGAAGTTGGCGTTGTCGATCGTGTAGCCCGCCTTGAAGACATATTCGGCGTAAGCGCCCAGCCCCTTGAAATCGCCGGTCGACTGATCGTAACCCACGCGCGCCGTCAGCGTATGCGGAGACACGTTGGGGATCCTGTTGCCAGAACGATTATACATAACGAACCGGCCGTTCAAGGCGCCGAGATTGTCCCAGTAGTTCGTGAAGAACTGATCGTTCAGCGTATATGCTGCAAGGAAGCGCCAGCCGTCGAAGGGGCGCCAATCGATATTGGCTTCGAGACCACGATGGATCGAGGCGGGCACGTTAGCCTGATAGCTGACGAGCCCATTCGACAGGGTCAGAATTTCGTTGCGATACCACTCGTTGAAGCCGGTGAGGCTTACAAGCACGTTGTGGCTCGGCGTCCAGTCGATCCCGACATCGACGCCCATATTAGTCTGCGCCTGTAGGCCGGTATTGCTCCCGGCGCCTGTCTGCGTCGACGTCAGATAGAGGAAGGACGGCGTGCCGTAGCCCGCCGCGTAACGCGCCCGGACCTGCCATTCCGGGCTGTAGCGGTAGGTCAGCGACGCTTCCGGCGCAGTGTTCCAATAGTCATTGTCCACACCGACCTGCTGTGGCAGCCTCCATGTCCCGTTCGCGTTGTAATTATAAACGGTATTGACGCCCCAGACGCGATTCCAGTTTGTGCTGAAGCCGATAACGCCGGTCAATTGCGGCGTCAGCGCGATTTCCTCGCGAGCACGAAGTCCGATATTGGACGTGTAGCTGTCGATCTTACCGACGGCTGCGCCAACTGCGCCGTAATTCCAGATGTTGGGGAGCTGGTTGAAGAGGGGATTCGTGGTTTTGACGTTGCTATAGAAGAAGCCCAGATAATGCGTGGCTGGTATGCCAAAAAGCGGGGCGTGGCTGGTGATGTCCGTGCTGGCGTCGATGCCGACGGAAGGTCCGCGGATCGCGACCGGTCCGCCAAGCCCGCCCAGAAAGGCCGGCCCCACTTTCGGCGGCGGCCAGGTGCCGTTGATGTAGTCGAAATGGTTATAAGTGAATTGGCTTCGCCAGGTCGTCGCATTGTCGAAATCATGCTCATAGCGGACGCCGCCGATCATCTGCTGCGAATGCAGATGCGAGCCGAGTTGCCAGACGCTCTGATTGACTAGCGGAGCCAACGCTGAGGTGAAGATCCCGTTCCTCGGCACGTTGAGATTGTTGCAAAACGGCAGATTGGCCGGGGTCGCAATGGCGCAGCCGAAGCTTGTGCCGTATGGGTTCCAATAATACTGATTTTGAGAACTTCGGTTCATGAACGTCGAGAACGAATCGTTGAACAGATACTTAAGCGTGAAGCGATCATTGGGCGTCGGCGCCCATCTCGCAAGAAGGCGCGCCTGGTCACCCGAAAATGCGCTCCGCGCGAGATAGCCATCGCCACGGGCGTCCGAGGCGAAGATCGAGATGTCGAACTCGCCGAGGCTCGCGGTCGCTGCCTTCTTGCCCGCGCGGATGTAATTATTGATGTAGCCGAAACTGCCGAATTCGGACCCGGTGTCCAGTCCGTCGATTTCCGCGCCCGAAAATGTCCGGAAATTGATCGCGCCGCCGAGAGCGTAATTGCCGAAGAGCGCCGATGAGGGGCCGCGATAGACGTCCGTGCCGTTATAGGCGTGCGGGTCGAGGATATCCGTTCGGCCTGTGCCGTCAGCGGTCGTGATCGGAAATCCGTCCTCGTAGAGCATGATGTTGCGGACGCCGAGCGGAAAGCCAACCCCGAATCGGGAACCCGAGCCGCGGATCGAAATGTTGACCTCTCGCGGGGTGTTGCCTTCCTGAATCTGGACGCCGGGGCTGTATTGCAGCATCTCCCGAACGGTGAACATGGGCGTTGGCCTGAGGAACTTGTGATCGACCGTCGTGACCGTTTGCCCCGGCGGCTCTCGATAAATAGGCAGCTTGGCCCGCGGGAGCTGGAAGCCCGGCGCGGCGTTTGTCGATTGTGTCCCATTGGTCCCGATCGCGGGTACGGCGGCGGGCGCGGGGCTCGATGCGCGAGGGGCGGCCCGCCGGGCGACGCCGACTTCAATGGTCGGCAGCGTCTGCTGTGCATCGGCGACTACAGGAACAAAGGCGAGCAAGAGTGACGCGACGGATGCGCCGCGCAATAGGCTTGAGCGTGACATGAATAGCTCCTGGGCGGCCGATCGGCCGCTACCCTAATGGTTTAGCTGGGAGAACAGGCTGTTTGGCCTATGCTGAGATCAGTTTGCCAGAGGCGGTGATCTCGGAGACTGCGATCCAAGCCGATCAAAGGTCCCGAAGGGAGGAACCTGCCAGGAAAGCCCCGCAAGGCGGGCAGGAGGTGGCGGCGAGGGAACCATGAGCGCGTCGTTCGCGCCCAGAACGGGTCTCGGCGCGCCGCCGACATGATCGGTCGCACACGCATCGCAGTGATGCCGCCACAGGTCATTTCGCGGCGCGTTCTCTCCCGCATCCCTGCCCGTGCAATTCACGCCAGTGAAGGCTTTGCCTATGCCCAAGGCGGCTCCGTGCCCGTTCGACGTTCCCGTCGCCGACAGGGTGGCCCCCTGAAGGGTCAGACAGAGCAGGAAAATCCAAAGGGCGCGGAACACGGTTCGACCTCGATCAAAGACTTCCTGATCGATTAGCACTTCAAGGTAACGCGAACGCAACCGCAGGAGCGATACCCAGGGGCCCGAAGTAGAAGGCGTTTTACTGTTGCAATAGCGCAACAATAGCGGATAGCCTGAGGCTTGGAGGCGCGTTCGATTTGTAATCCAAGCGCGAGATGCGGAAAATCCTCCGATGAGAATATTGGTCGTCGAAGACCAGATCGACATGGGCATTCTGATGTCCGACCGACTTGAGCGGTCGGGATATCTCGTCGACCGCGTGGGCAGGATCGCCGACGCGCGGGAGGCGCTGCACGCATTCGACTATCCCATCCTGCTGCTGGATCGACGGCTGCCAGATGGCGACGGCTTGGATTTCCTGCCGGAAATCCGCACTTTGCGGCCAAATATTCGCGTGCTCATGGTCACCGCGCTGCGTTCGCTCGACGATCGGGTCAATGGCCTCGACGCCGGCGCGGACGATTATTTGATCAAGCCCTTCGCGCCTGACGAGCTTCTCGCGCGGATACGCGCCAGCCTGCGTCGGCCCGGCGCCGCCCCGATTCCTCCCGTCGTGCTGGGCCAATTGTCTTTTGACCTCAATCTGCATGAAGCACAGGTGCGGGGCCGAGCGTTGGCGCTCCACAAGCGCGAACTCCTGTTGCTGGAGACGTTGATGCGGCGCGCCGGTCGCGCGGTGACCTATACGGTCCTCATCGACGAAATTTATGGTCTGGACGAGCAGGTTCAAAATGACGCGCTCAAAATGCTGGTGTCGCGCCTTCGCCAGAAGTTGAGAGACGCCGATGCGGGCGTCGAAATCTATGCGACGCGGAGCGTGGGCTACATGATCGTGCAGGCGCGCGCCTGATGCGACCGCGCTCCCTCAAGTCCCGGTTGATCCTGTTTTGGATATTGGGTTCGCTTCTCGCCTATTTTTCGACGCCCATCACCGTGCAAATTCCGCTGGCTTTTTTTTGGGGTCGCGACCATCGCCAGGCGCTCGAAGTCTGGACGACGAAGCACGCGCGAGACGTCGTGATCGACGCGCTCAGACGCGGCGACGACGGCAACCTCTATATCGAGTCGACCCCGCAGTTGCAGAGACATCAAGAACGCAACCCGGATTTTCTCTTCGCCGTTTTTGATCCAGTAGGCGGCGCGTTGCTGCCTGGGTCTTCGCAACGGCTGGCCGCGCATTTCAGACCTCTCCTTGGCGACGTCGAAGTGTTCGGCTCGCTTTTCCATCTGGAGAACGATCCAAATCCGAATGCGCGCGGTTACGTGCGCACGACGCTAACCCGCTTCGGCAAAATCGAGACGATTGTGTATGGCTCGACCTTTCACTGGGACGACGTCTTCTACCAGTTGAACGCCTATCTCGTTGCAGAGAATATTCTCGCGTATCTCCCGCTTTGCGCGATCATCTCGCTGATCGGCTTTTTCGTGGTTCGCAAAAGTTTGGCTCCTTTGAGCGTTGCCGCCCGCAATATCAAGAAGATCAATGTAGATACGCTGAACTGGCGTGCGCCGGACGGTAATCTCCCCTCAGAAATCGCGCCTTTTGTCGAGGAAGTAAACGCCGCCTTCCAACGCGTTCGAGACGGGGTTGCCCGGCAGCGACGTTTCACGGCGAACTCGGCGCATGAACTCCGCACGCCAATCGCAATTCTGTGCGCAAGGCTCGAGAAAATGATCGATTGCCCGCTCAAGGCGGAATTGCAGCGGGACGCGGCTCGAATAAAAACAATTCTAGAGCAACTTCTCGTCTTGGCTCAGATTGAGGAGCGCGCCCAGGAAAAAGAAATGCCGAAGCTCGATCTGCGGGAAGCGATTCTTACAGCAATCGCGGATTTGATGCCCATCGCCTATCATAGTAATCGTCAAATCGAGTTCGAGGCCCCTGATAATCCGGTTCCCGTCTACGCTTTCCGCTGGGCCGTCGAGAGCGTCGTTACAAATCTCATTGAGAATGCCCTGCGCGCGGAGCCGCTCGGGGGCTTCGTTGTCGTTCGCTTATCGCCAGACGGAGTCATCGACGTCATCGACCACGGCCCGGGCATTGCGCCACAGGAGCGCGACATAATTTTTGAGCCGTTTTGGCGAAAGAGCGACGCTACGCCAGGCACTGGACTGGGCTTGGCGATCGCCAGAGAATTGATGGAAAAGCAAGGCGGACGTCTGTGGGTGGCCGAAACGCTTGGTGGCGGGGCAACATTCAGGGTTGCTTTCGCCCGTCCGCTCACCTCCGCTCACCCTCCAGGCCTATATGGAGATCGGCAACGAAAGGAAGCAGGCCGCTTTATCCAAAGCCAATAGGGGATACATTGATCGGCGTGGTCACCATGTAGTCACCAATCCGACATCAGCGTTGCCATCTAGACCCTCAACGCCTTGATTTTATTGGTGGGCGCACAAGGGCTCGAACCTTGGACCCGCTGATTAAGTGTTACCCTGTCCTTGTCGGAAATTAAATCCGGACATATTGACCTGCCCCTGAACTTTCATCCAGCGGCGGGTTGAGTCCTTCCGGTTGATACGCCCGAGGGCGCGAATGGAGCAACAGGCGATCGGCGGAGTTGGTCCGGGTTGCGCAGCCGATCGCCTGTTGCGGTGAGATTGGCCGCGAAGGCGGCGGGCGTCGCATAGCCGAGGGCCGAATGCGGGCGGCGGTGATTGTAGTCCTGGGCCCAGGCGCTGATCTTCTCCCGGGCATGGTCGAGCCCGAAGAACAGCGTCTCGTTCAGCAGTTCGTCGCGCATGCGCCCGTTGAAGCTCTCGCAGAAGCCGTTCTGCATCGGCTTGCCCGGCGCGATATAGCGCCACTCGATCCTGTTCTCGCTCGACCACGACAGCACGGCGTTCGAGGTGAACTCCGTGCCGTTGTCCGAAACGATCATGCCGGGCCTGCCGCGCCATGCGATCAGCGCCGACAGTTCCCGCGCCACGCGTTGGCCCGAGATGGATGTGTCGGGGATCGCCGCGAGGCATTCACGCGTCACGTCGTCGACGATGTTCAGGATGCGGAACCGGCGTCCGCAGGCGAACTGGTCATGCACGAAGTCCAAAGACCAACGCGCATTCGGCCGCGCCTCGACAGGAATGGGCGCCCGCGCGCCCGACAGCCCTTCGGCGGGCGCGCCGCTTTCTCACCGTCAGCCCTCCCTCGCGATAGAGCCGGTAGATGCGGTTCTTGCCCGACGTCTCGCCCTCCTGCCGCAGCAGCACGAACAGCCGCCGATAGCCGAAGCGCCGGCGCTCGTTGGCGAGTTCCCGCAGCCGCTCCCGTAACGGCTTGTCGGTCGGCCGCTTCGAGATGTAGCGGACGGTCGCGCGATCGACGGCGACAATCTGGCAGGCCCGACGCTCCGACAGAGCCATGGCGGCTCGCAGATGCACAACGGCTGCGCGCTTGGCGGCGGGCCCTACCATTTTTTTGACAAAAGCTCCTTCAGCGCCGCGGCTTCCAGCATCTGATCGGCCAGAAGCTTCTTCAGCCGCGCATTCTCTTCTTCGAGCGCTTTCAACCGCTTGGCCTCGGAGACGTCCATGCCGCCATATTTGGCCTTCCAGTTGTAAAGCGTCGTCTCCGACACAGCATATTTGCGAGCCAGATCCGCCGCCTTCGCGCCCGCCTCGTGCTCCCGCAAAATCCCGATGATCTGCTCTTCCGTGAACCGCTTCTTCTTCATCTCGTCCGTCCCGATATGGCCGGACTCTAATCGCATCTGGTCGAGTTTCTCAGGGGCAGGTCAGTCGTCTCATAGTTTCTCTGAAGCAACAAGAGGAGATTTTTCCATGCCGTATTTCAAGCTCAGCCTTTTACCGGTCGTCGCGATCTTCGGAATAGTCTGCGCCGCTGCGCAGGCGAAAGAAATCACGCCAACCGAGAAGTTGATCGAGCGGCAGGGTAAGCTCTGTTTCGCCCGCGTCTATGACGCGGCCCATCTGAAGGCGCATCCCCGCCAAAGGGTCGAGCGCGTTTTCTTCTTGATCGGCAAAGGCAAGGCCGCCTCCTATTGGGAGGACCCCAATCTGCGCCACAGCGAGGAAAGCCCCAACAAACACGCCAATCCGGCCGCCGATGATCCGGAGCGCGACACGACCCGTGTCGTCGCGCTCGTCACCCTGCGCGGCGCGCGAAAACCCGAGTATGTCGCTGGCTGGTGTTCTTCCGAAGCACATCTCGACTCGCAAAGCAAAAAATTGTCCTGCGGCGGCGAATGCGATCACCATATTGGCGCGATCTATTCGGACGAGGCGGCGCATCTCATGCTCGAAGACGTCGAGCAAGCCGTCCTTCTCGACTCCGAAGCCGAGGAGGCCGGCGACAAGTCGCGCCTGCTTGGCCCGGACGACAAGAAGTTCCGGCTCGACGCGCGCCCTCTTTCCGATTGCGTCGCCGAAGCGAACAAGACGAATCCACGCTACGCCGGTCTCGGCGCACCTTTGCGCGAGCGTCTCAAGCCGGACGCACCCTTCTGCTATGGGCGCGATTATTCGACGCAACATCTGACTTCGCATCCACAGCAGCTCACCAATTCGATCCGCGTATCGCGCGACGACGGCCAAATCGCCGTAGATCGCGCCAAGGGGCTGCTCGTCGATTGGCCGGATGGCGTCGGGCTATCCATCTCCGTGACGACGCGCAAGCAACCAAAGCCAGTGCGCCTGCATTATGTTTGCACGCCCCTGGAGGATCAATGGGAGTGCAGCGCGTCCTTTTGTAAGTCCGGGATGGCGAACTGCAGTGAAGCGGAACGCGAGAACGCCAAAGCGACGGCATGCGACAAGGACGATTCGCGCACGGTCTATTTACGGCGCGGCCAGGCCGAGTTCGTGATGCTCGGCAACCCGATCGCTGGCCTGCCGCTCGACGGATCATGCGCGCAGAAGGACAAAACGGCGAGCGACGACAAGGTCTATCGTCTCGACTCCATGCCGCTCGCGGCCTGTGAGAGCCCCGATTGAACAGGCCGGGGTTCAAGTCGTACGGGAGGCAATTCTATAGGGGCGGATTGCGCAAGAAGACGATATAGCCGCGAAAATACGGATGACGCGCAAGGACGGCGGGAGGCGACCAAGCGGCTCCCTCGGCGAGGCCGAGGCGGAAGGGAATGCGCAACCGGCCAAGTCGCCCCAGATAAACGTCGACGTCCCTGACAGTTTCGCGGCCGCGATAGGTCTGGAAGACGAGTTCATCAACGCTTCCCGACAACGCATCTAAGTCCTCCGGCGTCGCCTGCGACGCCCAGTCCATGAGGCCGGTCACGCTGAGGGCGCAATCCTTTGGCAGAGACTGGCGCAAATTGCGCAGGAAAACCGCATAATTCTTCAGGCCGTGGGTCGATGCGTCGAAGTCGATCTGTATCCCTGCCACCGCGCCCGGCTGCGCGCGCCACACGGCCAGTCGGCGGGCGATCCCGGCGACAATTTCCGGCGTCCAATCGAGGCTACGCACGCGATAGGCGAGCCAGATCGTCGCCGCATGAGGGCCGGGCTCCGTTGCGCCCTGCGCCTTCAGTCGGACGGCGCTGCCGCCATCCGGCCCGATTTCGCCCGTGTGCAGATAGATCGTCTTGGCCTTTTCCAATTCCGGACGGCTTCTGACGCCCGCCCAGAGCCAGTAGGCGTCATGATCGGCGGCGCGCACAGTTTGACCGGCGGCGGCCGGAGCCGGCGCGCCAAGCGCGAACAGAATGGGGAGGAGGAGGAGGATCGATCTCACCAGTAATATTTCAGGCTTCGCGCCCAGGCGGTGGCTCCGTAACGGGACTTCAGCATGGTGTGCCACGCCTTGCGTTGTGCCAATTCAACATCCTTTCCGCCGCAGCCGTTGACGCCGCTTGGTTCATAGCACCTGACGGCGCGATAGAGCGCATAGGCCCGGTCGATGTCCGGCGTCGAAGGGGAGTTGATCAGCTTCTTATAGATTTCGCCTCTCGAAAAAGCCTGGCCTGGAAAGATCGGTTTACCCCCGCCCAATTCGTCTGGCGCCGGCGGGTTGCTTTCGAAATCGTCAAGGTACTCGGTGCGGATGAATTCGCCTAGACACAACAATCCGTGTGAGGAGCCGGGATTGGCGGCAAGCTCGCCGATCACCGCCTTCAGTGCGGGACACTGATACGGTTCGCTCGATCCCTCCCACAAAAAGGCTGAGGATTTCAGATAGTCGACCTGCGGCGCCTGGGCATCATCGCCGGTCAGGCCATCAGGCGAATAATCGCGCAAGAAGCCGGCGTACTGGCCGCGCGTCGCTTCCTTGAAGAGCAGGACGAAACGAGCCAATTTCCTTTCGTCCGCCCGTGACTGGGGGTCCGCCACCGCCATGCGCAGAAGAATTGGTCCTGCTGAATGGCGCAGGAGAAGCGCTCGAATGCGCGGCGATGCAATGCGCGTCTCGGGCAAAAACACCTTGTTGAGCGTTCCGGCGCGTTCCCAACTCATGCCGAGGCCGAGCTCGACCGCCTCCCTTTGCCAAGGTTCGGCGGCGAGGGGCAAGAGCGTTTTCCAATGGAGGATCGCCGCTTCGAAACGTCCCGACGCCATCAACGCCTGACCGCGCAAGGTTTCGCGGCTGAAGGCCAGATAGGGCGGCGAGAGGGGGCCGGGGCTGGCCGGGCTGAGCAACTGCAGCGTCTCGACAAAATCGCCATCGGCATAATAGGCGCGCGCCGCTTTCAGGAACGCGAACATCTCCTCGTGACCCACGAAATCGGGCGCCTGGGCCTCGAGCTCAGCGGCAGGGAATTTGGGCCTGACAGGGTCAGACGACCGCAGCCTCATCAAATCCTCAACGGCGATCAGGTTCGGGTCGTGGCTCTCGCCCGCGGCGGCGCCCAGATATTTGGAATCGATCTCCTGCGCCAGCACGGAATTGCCGAGATTGGCCTGGAGAGAGTTGCAATGGGTTATCTGCCAGCCATATTCGGCGGCGAGCCGCGTTTTGTCGCCCCCAAGCCAGTAGATCCGGCGCAGCAGCCCGCGCGCCGAGGCGGCGTATCGCCCCGCGGGATAGTCGGCAAGATATAACTTCAGCTCCGCTTCCGAGGCGCCCAGAGATGTCCTGTCGGTCACTTTCGGTTCCGCGACGCCGTCGAGGGACGCGAACGCTCCAACCTGCGCTTTGTTAAGCAGGGTGCGGCCGATCATGTAGCGTGCGGTCTCGCGTAGCCATCCATCTTGCGCCTTAACTATTTTCTGGAAATGATCGATGGCCTGATCGAAAGCGCCTCCGTAAAAGGCATTGGCTCCCGCCAGATATTCTGCGAATTCGCGCGCAGCGACTGAGGGCTCGGAGATCCCGGCCAAAGGATCCTTCTGAGAATGATCTCCCGTACCCATATTGAGGCAGACGGTCGTTCGATTCCGCGCCTCCACCAGAACATTCCGCTCGGCGGCGGAAAGACCGGACTCGGCCTGAACGGCCGCAATGAACGCAAGCTTCCCTCCCTCGAAGGAAATGCAGCGGGTGCCTTCGCCATCTGCGAAAGTCACAGGCTTTCCACCCACTACACTGCCGCGTTCAGGCGGCGACGCGTTCGCATCGGCGTTGAACGCCGTCTCGATGTCTGATCTCGAAAATAGCACGGGGGAATTGAAGTCGATTTTTGTGTCAGCTTCGAAAATCGAGCCCGCCTTCGAAACCTGTCGAGGATACGCGTCTCTCATCAGGAGCTGAAGATTGATGCGGCTGTCGTTGCCCGGGCTGAGGAAGGGCAAACCGTTGTTGCCGGAATATTCCGTGTGATCCAGAGCCCATCGTCTCGATGGCTCGAGACCGCCACCACAGGCATGGGCCTGATCCGCGGCAAGCAAAACGACGATGCACGCGACGCCAGAGAGAAACGAGCGCATGATGACACCCCGAGCCTGAAAAATGAGTTCACAAAGGATAACGCGTCTACATCTGGCACGAAACCGGGATTATCCGTTCTTGGTCTCTCGCTCCAGCGCGCGCCACCCTTCCGTGCGAGGTCACCCCGTCAACTTGACGGCGCCGCCTGTGAAATCACACAGAAATGTCTCGACAGACGCGCGATTTTCCAGAAGATCCGCGCGGCGATCGGGGCGATGATGATGATCGCAGTGATTTCGCCGGCGAAATCAATTTCCTTGATCCCGAGTCCAAGATGGACCTGCAGAGGCAGAAGCGTCATCGCGAATATTATTGCCGCGCCGAAGCTCACAAGGGCGCGGGTTCGCTTCGAGATCGGCTTTGCCACGCGAGCGATTAGCAGGTTGGCGAGGTAGAAGAAAACTATTGAAGGAAGGCTGATGATTATGCTGACGATCGCCCCGATCATTCCGACGAACAGTAGGAATTTCAGCGCCTCGGGATCCATGCGTGCTAGAGCCGCCAGGAATTGATAATCCCCGCTGATGGTCATTAAACGGATCGCCTCGACGCAGCCTGCGGCGAATGCGCCCGCCACCGAAAAGATAAGTGCCGCTGCGCCTCCGAGAAATAGTCTGGCAAAAGCTTGTTTCGTCACGAGTCTTCCTTTCGAATATCCATTGCTGGCGTGCGCTCCAGGTCAATGAACGTAAGGCGCAATATGGAACCTGAAGCCCGCCTCTCCGGCAGGAGCACATCTATCAAGAACCCCCGTTTCTCGCCCAAAAACGCTGCAAGGAAATGTGCGTTTCGACACGCGTGAAAAATCTGCGAAATTCTCCGGTGTCAGCGCGGCGACATTCTTGAGTATCGGCCCGAAGAAAAGCCGGCGCTCGAAAGCGAGCCTGCGCCGCATGCCGCCGGGGCACGTTTTCCCTCGTGAAAAGATCGGTCAATGCCGAGATTTCGGCATTTGCTTTCTGAGCCCTTCGTCGTGCGCTGGCGCGGGCGGGTCAGGCCCGCGAAGCGCCCCGAAGGGGCCGCCTTGAAGCGGCCGCGACGGCGTAGCCCAACCCTTTGGTAAAGACTCTGGCGGCGGATTTCCGCCGCTTCCGATTCGGACAGTTTTTGTCCCCGTCCTGTGCCAGGATTCCCGAAACGAGACAGCACGCGACGCACACTCCTGGTTCTGTCGCAAATTTTGCTTAAGGCCGAGACGCGCGGCATCAGGGCTCTCGAGGCTTACGCCGCGAGAGCGTAGAACTGCTTCGCTGGGCGCATTTTACCCGTCGTTCCGACCATCAGCTTCGATTTGCTCTGCGCCTTCGTCATTATCCGGCTCGACCGCAGAGCCCTCGTCTGAATCGACGTCACCCGGCATCCGACAGCGGAATGGGTTGCGCGTCAGATCAACGAAGCGTTCCCCTGGAGCGAGGCGCCGCGTTATCTCATTCGTGACCGGGATGGCGTCTTTGGCCCCATCGTCAGGCGTCGCTTGCGCGCTATGGGCATACGAGACAAGCCGATCGCGCCGGCCTCGCCTTGGCAGAATGCCTTCGCTGAACGATTGATCGGATCGATCCGTCGCGAGTGTGTTGACCACCTCATCGTCTTGGGCGAGCCGCATCTGCGGCGGCTTCTGCGATCTTACGCGGGTTATTATAATGAGATCCGCACTCATCGGACGTTAAACAAGGATGCGCCGATCTCTCGCGCCGTTCAGCGGATTGGAGCCATCAAATCTCGCGCGGTCCTCGGCGGACTTCATCACCATTACGCCCGGATGTAATTTTTGGCACACACAGGTATCGTTAGCGATGTGTCGCAGGGCAGACCGACCATTGCAATGTGGCTCATCGCTATCGATACGCAGACGCGCGTTCCATAGTTGCTCATGAACCGTCTCCGGCGCGCGCGATCAAGCCAAAGATTCGCTCAACGAACCATTAACGCGGCAGCACTTTGAAGCCCAGATCGCGGTCGATCCTGAGAACACTCTCGACGACGAAAGGGTTGAACGCCCCCTTGTCGACGAGCTATAGCGCCACGCTGAACGCGCTGGACCGAAACTCGAAGGCTGTGCTGTCAGCGGCGTCGGTCATTCCGCACGCTAATCTTGTACGCGGAACAAGAGAGCGGCTCGAATGCGGATGTAGCGGCGGGGCCGCCTTCGCAACGATGTCAACCGTTGTCGTCATCGGCCGAGCGCTTCCTTTCTCTCGCTCGTTTTTCCATTATCGCGTTCGCGAAGTCGGCGAATGATTCCCCGCCATCCATCACCATCGGATATGACTTCGGCGGTTTGCCGTCGTCATCGGCTTTCGGCGGAAGGTCGCCCGCCGGCTTCGGCCTCAACGGTTTCTTGCGCGCCATTTCGTGGAAATTCTCCAATTCTTTCGGCGTCGCCGGCCGTCCCTTCAACGCCTCGAACATCTTGACAATGCCTTCAAGCGTCGGCTTGGCGATGAATTTCGTCTTCAGCGCCGGCGTGTCGGGCCGGTCGTCGTCGTCAACCATGTGCTCGCTCCCTGTGGTTACGCCCACCGCGACAGCGGGACGATATTTGCGCCGGTCAGCGCCGCGATATGCGCCGCCAGCGCCTGCAACGCGTCGCGCCGTTCGGCGAAATATTCGTGGCGCTGATAAATCGAGACAATGCCGCGAAATGTTCCGCTGGCGTGATTCAACAGCTTCTCGACGACATGCGCGGCGACGCCGAGCGACTGAAGATTGGTCGCCGCCGTCCGTCGCAAATCATGCGGCGTCCAATGCGCAAGCGGCGCGCCGTCAAACCGCGCAATCTCGGCGTCGATACGGTCGCGGATGCGCGAGAATGACGAACGGAACACGCGGCCGTCATCAGTGACGCGCGCGGCGTGCAGCCGTTGCAGGATGCGCAGCGCGGGCGCGGAAAGCGGCGTCACGTGCGCCTTGCGGTTCTTGGCGCGCGCCGCCGGCAAGGTCCAAACGCCGTTGTCCAAATCGACTTCGCGCCATTCGAGGCGGGCGACTTCGCTGAAGCGCGCGGCCGTCAGAATCAAGAGCCGGATGAAATCGCCGTCTTCGCCGTCAAGGCGTTCGGCGGCGCACCACACGCTGGCCAGCTCGCGGCCGTCAAGCACGCGCTCGCGCGGCGTCTCGGCGTGCGGCGGCTCGATTCCGGCGGCGGGATTGCGCGCAATCAATTCTTCGTCGACGGCATGGGCGAACAGGCGGCGCACGGTCGACAACAGCCGATTGGCCATGACCGGCGCGCGTTCGCCGACGCATTCGAGTAACGCGCGCACGTCGGCGCGGGAGACTTCGGCAATCGGCCGCGCGCCCCAAGCGGCGACGACTTCGCGCCGCAACAGGCGCCCGGTTGCGTCGACCGTCTTCGGGCTGGCCTTGCGGGACATGCGCTGAAGGAAACCGTCGACAAGCTCGGCGACCGTCTCGCGCTGGGGTGTCTTGGCCTGTCGCTTCGCCTCCCGTTGTTTGGCGATTTCGGCCTTGGCTTGACGCTTGGCCTCCCGCTTCTCGGCGGCCGGGTCTTTGCCTTGCATTAGCTCCAGCCGCGCCTTAGCGGTGAGCTTTCGCGCCCCGTCGACGCCAATCGAGGCCGGACCGAGCGTCAGATTGCGCGATGCGCCGCCGAAGCGATAGCGTAAGCCGAAGGACTTCGCGCCGGACGGGCGGATGACGACGCGAAGGCCGGACTCGACGGGCAGCTCGTAAGGCCCGGCGCGAGGCGACAGCTTGGCAATGCGCGCATTGGTCAGCGGCTTTGTCTTTGCGGGAGATTGGGCGGACATTGGCGGGCGTCCTTTCGAAAAGTAACGGCGGCGGCGGCACTGCGCCGACGGATCGGGCAAGCTGGCGCGCGGCGCAACGGCGGCGATTAAGTTGCAAGCCCTGAATTGCTTGACGGCGGCCGGCGCGACACGTCGCTGCACATTGTCTGGCGGACAGCGCGCAGTTTCTGCACGGCCTTCTCCACGAAGCTTTCGCCGCCGTCCATGACGAGCGACGGAACGCCGCCGCGCTGCGCCTTCGCCCGCGCCCATGAGAAGGCGAGACAGCGCGACCTGCTCCAGCCGTGCGACGCCATAAGGCGAAGCTGACGATGGGCGTCGGACATGATGGCGGCGCGATCGAATGCGCCGGCGGGCGTGAGAAGGGGACGGCGGGCGGCGAGGGACGCGCCGGGGGGAGGGACGGCTTTGGGCGTGGCCATGGTCAATCCTTTCGAGATTGATCGTCCGCCGAATGCGCGTCGCGAGGGGCTGTGAAGGGCTTCCGAAAATTCCGAGTGTTACGTCAGTGCATACATCAGCTCGGATTTACTTCGGATCAGCAGCCAAAAAACCAACCTAACTCGTTGATTTTATTGGTGCCGGTTGAGGGATTCGAACCCCCGACCTACTGATTACAAATCAGTTGCTCTACCAGCTGAGCTAAACCGGCGTCTGCGCTCTTCTAATCGTCCAAGGGCGCTGCAAGGTCAATCCTGCATCGCAATACGCAGCCGAAAATGCGCGACGCTCAGCGCCGCGGCGCAGGCGTTGGAGACGTTGAGGCTCTTGATCGGACCGGGAAGGTCCAGGCGGGCGATCGCGTCGCAGCGCTCGCGCGTGAGCCGGCGCAGGCCTTTTCCCTCGGCGCCGAGGACCAAAGCCAGCGGCTTCGGCAGCGCGATCGTCTCCAGCGGTTCTGCGCCCTCAGAATCCAGCCCGACGACGCCATAGCCGGCCCCGCGCAACTCGTCGAGCGCGCGGGCGAGGTTGACCACGGAGACGATCGTCACATGCTCCAGCGCGCCGGATGCCGCCTTGGCGAGCACGCCGGTGAACTCGGGGCTGTGCCGCTCCGTAATGATCAGCGCGTCGACTCCGAAGGCGCAGGCGGTGCGCAGAATGGCGCCGACATTGTGCGGATCGGTGATCTGGTCGAGCGCGAGGACGATCCCGCTTTTCGGCTCGATATCGCCGACGCCGGCTTCCGGCAGGGGGCGCGCCTCGAGCAGCAGGCCTTGATGCACGGCCTCGTCGCCGAGATGGCGCGAGAGGTCGCGCCCATCGACAAGACGCGGCTCGACCCCGGCCCCCCGGGCGAGGTCGGCGATTCGGGGCAGGGCGGTCTCGGTGGCGTAGAGCGCCAGCAGCTTGCGGCGGCGCGCCTTCAGCGCCTCACGAACCGCATGGGCGCCGTAGATCGTCACCACCTCCGGCGAGGGGCCGCGAAACGGAACGCGCGAGGGGTCTCCTCGCGGTCGATCCCGGACGGGCCCCGGGCGTTCGCGGCGCGGCTGGCGGTCCTTTGGCGGCGGGCGGCGGCTCATCGCAGCGCCGCCGTCTTCACCCACCATTCGGGGTGCTGGGCGCGAATCGCGCAGGCCGCCCGCGCCGCGGCCCCTGGCGCAGCGAATAGCGCGAAGCAGGTGGCGCCGGAGCCCGACATGCGCGCCAGCTTGCAGCCGCGCGCCGCGCGCAGCACTGCGAGCACATCGACGATGACAGGCGCCTGGAGGCAGGCGGCGTCTTCGAGGTCGTTGCGGCCTTTGGCGAGATTTGACCACAGCTCCCCGGCCGAAGCGCCGCACGCAATTTCAGGATGTGCAGCGCCGCCGAGTCGCTCCCCGGGCTGCAGGCCCAGGCGGGCGAAGACGGGGCGTGTCTCCACCGGGACGCCGGGATTGATGAGCACCGCCGGCAATAGCGGCAGTCGAAGAGCCTCGCCGAGCGTTTCGCCGGCGCCGCGCATCATGCGAGCCCGCGCGCCGAGGCAGACGGGCACATCGGCGCCAGTGGCGCGGGCGGCGTCATGCAGCCGGGGATCGTCGGGGGCAAGGCCATTGGCGCGGGCGAGAAGTCGCAGCGCGGCCGCCGCGTCCGATGAGCCGCCGCCGATTCCGGCCGCTACGGGCAGCCGCTTTTCGAGACGAAAGGCGCCGAGCGTCAGGCCGTCGATTCGGGCAGCGAGATTTCGGGCGGCGCGAAGGACCAGATTGTCGTTGCCGCCGCCAGCGGCAGGGGCGGTCGGACCGGAAATATCCAGCGAGAGCTCTGGGCCGGGGAGGAGCGTCAGCGTGTCCCCCGCGCCGGTGAAAGCGACGAGGCTTTCAAGCTCATGATAGCCGTCGCCCCGACGGCCGAGAATGTGGAGAGTGAGATTTATCTTCGCGGGGCAGCGCGCAACCAGCATTTACCCCGACCTCCGCTTTGGGTTATCGCGGAGCTTCATTTGGAGCGGGCGAAGGGATTCGAACCCTCGACCCCAACCTTGGCAAGGTTGTGCTCTACCCCTGAGCTACACCCGCATCCGTTTACGACGTCGTGTGTCCGTCGCGGCGTCCTTATGGCTCAAACCGATTTGGTTTGCAACAGCCTTCGGCGCTTTTTTTCAAACGAGTTCAGCGCCGTCAAAAAACAGCAACGTCCCGGGAGGGACGGCTCCCGGGACGTCGCTGTCAACCAGGATCAGTTGATCATACGAGCCGTGGAGCCCGTGTTGCCGGTGATGTTGGCGCTGTCCGGCGAAATCCACTCCGGCACCCAGGTCAACGCGACAACGACGAAGGCCGCGAAGCCCGCGACGTAGAGCAGGATTTTGCCGAGCTCGGCCGCACCGTGAACATTGTGAGCCATGTGTTCCTCCCTTTGCTTTTTTGCTGAACACAGCCCGGCTTTCGTAGCCCAGCGCTCAAAATAACGCAAATAAAAAATTGCTAATGGCGCCAAATTGTCCTGATATTTTTTGATCTGGTCTCATATTTATTCTGAAATATAAATAAACTGGACTTATTATGCTGAACAGCAAAAGCATTATATGAATTTATATACCATAAAATACGTATAGGTATTCCGCCGTCATGGAACGGCAGAGCACAAATACGAAAATAATACGGGCGACGCCGGCGGACAGCTTGGCCTCTGCCACGCCGCCGTCGCTCTCCATGATAGCAACAGGGGGAAGCCATCGTGGATGTACGGGAAATGCCGGTACGAGCCATGATCCTCAAGGACCACTGGCGCTCAAATCGGTGGTAATTTGTTTGGTCTTATGAAATTTATACTGACTGGTCCGAAGATTTGACTGCGCGCAAGACCACTGAATGCGCGGATTGATCGCGCATTGGTCCTGCGAGCGGAAGCTTGACCGGGGAGAATCGAATCGTAAAGGCGACGTGATCGCGCCTATTTACACTCCTGCGCCACGCGAGCGAGGGCGTCGGAAAGGCCCTTGAGGGAGTAGGTGTCGGTCGTCGAAGTGCCTTTGGCCGAGGAGGCCTTTACGACGAGCTTCGAGCCGCCGCGCAACGCGCCGACAAACTCTTTCTCTTTCGACTGGTCCTTGATCCAGGCGTTGTTGCCCTTGGTGATCAGCTCCCAGCCGTCGCCGTCGATGTCGGCGGAGGCTGCGGAGCCATCCTTGGTGGCGTAGCCGAGATCGATCGCAACTTCGTTGCGGACTCCTTCGCCGGGTCGGGTGGATATGAAGATGTGTGCAGCCGTGTCCTTGAGCTTGGCTTTCGGCTGCCGCTCTTTGGGTTGACCGAGGGCGTAGCAGGTCTTGTCCTTGCTGCCTTCCGCCGCATAGGCGCCCCAATCGCCATAGGAGCCGAGCTGTTCGGGCTTGGCGGCGCCCTTGTCGCCCGATTTGTCGGCCTTGCCGTTCTTACCCTTCTGGTCTTTCTTGTCGGTCTTATCCTTGGACGCGTCGGTTGCGGCTTCCTCGGTCTGCGCGGGCGCAGCCTTGGATTTGGACTCGGTCTTCGATTTCGCGAAAGCCGGGTGCGGCGCCGTGGAAAGGCTCGCGCAGGCCGCGAAGACCGCGGCGAGGGCGAAAAGGGAAAAGCGGTAGGACGACGATTCGTTGCGCATCGGCCAGAAGTTTACTGTTGACCTCCAGCGTGAACAAGACGCTTCGCGCGTCACCCCTGCTTTTTGGCGGCCATCAGGTAATTGACGTCCGTGTCGTGGCTCTTGCGCCAGCTTCGCGTGAGCGGCTGGAAGCTCATGCCCGCGCGGTCGATCTCCCGCATTCCGGCGCGGCGCAGCCAGGCGGACAATTCGTCCGGACGGATGAACTTGTTGTGGTCATGTGTGCCTTTTGGCACCCAGCCGAGCACATATTCCGCCCCGAGAATGGCGAACACGTAACTCTTCATCGTCCGGTCGATGGTGGCGAGGAACAGCAGGCCGCCCGGCCGCACCAGCCGTCCCAGCATGCCGATGAAATCCGCGGGGCCTTCGACATGCTCGATCACTTCCAGCGCGGCGACGGCGTCAAACTGCTCGCCCGTTTCGGCGAGCGCCTCAGCGGTGATGTTGCGATAGTCGATGTCCAGGCCGGATTTCTCGGCGTGACGGCTCGCGACGGCGATATTGTTCGGGGCCGGGTCGATTCCCGTCACCCGGGCGCCGAGCTCGGCCAGCGATTCGCTGAGGATCCCGCCGCCGCAGCCGATGTCGGCGATGCGCACGCCTTCGAGGGGCCGCTCGCCGGATTCATTCAGGGCCTTCGGATCATTGAGCAGGAGCCGGCGAATGTGGTCGCGGATGTAGGTCACGCGGATGGGGTTGATGTCATGCAAAATCCCCATCTTTCCGGACTTGTCCCACCACAGCTCGCCGAGGCGGTTGAACCGCGCGACATCCTCGGGATTGACGCTGGCGGAGTGGGGGGACGACGCCTCTGTAGACACGGGAACCTCTTCGAGAGCGGGAGTTTCAACTGCCCGTATAGGATAGGGCGGGCGCCGCCGTTGACAGGGGCGCGGGCGCGGTCACATATACGCCCGCTTTCAACGAATGGCGAATGACGATTAGGGCTTCTCCTCGTCAATCGCCATGCGTAATTCGCCTCCCCGTTTGTAGCGGTTCACATGTCACGCCTGGTCATGAAATTCGGCGGCACGTCCGTCGCCAATGTCGAGCGCATCCATAATGTGGCGCGCCATGTGAAGCGCGAGGTCGAGGCCGGGCGCCAGGTCGCCGTCGTCGTCTCCGCCATGGCCGGCAAGACCAATGAGCTGGTCGCGTGGTGCAAGGAGGCGTCCCCGCTCTACGACCAGCGCGAATATGACGCCGTGGTCGCCTCGGGCGAGCAGGTGACTGCGGGACTTCTCGCCATCGCCCTTCAGAAGATCGGGATACCAGCGCGCTCCTGGCAGGGCTGGCAGACGCCGATCTGCACCAACGGGACGCATGGCTCGGCGCGCATCGAATCGATCGACGGCGCGGGGATCATCGACGGATTCTCGCGCGGCGAGGTCGCCGTGGTCGCCGGCTTCCAGGGCGTCCACAAGGAGACCGGCCGCATCACCACGCTCGGCCGCGGCGGCTCGGACACGAGCGCCGTGGCGCTTGCGGCGGCCATCCACGCCGACCGCTGCGACATTTATACGGACGTCGACGGCGTCTACACGACCGACCCCCGCGTGGTGCCTAAGGCGCGTCGAATGGACCGCGTGGCCTTCGAGGAAATGCTGGAGATGGCGTCGCTCGGCGCCAAGGTTTTGCAGGTTCGCTCGGTCGAGGTGGCGATGGTGCACAAGGTGCCGACCTATGTGCGCTCCAGCTTCGACGATCCCGACAGCCCGGGCGAGGGGACGCTGATCTGCAACGAGGAGGATATTGTGGAAGCCCAGGTCGTCACAGGCATCGCCTTCTCGCGCGACGAGGCGCAGATCACATTGCGCCGCGTGGCCGACAAGCCCGGCGTCGCCGCCGCAGTCTTCATGCCGCTGGCCGAGGCGGGCATAAACGTCGACATGATCGTGCAGGTGGTCTCGGAGGACGGTATGACCGACATGACCTTCACTGTCGGCACGGCGGATTACGAACGCGCCTTCGCCATCCTCGAGAAGATCAAGGACGACATCGGCTTTTCCAGCATGGCGGGCGAGAAGGAAGTCGCCAAGGTTTCCGCCATCGGCATCGGCATGCGCAGCCATGCCGGCGTCGCCGCCCGCGCCTTCCGCGCGCTGTCGGAAAAGGGCGTGAACATCCGCGCGATCACTACCTCGGAAATCAAATTCTCCGTGCTGATCGACGAAGCCTATACCGAACTCGCCGTGCGCACGCTGCACACGCTCTACGGGCTGGACGCGGCTTAGTTAACATTAATTAGCGTGGGCGATGGTTGAAGTCGTCGCTGGCTCTCACATGTAACCGCTCCAGAGAGGCTCTCTCCTGGAGGGTTGCCACATGGAAGAGTTAGCAAGGCGCGTTGTCTATACGACGACGCTTGAACCAGCAGTCGCCAAGGCCGCCATCGGCCACGTGCTGTTGTTTCTTAGAGACGAGGTTCCCGGCGGTCACGTCGGTGAATTCATCGACAAGACGCCGCTTGCGCAGGAGTTCGTCATAGCGGCGCGCGCTTCCGGCGACGGCGGCGTGACTCAGGTAATCGAGGGCCTGACGAGCTTCATGGGCCGCGGCCGGGCCGACCTCAACATCCTCGTCGGAAAGCTGGAAAATCTCGGTCTCAAGGACGCGCAGATTGAAGGGCTGATCAAAGAGATCGTCGCGCGTTCCGATGTCCTCATCGGCGCAGAGGGCGCGGCAAAAATCCGGGAAATCCTGCCCGCGATGAGTGAGCGAATGCCCACAATGGAAGAGATGCGGCGCAGCGCCTGACCACGGTGACGCGGAAACTGACGCGGCCGAAGGGCCGCGTCATTTCCTGTTCCACCAGTCTATGATCAGAATGTCGAGGTCGCGGTCGGGCGTGAAATTCTTGCGGCGCACCTCGAAGCGAGTGGGCGAAATTTTCTTCACGCCGTCCATGCAAAAACTTACAAGCGAGTCGGCTTTACCCTTGTCGACGACAAGCCGGAAATCGCCTATCGGGCCTTTCCAGTTTGCGCCGGTCTTCAACACATAGCCAAGCCAGACCTCCGAATAGGCGCCCATATCCGTGCGCTTTGTCTTTTCGATGCGGTCGAAGCTCGCGAGCCACTCCTTGTCGATGCAATATCTGCTCAGCGTCTGGTTGAATTCTTTTTCGAGTTCCTTGTCCTTGCGCCGCCACGCGTCGAGATTGCCGCCGACGCTGCCGCCCGCGAGCGGCTTGTATTCATGCTCCACCGTCACGGTCGCATTCGCCGGGAAGGTCTGATGTCGCGTGATGGTGGTGCGCAGCGACCAGTTCGCCACCCAATTGGGGTATTCCTCGGAGCCCGTGTTTTCCATGAGGCCATCGGCGACAAGTTTCGCGACTTCCGCTTTCGGGACTTTTTTCAGCGCGTCCTCGAAATCCTTCGCGAGGCGATTGAGCGGAAGTTTCAGCGCCGTCAGTCGCGCGCTGACGTCCTTGTCCTTGAAGATCGCCTGCTCGACGGTTTCGAAGTCGATCGGCTTTCCATCAATCTTCGTCTTGAATTTTATGCCGCCTTTTTCGCTCCAGTAGCTGGTGTTTTCCGCGTCGGTCGGGGGAATGTCGGGCAGGGGGAAGGCGACGAGCGTTTCGATCGGCGCGTCGCTTTTGTTGGTAAAGCGATATTTCACGCGCACAAGGTCGCGCGAGATGAACAGGTCTTCGCTGTCCATCGAAATCGAATCGGATTTGACGAGAGTGAGACCACCCACCGCCGTCTCCGCCTCCGAGTCATTGGCGCAGGCAGGTTGGGCGCCGACGAGAGCGAAGAAAATGGCGAATGTCGTATAACATTGAGGTCGCATTGCCTGTTTCCAGATAATTCCGGCGAGGACAGTCGCCGCGATCACACATAGCTTACCGGACGTAGGGACCGGGCGCTTGATTTTCAATTTTTCCGCGGCGACAGTCGCAAAGCTCAAGAGAACAGGACCACAGGGGAGAATCACATGGATGAATTGATCGAGCGCGTTTCCGCCGCGATCGGGGTCGACGCCGAAGTCGCCAAAAGCGCGATCGGCCATGTGCTCGCCTTCCTGCAAAAGGAGCTTCCCGACGGACCGGTGGCCGAGTTCCTCGATAAGGTCGCAGGAGCGCGTGACGCCGCCAACGCGGCGACGGCGGACAGCGAGAGCGGCGGCGGCGGTTTGCTCGGCGGTCTTTTGAGCGGGGGCCTCATGGGTCTGGCCGGCAAGCTCAACGCCCTCGGGCTGGACATGGGCCAGATCCAGAAGCTCGGCCACGAAATTTTCGGCTATGCGGAGACGGTCGTCGGCAAGGAGAAAGTCCAGCAGATCGCAAATTCGATTCCGGGGCTGTCACAGTTTCTGTGACCCGGATCATCGTCGGCGTCTGAGGTTTCCAAGCCTGACGCCGACGACATGAAGGACCCCGACCAGCGCCGCGCCGTAAACAATTGCGCCTGCGCCGCCCAGCGCGATCAGCGCGACGAGATTGGCCAGCGAACCGAAATGCAGCCCCAGCGCAAGGGCCGGCGCACGGCCGTAGACGGCGACAAGGGTCAGGACCGCGCTCGCCACGAGGGTCGCCAGCAGCGTCTTGCCGAAGACCTCGTCGAAATCCATCGCGTCCCGGGCGATGGCCAGCGCGACGAGCGCGCCGAGATTGATCCACAGGCCAACCGAGGTCGCCGTCGCGAGCCCCACCGCCCCCAGCGGGCGGAACAACGCGACTTTCAGCGCGACATTCGCCGTCAGCGCGATCAGCGCGATGGTCATGGGCGTCCTGGTGTCGCCGCGCGCCTGAAAGCTCGCGCGCGCGGAGGCGATCAGCACCAGCGCCATCAGCCCGCCGCCATAGGCCGCGAGCACGTCGCCGGCGGCATAGGCGTCGGCGGCCGTGAACTTGCCGCGCATGAAAAGCCCGCTGACGATCAGCTCCGGAATCGTGTCGAAGGCGATGAAAAAGGGCGCCGCGAGCGCGATCGTGAGCGCCATGGTGCGGCTCTGCGCGCGATGGGCGCCTTCGACGTCACCGGCGGCGAGGCGGCGGCTCATCTCGGGCAGGAGCACCGTGCCCGCCGCGATGCCGATGACGCCGACGGGCAACTGGTAAAGGCGCTCGGCGTATGAAATCGACGACACGCCCCCGTCCGCGAGCATTGACGAGAGGATGGTGTCAGCAAAGACGGCGATTTGCGGACTGGCTGATCCGATCACAGCGGGGCCGAGCTTGATGAAAAAATCGCGGACCCGGCTCCAATGCGGCTTGCGTAGCCCCCTCAAGACGCCGATGCGCCGTGCGTCCCACATCAGAAGCCCCAGCTCCAGCGCGCCGGAAACGGTGACGCCCCAGCTCGCCGCATAGCCGGCGTTGGGAAACAGAAACGCCACCGCGAGCGCCGCCATGACCGTCAGATTCATCAGATTTGGCGCGAAGGCGGGAAGCGCGAAGCGCCCGCGCGCGTTGAGCGCGCCCATGTGCAGCGCGAAGAGCGTCATGAACAGAAGGTATGGGAATGTGATCCGCGTAAGATTGACCGCCAGCGCGAATTTCTCCGGGCGGTCGTCGAGGCCCGGCGCGAGCAGCATGACAAACTGTGGGGTGAAGACCCAGACGATCACCAGCAGCACGATCTGCGAGGCGAGCAGCAGCGTGTAGATCTGGCCGGCCAGTTCCTCCGCCGACTCGTCGCCCTCCTGCTCGATCGCCATGGAGTAGGACGGCACGAAAGCGGCGTTGAACGCGCCTTCGCCGAAGATGGCGCGAAAGCTGTTCGGCAGGCGCTGTGCGATGAAGAAAGCGTCCGAGACGACTCCGGCGCCCATGATCGCCGACTGCATCGCGAGCGAGAGGAAGCCCGTCACGCGCGAGAGCAGGGTGAAGCCGCCGACCGAGAGGAGATTTCGAATCATGAGGACGCTTCTAGCAAGTTAGGGTTTAATTTCTGTCGGCGAATTGTGAAGGCGCAGCTATCCAGTCGTTGCGTGTGGCCGAGGCCGGGCATAATCTCGGTTTGACTGGTTACGTCATTTCAGAGCCGAGCCATGCGGCGAGAGCGCGGCGTGTCACGGATAGGCGCCATGAAAGCCGGATTTTTTCTCGCTGCGACGCTTTTGGTTTTTCCGGGCGACGTCGCTTTTGCGATGCGGTGCGGCACGTCCCTCGTGATCGAAGGGCAATCCAAATACGAGGTGCTGCGGCTGTGCGGCGAGCCGGCGTACGCCGACAGCCGCGTCGAATATCGCTGGGCGCCGAACTGGACTGGCCCCAGACCGCTCGACGGGCCGGCGAACCATTATCCTTCGCCGGCGGTTCGGCGGCTCGTCTATGACGAATGGGTCTATAATTTCGGATACACGCAGCTGATGCCGTCGCTCATTTTCGAGAACGGCCGCCTCATCGAGATCCGGTCCCTCGGCTATGGACGATGAAGGCCTAATGTTGCGGGCAGTGCTGATAATAGCCGCCGGAGATTTCGCTCACATGTCCCGCGGCGTCGGCTGACCAGCGCACATTGCCGCTGCGTCGGCATTTGTCCCTGATGCCGGCCTGGCGGTCGTAGGTGGCCACGCGCTCGCCCGCCCGGCCCATTTTGAACCCCTGTTCGAGAAGCGCCGCCGAGACCTCTGCCTCCGTCGTGCCGGCGGGAAAACGGGCGCGAAGGCGCGTCAGGAACGCTTGCTGATCCGCTTCGTTTAGCGAATCCGGCAGGTTCTGCAGAAGCTCCGGCAGGGGAGCCTCGGCGCTCAACCAGAAGAGCCGCAGGCCAAAGGCGAGGAACAGGAAAGCGACTGCAGCGAAGGCGAAAACGAGCGCAATTCTCGTGGCGGCGGAGTTTCGCTGTGTCATGATGTGAAGCGCCCTCGATCGGTTATGGCCGTTCACCGCCATTTCGAGCCTTACGGGGCCTTTATCACCCGTCGTCGCGCGGCTCAATCGTCCCGCTCGCGCCAGTCTCGCCGCCGCCGACTTCCTCCGCCACCAGATAGAGCGGTCGCCCTTTCACCTCGTTGAAGATGCGGGCGATATACTCGCCGAGCACGCCTAGCGAAATGAGCTGTACCCCCGAGAAGAACGCAATCGACACGATGAGGGACGGGAAGCCGGGCGTGTCGACGCCGAAAAGCATGGTGCGCACGAAGTAATAGGCCGCCATCGTCAGCGCGAAGCCGGAAATCGCGAGACCAACCCATGTCCATACTTTCAGCGGGATGGAGGAGAAGGACATCAGCCCGTCCAGCGCGAAACGCACGAGCCGCGCGAAGTTGAATTTCGATTGGCCGCTGGCTCGGCTTTCCACCTCGAAAGGCACGCCGATCGATTTGAAGCCGATCCAGGCGTAAAGGCCCTTGTTGAAGCGCGCCCGTTCGCGCATCGAGAGCAGCGCGTCGACCGCCTGCCGGTCGAGCAATCGGAAGTCGCCCGCGCCGGACGGCAGGGAGACGTCGCCGAACTTCTCGAGGACATGGTAGAAAAGCTCGGTGAAAACGGTGCGCATCTTCGGGTCGGTCGCGCGATCGGCGCGCTGTCCGTAGACATTTTTGTAACCCTCGCGCCATTTCTCGACGAATTGCGCAATGACCTCCGGAGGATGCTGCAGGTCGGAGTCCATGATGACCGCCGCACGCCCGCGCGCATGGTCGAGACCTGCCGCGATCGCCACCTCCTTGCCGAAATTGCGGGAGAAGGAGAGGGCGCGGAAACGCGGTTCGGCGGCGCAGAGGGCGCGCAGTTCATCAAGGCTCTCGTCATGGGAGCCGTCATCGACGAAGATGGCCTCGAAAGTCACGCCTGCGCCTTCCAGCGCCGGGACTAGCCGCGCCCCCAGGGGGCGCAGGTTGGCGGCCTCGTTGAACACGGGAATGACGACCGATATATCGGGGCTGCGAATTGTCATAAGACTGCTTCAAACCAGAATTTCCGGGCGGAGCATAGGCGAAAACAGGGTGTGAGGAGACGGACGGCATGGCGAAAGAGCGGATCGTCGCGATCTGCGCGGACGATTACGGGCTGTCGCATGGCGTCAGCGTCGGCATTCTGAAGGCGCTGGACGCCGGCCGCCTGACGGCGGTCTCGGCGCTGGTCAACGGCCCCCGCTGGCCGGCGATGGGCCGAGAACTGGCGCGGCGCGGCCATTCGGCCGACCTCGGCCTGCATTTCAATCTCACGCTCGGCCGCCCGCTCGGGTCAATGCCGAATTTCGCGCCGACGGGAACCTTCCCGCCGGTGTCGCGGGTTATCCGCATGGCGCTGCGCGGCAAATTGCCGATGGAGGAAATCCGCGCCGAAATCGACCGGCAGTTCGACCGTTTCGAGGCTGTGCTGGAGCGCCGGCCCGACCATGTCGACGGCCATCAGCATGTGCATGTGCTTCCCGGAATACGACAGGCGCTGCTCGAAGCCATGGCGGCTCGCAAGCTCGACGGTCGAGCCTGGCTGCGCGACGCGGGCGACAGCCTGCACCGCATCGCCGCACGCGGAGCCCATGCGCGCAAGGCCCTGGCGGTCCGGACGCTGTCGGCAGGTTTCCGCCGGGCGGCGCAACGCCGAGGGTTTTCGGTGAACGAGGGTTTTGCGGGTTTCTCTGATTTCCATCCGGGCCATGATTACGCGGCGGCGTTCGAGACCTATCTGCGGGCGCCGGGGCGTCGGCATCTGATCATGTGCCATCCGGGCCACGTCGACGATGAATTGAAAGCGCAGGATCCGGTGACCATCACGCGCGAGCAGGAACTCGCCTTCCTGCTCTCGCCGCGCCTACCCCAGATGTTGGAGAAACGGCGGATGAAGCTCGGGCGGCTGAGCGAGGCGGGCAATGCGAGGGCGTGAGACTCCCGCCTCGGCGCCCTTCTCAGCTGATTTCGATATCGAGTCCCAGATCCAGCACCGGCGCTGAGTGAGTGAGGGCGCCGACGGAGATGAGGTCGACGCCTGTTTCCGCAATCGCCGCCACGGTGTACAGATTGACTCCGCCCGACGCCTCGCAGATCATGCATCCGTCGACGAGCGTTACCGCCTTACGTAAATCGTCAGCGCTCATATTGTCGAGCAGCACGGCGTCGGCGCCTTCCTGCAGCACCTCCTGCAACTGATCGAGCGTATCTACCTCGATTTCGATCTTGACCAGATGTCCGACATGCGCCTTGGCGGCGCGCAACGCCTCGACGACGCCGCCCGCGACCACGATATGATTGTCCTTTATCAGCACCGCGTCATCGAGACCAAAACGGTGATTGGCGCCTCCGCCGCAACGCACGGCGTATTTCTCGAAAGCGCGAAGAAGGGGCGTCGTCTTGCGCGTGTCGCAGATGCGGGCATTCGTGTGGGAGATACGCTTTACGTAATTCGCCGTGAGCGACGCGACGCCGGAGAGGCGTCCCAGATAATTGAGCGCCACGCGTTCTGCAGAGAGGATCGCGCGCGCGGGCCCCTCGATCCGGGCGATCACATCGCCGCGCGCGACAGTCGCCCCGTCATCGACCCATCTCTCGAATCCGACGGCGTCGTCCATCAGGCGGAAGGCCATGCGCGCGAGCGGGAGTCCAGCGATCACGCCCGCTTCGCGCGCGGCGATGAGGGCGCGAGCGCCGGCCTTGGCGGGGATCGTCGCCTGTGTCGTGACATCGCCGGCGCGGCCGAGATCCTCGGCCAGCGCGGCGCGCACGGCGTCCTCTATGAGGAGAGGCGAGAGCTCGGGCATCATCACGCGGCCTCGTCGGCAATTTTGATCGCGGCGGAGAGCGTCATTTGCGAGCGATGCGCGAATGCGGTCTCGGGCTCGGGATAGTCCGAACGGAAATGCGCGCCGCGACTCTCTCGCCGCTCCAGCGCGGCGGCGGCGATCATCACCGATGTCGTGAGCATGTTGTGAATCTCGATGTCGTTCGTGCGCGCGTTCATGCGTCGCAAAGCCTTCAACGCCCCGGTGAGCCCGGCTGCGTCGCGGATGACGCCGACATTGGCCGACATCAGATCGCGCAACTCCTCGACGATTGCGAAGTCGCGTTCGCGCGGCGCAATATCGTCGCGCTCCAAGGCGACGCGCTGGTCCAGATCGGGCAATGGCGCCGCCAGGATGTCGGCCGCGACGCGGGCGCCGAACACGATGGCCTCCAGCAATGAATTGGAGGCGAGACGGTTCGCGCCATGAACGCCCGTGGAGGCGACTTCGCCGATCGCCCAGAGGCCGTCGAGACTCGTGCGGCCGCGTGCGTCCGTCCACACGCCGCCCATGTGGTAATGGGCGGCGGGCGCGATCGGTATGGGCATGGCGACGGGGTCGATCCCGGCCGATTTACAGCTCGCGTAAACCGTGGGGAAACGCTTCGGAAAGGCCGCGCCAACGGCCGCCCGCGCATCGAGAAAGGCGCCGCGTCCCGCCCTGATGCTGGCGAAGACGCCGCGCGCCACAATATCGCGGGGCGCGAGCTCGCCGGCCGGATTTACGTCCAGCATAAAACGCCGCCCCTCGTGATCGATGATGGTCGCGCCCTCGCCGCGGAGCGCTTCCGTCGCGAGCGGCGCGGGGTCTGCGTCGATATCGATGGCGGTCGGGTGGAATTGCACGAATTCCGCGTCCGAGATCAGGGCGCCCGCGCGCGCCGCCATCGCGACGCCGACCCCGCGCGCCTCCAACGGATTCGTGGTCAGGCGGTAAAGATGGCCAAGGCCGCCGGTCGCGAGCACGAGAGCCGCGCAGGGAATGTCGCAGATGCGTCCCGAGGCGTGGCGCGCGCGCACGCCGACGATGCGGCCATTGCGGGTGATGATCTCTTGCGCGGCGTAGCCGTCGACGACCTGAATTGAAGGCGTCTTGGCGACCTGCTTTTCGAGCGTCTCCATGATGGCGCGACCCGCCGTGTCGCCCATGACCCGAACGATGCGATGACGCGAATGTGCGGCTTCCCGCGAGGGCGCAAAGGCGCCGCCTTCCTTGCGGTCGAAGGGCGTTCCCATGGCCGCGAGGTCTTCGACGCGCGCGCGGGCCTCGCGCGCCATGCCGAGCGCGATGTCGCGATCGACAATGCCGGCGCCGGCGGCGACCGTGTCATCGGCGTGGTGCTCCGGCGTGTCGCCTTCCTCGACCGCGGCCGCGATTCCGCCTTGAGCCCAGTAGGAGGAGCCGCTCGAACCTACCGGCGTCGGCGCGAGAATGGCGACGGGCGTCGGTGCGAGCTTTAGCGCGCAGAAGACGCCGGCGAGGCCGCCGCCGACGATCACGATGGGAGGAAGCTTCCCCGGCATGCGTCAGTCGATCGCGACCGCGGCGAGGCGTTCGAGCGCCGCCGCCTCGCGCGCCACCGCCGCGCCCACGAGCTTGCGCGCGCGTTCGGGCAGGGGCAGGGCAAGCGCCGCCGCGTGTCCCCTGGGCGACATTTTGCAAAGCGTCTTGCCGAGGATGTCGACGATCTTCTCGTCGTCATAGCCGTCATATTTGGCGAGGAACTCGTCGAAGTAATGTTCGAGGAAGACGACGGCCGCAACATTCTCCAGCGCCTGCGACTCGGGGTCTTTCTTCAATTGCTCCTTGCGGATGAGCGCGCCGACATGCGCGATCGCGGCGTCGTCGTATCCCTGCGCGCGCATGATGTCGCCGACGAGATTCGCGTGATGGACGCGGCAGGCGCGGCGCCAGTCGTTATAGCCGCGACGTCCTTCTGGATAATCCGAGCGCGGGACTTCCCATCGTCGCAGATGCTGGGCGCGGGCGGCGATCTTCAGCAGATCCGAGGCGTCGGGGTAGATGGCGGCGAGGCGTTCGCTCATACGTTCGGCGTAAAGGCTCTCGAACGCGCGCCCGTCCACGCGGCGTGGGTCTTCGGCATTGGCGGCGTCGATCGCCGCAATCGTCGCATCGAGCGCCGGCATGTCTGAACCCTCTCACCCGAGCCGCTGTTCGGGGCTCCCCTCTTGCAGAGAAGAGGGGATCGCTGATTACCCCAGATCGATCATGCGCTGCACGCTGCGGCGCGCGCGCTCGGCGATCGCCGGATCGACCGTCACTTCTTCGCGGATATAAAGCAGGCTGTCGAGGATCTTCGGCAGTGTGATCCGCTTCATGTGCGGGCAGAAGTTGCATGGTCTGATGAACTGCGTGCCGACCGTCTCCGCGGCGATATTGTCGGCCATGGAGCATTCGGTGACGAGCAGGACTCGCGCCGGATGCTTCGTGCGAACATAGTCGATCATCGCCGCGGTGGAGCCGGAGAAGTCCGAGACTTCCACGACCTCGCGCGGACACTCGGGATGCGCGATGACCTTCAGCCCCGGATGGTCCGCCTTGTAGTTCTGGATTTCCTCGGCCGTGAAGCGCTCATGCACTTCGCAGGCGCCTTCCCAGGCGATGATCTTCACTTTCGTCTGCGCTGCGACATTCTGCGCGAGGAATCGATCCGGAACCATGATGACGCGATCGACGCCCAGGCTCTCGACGACTTTGACCGCGTTGGACGAGGTGCAGCAGATGTCGACTTCCGCCTTCACCTCGGCGGAGGTGTTCACGTAAGCGACGATCGGCACGCCGGGATATTTCGCTCGCAGCGCGCGAACGTCGGCGCCGGTGATGGAGGCGGCGAGCGAGCAGCCGGCGTCGGCGTCGGGGATCAGCACCACCTTGTCGGGGTTCAGGATCTTGGATGTTTCGGCCATGAAGTAGACGCCGCCCTGAACGATCACGTCGGCTTCCGACTTCGCGGCGAGCTTGGCGAGTTGGAGGCTGTCGCCGATGTAATCCGAGACGCAGTGATAGATCTCCGGCGTCATGTAATTGTGCGCGAGGATCACCGCATTGCGCGTCTTCTTGATGTCATTTATCGCCTTCACGTAGGGCGCGACGAAGGGCCATTCGACGGGCGGTATGACCCTGGAGACGCGCTCGTAGAGATGCGCGGTCGCGGCCTCTACTTCCGGCGTCCATTGGAGGTCGGGACGGGGCAGGACGGGAAATCGGCCATTCGGTCCGACGCCGAGGGCGGCCGGCGGTGTGGGCGCCAGCGCCATTGCGCCGCTGCGGTCGATGGTCCGGATCGTCATCGTGGGGCCCTTTCGCTTTATGTTCAGGCCGCTTTTGATCTTATGCTCGATTTGAGCATAAGTTGGTCATATAAAATCTCCGAGGCGGATCGCCGCCCGGAGCGCTCATTTAGCTGAAGATTAACGGGGCCTTATCCAGTCCGCAACCCCAGCCTCCTGGGGGACAGATGTGCTCGCACTGAGCATATGTCAAGCGTCCAGAGTGTGTACATTATTTACGCTGTTGGCGCCGGACGTTGAACCGGCCGATTTTCAGAAGCTTGGCTTTATGAAAAAGCAATTTTTGGCGTGGGATATTTCGAGCGCATTGGCGTGCAGATTCTGCGGCAAAACGCGATTTACCGGTCCGGTCGGACGAACACACACGGGGAAGGCGGCGATAAGCTCCATGGCGATTTCATCGGTCGGATCGGGACTGCTCGCTGGTCTCAAGGAGAGGGGTCGGCGATCGGCGGAGGACGGCGCGCTCTCCCGGCTTCGCCGCTTTTTCGAGGGCGATCCTCTGGCCTTCGACCACCGCACGGTTTCTCCCGCGGTGCGCGCCAGATTTCGCGCCGAGCAGCTGAGCGATCTCGAGAAAAGCACGCCCGGCGCAATGCTGGCGTCCTGCTTCAGCGCCCTCACCTTCGCCATGTCGATGTGGGCGACGCCACAGGCCGACGAGGCTCGCGC
Source organism: Methylocystis sp. ATCC 49242 (assembly GCF_000188155.2). NCBI lineage: Bacteria > Pseudomonadati > Pseudomonadota > Alphaproteobacteria > Hyphomicrobiales > Methylocystaceae > Methylocystis > Methylocystis sp. ATCC 49242. The sequence goes on from NZ_KE124774.1 coordinate 715,507, forward strand.
CTGGGCCGCGTCGATCTTCATTTTGGGCGGCGTGATCTATGCTCGCCGCATGAGCGCGCCGCAAACACATCGGCGAGCGGCCTCGACGAACGGCGTCTGGCGCGCGACGGCAAACGCTCTGATGCACGCATCCCTCTGGGGCACGTTGCCGATCTTCTTCTTCGCGGAAGCGAGCCCGCCGCAGCAGTTCCTGATCGCCTGCTTCTGCTTCACGACGCTTTTCGGCGGCGGGTTTGCGCTGTCGATGATCCCTGTCTCGATGTTCGCGCACATCATTCCGATCGTCGCCGGTCTGCTCGTCGCGGTCGTCAATGCGCATAATCCGATCTTCGACGTCGCCGCCGGAGTCGTCGCAATCTACGCCGTCGTCATCATCAATGCGGCGATCAACCGCGCCGCGATGGCGGCACGTCGTTGCGCCGCAGAGGCCGCTGCCGAAGAGGGCGCGCTGCGCGACGAGCTGACGAAACTCCCGAACCGCGTGGCCTTCCGGGAGGAGCTGACCCGCGCCTTTGCGCGACACGCGCGCGTCAACGAGCGCTTCGCGCTGATGTGCTTCGATCTTGACGGATTCAAGAGCGTCAATGACAGCATGGGCCATGAGACCGGCGACGCCGTTCTCATCGAGGCCGCGCGCCGTGTCCGCGTTTCGACGCGGGAGAGCGACCTGATCGCGCGGCTGGGCGGCGACGAATTTGCGCTGATTGCGGTCGACATCCGCTCGGTGGAGGACGCCGTCTCGATCGCCGAGCGCATCCTCAACGCGTTCCGGGCTCCCTTCGAGGTCGGGGGCCGCAGCTTTTCCATCTCGGTCAGCATCGGGGTCGCCATCGCGCCGAGCGACGGCGTCGATCCGGAAAGTCTGCTGCGCAACGCGGACAACGCGATGTACGCGACGAAACAGGCGGGGCGCTGCGGCTACACATTGTTCCGCGATCGCTTCGGCTTTGTCGCCGAGCGAAATACGCTCGACGCTGAACTGGATCGCGCCTTCGCGAAAAAAGAGCTGTTCATGGTGTTCCAGCCCTTTGTGGACACCGAGACGCTCGAGACTACCGGATTTGAAGCGCTGCTGCGCTGGCGCCATCCCGCGCGCGGCGTATTGAGCGCCGGCGAAATCATTCCGCTCTTCGAGCGAGCGGGACAGATCGACATGGTCGGCGCATGGGCGCTCGAAGAATCGATGGCCATCGCCGCAACCTGGCCCGACCATCTGCGCGTCGCCGTCAATATTTCGGCGCTTCAGCTTCGCAAGCCCAATTTCGAGCAAACCGTGCTCTCCGCGCTCGCCAGGAGCGGCCTCGATCCGCGCCGGCTCGAACTGGAGCTGACGGAGACGGCGATGATCCTCGATGGCGAGAGGGCGTTCGAGATGCTCGCCTCGCTGCGGCGCCTCGGGATTCGCACGGCGCTCGACGATCTCGGCACGGGTTATTCCTCCCTCGCCAATCTCGTCGGCCTGCCGCTCGATCGCGTGAAGATCGACCGTTCATTCGTCGCCAATCTCGAAACCAATCCGATGTGCGCGTCGGTCACCAAGCTTTCGGTGGAGCTGGGGCGTTCCCTGTCGCTTGCCGTCACGGCCGAGGGCGTGGAGGACCGGCGCCAATTGGAAATGCTGCGCGCATTCGGCTGCCGCGAGGCGCAGGGCTATCTGTTCAGTCAGCCGCGGCCGGCGAGCCAGATCGCGCATCTTTTCGAGTCGTGCAGGATCACGGAGGCCCCCGCCCGAACGCCGGAGGAGCCGGTCGTGGCGCTCGCCGGCTAATCGCCGCCGCCAAATTCGAGGCTCGCGGCGGCGGGCAAAGCTGCTATAGACGGGCCCATGCAAGGCGACGCCAAACAAGTCATCTTCCCGCACCGGCATCTGCTCGGAATCGAGGGATTGTCGCGACCCGAAATCGAGACGCTGCTCGACATGGCCGAGCAGGCAGTCGAAGTCTCACGCCAGGTCGAGAAGAAGCGCTCCAATCTTCGCGGACGCACGCAGATCAACCTATTCTACGAGGCTTCGACACGCACGCAGGCGTCATTTGAAATTGCCGGGAAGCGCCTCGGCGCCGACGTCATGAACATGTCCGTCGCCCGCTCCTCGGAGTCCAAGGGCGAAACGCTTCTGGACACAGCCGTCACTCTCAACGCGATGCGGCCGGACATCATCGTCGTGCGCCACGCGCAGGCGGGGGCGGCGCATCTTCTCGCGCGCAAGGTGGACTGCTCGGTTGTCAACGCCGGCGACGGCGCGCATGAGCATCCGACGCAGGCGCTGCTGGATGCTCTCACCATCCGTCGAAACAAGGGGCGTATCGAGGGCCTGACGGTCGCGATCTGCGGCGACATACTCCATTCGCGCGTCGCGCGCTCGAACATCCTGCTGCTCTCGGCTCTGGGCGCGCGGCTACGGGTCGTCGGTCCCTCGACGCTCGCGCCCGACAGCCTGTCGCGTCTCGGCGTCGAGGTATTCCACGACATGCGCCGGGGGTTGGACAGCGTCGACATCGTCATGATGCTGCGCCTGCAACGCGAGCGCATGGCCGGCGCGCTGGCGCCGAGCGCGCGCGAATATTTCCATTTCTTCGGTCTCGACGAAGAGAAATTGCGCTACGCCGCGCCGGACGCGCTGGTCATGCATCCGGGGCCAATGAACCGCGGCGTCGAGATTGATTCCGTCGTGGCCGACAGTACGCGGTCGCTCATTCGCGAGCAGGTCGAAATGGGCGTCGCGGTGCGCATGGCTGTTCTGGAGGCTCTCGCGCAGCACCTCCCGAACGTGTAAGATCGTCGAAAAACCGGTCTTAGACCTTCAAGGGGTGTGGAATGCTCAAACTGATCCGCTTCATCGGACTCGTCTCCCAGTCGATCTTCATTCAGTTCGTCCACTTTTTCGGGCTGGTGGCCTTCCTGACCGCGGCGGCGACCGGATACTTCCGCCTGCCGTCATGGACCGTGCCGATCAACGCTGTTGTCTTTGGGGTGCTGGCTGACAAGTTCATCGACGAAAGCGCCGTGACGAGCCTGCTCGAAAAGGCCGCATCGGCCAATCAGCGCGGCGGATTTCTGATCGTCGTCTATTTCGTGATCACCGCCGTCGGCTACATCGTCGGCGCCTACGGACGCTACTATCTTCGCAACAAATCTCCGGTCGCGGCCGGGAAAAAATAATCGCGTTGAAAACATCGGCCGGGCCGCCTTATGGCCCGGCCGTAATTTGTTTCACAAACCTTCGAACAGCGCCGTCGACAGATAGCGCTCGGCGAAGGACGGAATGATCAGAACGATATTTTTTCCTTCCGCCTCGGGCCGCGCCGCGATCTCGAGCGCCGCCGCGACCGCCGCGCCGGACGAAATGCCGACCGGAATGCCTTCGATTCTCGCGAGAAGGCGGGCCGTGTCGAACGCTGTCTGATTCCCGATTGTCACGATTTCGTCGATCACGCCGCGGTCCAGCACGGGCGGCACGAAGCCCGCGCCGATGCCCTGAATCTTGTGCGGTCCCGGCGGACGCCCGGACAGCACCGCAGAATCTTCCGGCTCGACCGCGACGACGCGCAGGCCCGGCTTGCGCTGTTTCAGCACCTGGCCAACGCCCGTGATGGTGCCGCCGGTGCCGACGCCCGAGACGAAATAATCGACCTTGCCCTCGGTGTCGTTCCAGATTTCCTCGGCCGTGGTCAGGCGGTGGATTTCCGGATTGGCGGGGTTCTCGAATTGCTGTGGAATGATCGCGCCGGGAGTCTCGCCGGCAAGTTCGGACGCCTTTGCCAAGGCGCCCTTCATGCCTTGAGAGGCGGGGGTCAGGACCAGTTCGGCGCCCAGAAGCGCCAGCATCTTGCGGCGCTCGATGGACATGGATTCGGGCATGACCAGAATCAGCCGGTAGCCCCGCGCCGCCGCGACAAAGGCCAGCGCGATGCCGGTATTGCCGGAAGTGGGTTCAATCAGCACCGTCTTGCCGGGCGCAATCTTGCCGCTCTTTTCGAGCGACTCGATCATGCTGACGCCGATGCGGTCCTTGACGCTGGAAATCGGATTGAAGAATTCGAGCTTGGCGAGGAGATTGGCCTTGACGCCTTTCTCTTTCGCCAGCCGGTCGAGCCGGACAATCGGCGTGTCGCCAATGGTCTGGGTAATGGAGTTATATATGCGGCCGCGCCCGGGTTTGGCGGGCGGCGTGAAACTGGTCTCGTTCGACATGAGTCGCTCCTCCGGCTTGCGCCGTCTTATATCGACAGTTTGAGTCCGACCACAGCCATCATGGTCGCAAGCACGGGGCGCAGGAAGCGGTCGGGAACTCTTGCAGCCAGATGGCTGCCGATGGCGATGCCCGGCAGAGATCCGATCAGCAGCGAAAACAGCAAAAGCCAGTTGACGCCGCCCATCATCCAGTGGCCGAAGCCAGCGACAAGCGTCAGCGGCACGGCATGGGCAATGTCCGATCCCACCAACCGGACGGTCTGCACGCGCGGATAGAGCGCCAGGAGCACCGTCATGCCCAGCGCGCCGGCGCCGACGGACGAGATCGAGACGATGACGCCGAGAAAGGCGCCAAGAGCGATGGTCAGCCAGCAGGTCTGGAGATCGCTGAGCCCGTCGGTGTGGCGGGCGATGTGATCGAGAATCCAGCGGCGGAACAGGATCGCGACGGCCGTCAGCAGAAGGGCGAAGCCGAGCGCCGAGGTGATGAGGCCGTTGGCGGCGTGGCCGGCGCTCTTGCCCATCCAGGCGAGAGTGAGCAGCGTGACGATCGTCGCGGGAATGCTGCCATAGGCGAGACGCCGCGTGATGCGCCAGTCGACCGTGCCGTTCAGGGCGTGAACGAGCGTGCCGTTGCTCTTGGTGATCGCCGCATAAAGGAGATCAGTGCCGACGGCGGTGGCCGGCGCGATGCCGAAGAAGAGCATCAGGATCGGGGTCATCAGAGCCCCGCCGCCGACGCCTGTGAAACCCACCAGGGCCCCGACGACAAATCCCGAAAGAGAATAGAGGGGATTGAAGGTGTGCAGCGCATCGAAAATTGAGGTCATGTGCTGAACTCCATCCGTGCCCGTATCCAGATCAGCGCCGCAACGCGACGAGGCGCGCTCTTTAAACGCCATCCGATAATCACCAAGTCTATTAAAATAGTCAACTACCCAGGGCTGGCGATGTCCCCGGCCGCCGCCCGCCGGGCGGATCCAGGCGGGAGGCGGCCGCTCGATCCTGTGGAAAAACCGCCCTATCTGAGTTAATCGAACATGCCAATGGAGTTGATGGATTAGGTTCTCGTAGCCGAATCGACGAAATTCTCCTCCTGCGCGCCCGACTTTTCGGAAGGTTCTCGAGCGGATGCTCACCAAGAAAGCCAAATACGGCCTGAAAGCGATGGTGCATCTTGCGGGCGTCGAGCCCGGGCAGACGGCGCTCGTCGCCGACATCGCCACAGCCAACCAGATCCCCAAGAAATTCCTCGATGCGATTCTCGGGGAACTGCGCAACGCCGGTTTCGTTCATTCCAAGAAAGGCAAGGGCGGGGGCTACATGCTGGCGCGCCTGCCCTCTGAAATCAGCGTCGGCAATCTCGTGCGGGCGCTTGATGGCCCCCTTGCGCCGATCCAATGCGCGAGCAAGACGATTTACCGCCGTTGCGACGACTGCGTCGACGAGAAGCATTGCTCGGTGCGCCTCGTCATGATGGAGGCGCGCGACGCCATCGCCAAGGTGCTCGACAACACCTCACTCGAACGGATGCGCCTGCTCGGTCAGGCCGGTCAGGCGATCGTGCTCGCGGGCGATGGACATGGCGTGACCGCGAACCTATAAAGCGCCGGCCGGCTCTTGCGCCGGAGAATTCCCGAAAAGAAGGCCGGCGCGACGCCGGAAAGCGAATGTCCGAAGCAGCGGTGGCGCCGGCGCGGCGCGAGGCGGAGCAGGGGGTAGCGACGGCGGAGTTGCGCCGCACGATGGTCGATCGGCAGCTGCGCCCCTACGACGTGACCGACGTTCCGCTCATCGAGCAATTCCTTGCCGTCCCGCGCGAATTGTTCCTGCCCGAGAGCCAGTCTGCGCTGGCCTACTCCGACCTCGCCGTGACGGTGAAGGGCGCGGGCGGCCGCAAGCGCAGCCTTTTGCCGCCGCTGGTGCTCGCCCGCCTGCTTCAGGGCGCTGCGCCCCGGCCGGGCGAGAAGGCGCTCGACATCGGCGGCGCCGGCTATTCCGCGGCGATTCTGTCCGGCCTCGTCGGCGAGGTGGTGGCGCTCGAGAGCGATCCGGAACTTGCCGCCCGCGCCCGCGCCGGCCTTTCGGCGCTCGGCGCCGGCAATGTTCGGGTTGAGACCAGCCCGCTCGAAAAAGGCGTTCCGGCGGCGGGGCCTTTCGATATGATATTCGTCCACGGACGGGTCGAAAGCGGTCTCGACGCGCTCTTCGCTCAGTTGACGCCGAACGGCCGCCTGCTCGCGATCGTGACGCCTGAGCCGGGCGCCGGCCAGCAGATCGTTCGATTCGAGCGGCAGGACGGGCGCGCCGCCGGCCAGCTCCCGCTCCTCAGCGCCAATGCGCCAGTCCTCGAAGGTTTCGAAAAGGCGCCGGCTTTCGCATTCTGACGCCGCCTTTTCGCCAAATCGCGTTCCTAGCGTTCTGTATCTGCGTGATCGTTTCGATTCGCCGTTCCGTGCGGCGTTCGAGTTTTCGTGCGACGCCTCGCGTCGGAACGACGGAGGGACATCGGATATGGACTGGGCGGCCTCGAGGCGGCGTGCGGCCGGTCTTTTGTCCACGACTCGCATTTTCGCTCTCGCGCTCGCCTTTTCGGGCGCGAGCATTTGTCCTGCGTTTGCGGAGAGCCTTCTTTCCGCTCTGGCGCGGGCCTATGACGGCAATCCGGATCTGAATCAGAGCCGCGCCAGCGTCCGGGTGCGGGACGAGGACGCGCCCAAGGCGCTCGCGGGGCTTCGGCCGAAAGCCAGCATCACCGCCTCGGCGGGGCCGCAGCATGCGCGGATCAAGATCCCCTTCGGCGCCGACAATCAGCAGGCGGGGGCCTCCGGCGGCGGCAATTTCAGCGACGTCTACACCGGCTATCCGCGCGGCGCGACGCTGAACGTCTCGCAGACCGTGTTCGACGGCGGCCGCACGGAAAATTCGGTGCGGCAGGCGGAGTCCGGCGTCTTCTCCGCGCGCGCGACAATGCGGCTCACCGAGCAGGCGATCCTTCAGAACGGCGCCACGGCATACATGAATGTGCTGCGCGACACGGCGGTTCTGGCGCTGCGCAAGAGCAATATCGCGGTGCTCGAGGAGCAGCTGAAGCAGACCCGCGACCGCTTCCAGGTGGGGGAGGTCACGCGCACCGACGTGGCGCAGGCGGAGGCTTCGCTCGCGCAGGCGCGTTCGGAGTTTTACGGGGCGCAGGCGCTGCTGAAGACGAGCGTCGCCAATTATCGCCAGATCATCGGCAATGAGCCGAAGAATCTGGAGCCCGGCCGCTCGCTGGAGCCGCTGCTGCCGAAGTCGCTCAACGACGCCATCACGATTGCGCTCGCCGAACATCCGGGCGTGGCGGCGGCGCTGCATCAGGTGGATGTGGCGGAGCTCGCGGTGAAGGTGGCGGAGGGGGCGCTGGCGCCGTCGCTGTCGGTGAACGCGCAGCTGTCGAACCAGTATGATTCGTTTCTTGGCCTGCCGGGATCGCGGCAGTTCTCGGCCGCGGCGAGCGGGCAATTGAACATCCCGCTCTATCAGGGCGGGGCCGAATACGCCTCGATCCGTCAGGCGAAGGAGCAGCTGGGCCAGGCGCGGCTCAACGCCGATCTGCAGCGCGACAGCGTGCGGGCGAGCGTGGTGTCGAGCTATGGCCTGCTGGAGACGGCGAAGGCGTCGATCATCTCGGGACAGGCGGCGGTGAAGGCGGCGGAGACGGCGCTCGCCGGCGTGCGCGAGGAGGCGAAGGTCGGGCAGCGGACGACGCTCGACGTGCTGAACGCGCAGCAGGCGTTGCTGAACGCGCGGGTGCAGCTGGTGACGTCGCAGCGCGACCGGGTGGTGGCGTCCTATGCGGCGCTGGGCGCGATCGGCAGATTGTCGGCGCGCGAGCTCAATCTCAATGTCGCGCTCTACGACCCCGGAGTCCATTTCGAGCAGGTCAAGACAAAATGGTTCGGAACCCAGACCCCGGACGGGCGGTAGCCGTATTCGATGGATGACATCGACCTGCGAAAGGTGTGGAATTCGGCTTGGGCGAGTTGATTCGCATCAGATGCGCGGTCACACATGAGGCGTTAGCCAGGACATGACCGTCGGCGCAAACCAGAAGAAGACCAATCCATGAGCGCAGCGAACGCTACTGCACCTTCTCCCTCTCTCGAAGAAGAGATGCGCGCGCACGAGCCCTCCATGGAGGAAATCCTCGCGTCGATTCGTCGGATCATCGCCGACGACGACAGCCTGCCGGGAGTGCGTCGCGAGAGGGAAAGCCCGCGCCGCGTCCGCGAGCCTGAAGAAGCTGCGCCGGCCGTCGAGCCGCCGTCGGCCCAGAGCGCCTATCCCGCTCCGGCGCTCGATCGGCGTGAGGCGCAGGTCGCCACGCCCGTCGCGGAGCCCCACGCCGAGGAGGCGGCGGCGATCGAGGAGCCCGTCGAACGCGAGGCCACGCCCGTCGCCGAGATTCGTCAGCTGCGGGTCAATCGCGTGACGGAGGAGGCGCCCGTCGCCGACTACGACGCTGCCGAGCCGGAAGAAGACTACGACAATTCGCCCGAGGTCGGGGAGACTTACGCGCGGTCGGCTGACGAGACCTACGTCGTCGCGGAGAATGACGCGCCGCTCATGTCGCCCGACGCAGCCTCGTCGATCGCGTCGCATTTTCAGGCGCTGGCGGCGAGCATGGTCATCAATGACAGCGGGCTTCTGCACAAATATGCGCAGGAAATGCTTCGGCCGATGCTCAAGCAATGGCTCGACGACAATCTGCCTGTGATTGTCGAACGTCTCGTCCGCGCCGAGATCGAGCGGGTTGCGCGCGGCGGTCGCCGCTGATCTCCAGAAATTGCGCGCTTTCACAGCTCGTTAACGCCGCCTACACCAAGTCGGCGTTATTTTACGACAATGCACCGTTTGCGCGTTCTTCTTCGCTCGCTGGTCCTGCCGTTCACGCTTTATTGCGTGGCGGGAACTGTGGCCGGCTATTTCGTTTGGCACGGCGTCCACGGCCAGCGCGGCCTGAAGACCGGCGAGGAATATGAGCAGAAGCTCGCGCAGCTGCGACTCGAACGGGACATTCTGAAACTGCAGCGGATGCAGTGGGAAAGCCGCCTAGCGCTGATCAAGGGCGAGAATATCGACGCCGACATTCTCGACGAGGAAACCCGCAAGCGGCTGGGGCGCGTTCACCGGAACGAAGTCGTGATTCTGCTGCCCTCCGAGAGCGACAAGCGCTGACAGGTCTCACCGCCGCACGTAGCGCGCGGTCAAGGTCGCCGGGCCGTCGCTCTCCGCAAGCCCGCGAGCGATCAGATCTTCCATATGCGCGAAGACGGTCATCGCCGCCGCGCCGTGCAGCCGGCGGTCGACGCCCTCGTAAATTCGCGCGACGATCGCAGCGATGGTTTCGTCGCCGGCCTCCAGCCTCTGCAGGATCGCGGCTTCGCGCGCGCGGCGATGGTGGACAAGGGCGCGCAAGTAGCGTTGCGGGTCGCGCACCGGATCGCCATGGCCGGGCCAATAGATGTCGTCGTCCCGTTCGCGCATCCGCTCGATCGATTCCATATAGTCGCGCATCGAGCCGTCGGGCGGGGCGATTACCGTCGTCGCCCAGCCCATCACGTGATCGCCGGTGAACAGCGCTTTTTCTTCGCGCAACGCAAAACAGAGATGGTTCGTCGTGTGGCCGGGGGTCTCGAGCGCCTCGACCGTCACGCCGGCAAGGTCGAGCCGGTCGCCTTCCGCGAGGATCTCGTCGGGCGCGTAGCCCGTATCATGCGAGGCGTCGAGGCCGGGGCCGGTGACACCGATATCCTCCGGCGGCGAATAGGGCGCGCAGCCGGTAATGATCGCTCCAGTCGCCTCCTTAAGGGCTCTGGCGGCGGGGGAATGATCGCGATGTGTATGGGTGACGAGCACATGGCGCAGGCGCTCGCCGCGGATCGCTTCGAGCATCGCGGCGATGTGTCGGGGATTGGCGGGACCGGGATCGACAATCGCAACGTCGCCTTCGCCGACGATGTAGGCGCATGTCCCCTTGAATGTGAATGGACCGGGATTGGGCGCGACGATGCGTCTGACGAGCGGTGCGACTCGTTCTACGTCGGGCTGGGTGCTGGACTGGTGGATTTTGTGACGCCTTGCGCAACCGGTTACGGCGGATGGCTTAGCATAATTTTCAGGACGCGGGGAGAAACGGGTTCAAGGCGAATGGCGTTGCGGCGCCATTCGCCTCGTGTCTCAGTTACATCGGGAAGAAGGCGCCCTGACGGCTGAGCAGTCCTTCCATCATATAGCCGACCCGGCCGTTGTAATGGACCTGGCACCAGTTGGTCTGCCAACCAGCGACGCATGTGCCCTTGTTTACGGTCGCGCCGCCCGGCACCGCCATGATGACCTTGTAATTGGTGCCGGGACCCTTGTACATATTGCCCAGCTCGTTCGTCACGACCGGCGCGACGACCACATTGTTTCTGCCGGAGGCGGCGAGCACGCCGGCGGAGACGAAGCCGGTGACGCCATTATAATTGACTTGGCACCAGTCGCGCCGCCAGCCGCCATAGCAGTTCATCACCTGGACATCGGCGCCGGCGGGAATGACGGCGATTGCCGGCAATTTCGCATTCGGCCCCGAGCGCATATAGGCGGGGCTGATGATGGACTCGGCAAAGGCCGAGGAGGTCAAGGCGCAAGCAAAAAATGTTGTCATCAGACGCAAAGTCGTTTTCGAGGCGTGCATAAATCTCTCCCTTTTCGATTTTCGGATTGTGCTTGCGAAACTGCGCAAGGACAACGATTTCATAGCGCAATGGTTCCTTTTTTCTAACGTAAACGTCCAAGGGTCTGCTTGGACGTGACTTTTGTTTCAGTGAAAATTGCGCGCCTTCGGCATCGCCTCGCGCTTGGCGGCGCGCATCGTCTCCAGGAGGCGCAGATCGGCGGAGAGATCGTCGAGCCGCTGCGCCACGACATGGATGACGCCCTCCGCCTTCTGCAAATTGCCGGTGACGGCGACATAGCGCGCGCCAATCACCTCGGCGCGCTGGCGCTCCAGCAGCTTCGGCCAGACGATGATATTGGCGGCGCCGGTTTCGTCCTCGATGGTCATGAAGACGACGCCCTTGGCCGTGCCCGGCCGCTGGCGCAGCAGCACGAGTCCAGCGACCGTGACCCGGCGGCCGTCGCTTTCCCGCCCCAGCGCTTCGCAGGGGATGATGTGTCGTGCGAGCCGGGGGCGCAGGAAGGCGACGGGGTGGCCTTTCAGCGACAGCGACAGAAAGCGATAGTCCTCGACAACCTCCTCGCCCGGCGGCATGGGCGGCAGATGCGCGTCGGGCTCGAGCGGCGCGAAGGCGAGGTCGCGCAGGAGGGGCAGGTCGTCCTTGTCGCCGACTCGGTTCAAACCCGCCGCCGCCCAGAGCGCGTCGCGGCGCGACAGGCCGAGCGAGGCGAAGGCGTCGGCCTCGGCAAGGCGGGTGAGCGTCGCGGGCGACAACTCCGCGCGCAGCCAGACGTCGCGCACGGAATCATAGCCCTTGCCGCGCCGTGCGACGAGGCGGCGCATGTCTTCCTCGGCAAGCCCCTTGATCTGCCGGAAGCCGAGGCGGATCGCGCAATCGCCGAGAATGTCGCCGGCCATTTCGGCGTGGTGGGGGTGCAGGGGGAGGCGTTTGTCGCCCACTGGTCGAGACTCCGGCGGTCGAGATGTTCGCGTTTCTTTTTCTTCCAGCGTGCAGTCCCAATCGGAGGCGTTGATGTCCGCCTCGCGCGTTTCGATCCCGTGCTCGCGCGCGTCGCGCACGATCTGCGCCGGGGCGTAAAAGCCCATGGGCTGGGAGTTCAGCAATGCGCAGGCGAAGACGTCCGGATAGCGGCATTTCATCCAGGCCGAGGCGTAGACGAGCAGGGCGAAGGACGCAGCATGGCTTTCGGGAAAGCCATAGGTGCCGAAGCCTTCGATCTGGCTGAAACAGCGCTCGGCGAACTCTCGCGCATAGCCCTTGCGGGTCATGCCGAGGATCATCTTGTCGCGAAAGCCGCCGATGAGTCCGGCGCGCTTGAAGGTCGCCATGGCGCGGCGCAGCTGATCGGCCTCCGAGGGCGTGAAACCCGCCGCGACGATGGCGATGCGCATCGCCTGTTCCTGAAAGAGCGGCACCCCATAGGTTCTGCCGAGCACCTGCTCCAGCTCCTTCGAGGGGTAGGAGACCGGCTCCTTGCCGCTGCGACGGCGCAGATAGGGATGCACCATATCGCCCTGGATCGGGCCGGGACGCACGATCGCGACCTCGATGACGAGATCGTAGAAGCAGTTGGGCTTGAGCCGCGGCAACATCGACATTTGCGCGCGGCTCTCGATCTGGAAGACGCCGACCGTGTCGGCGCGCGAGATCATGGCGTATACGCGCTGGTCTTCGGCAGGGATCGACGAGAGGCGGTGGACGATCCCGTAATGTTGCGCGAGCAGATCCAGTCCTTTGCGCAGGCATGTGAGCATGCCGAGCGCGAGCACGTCGATTTTCAGAAGGCCCAGCGCGTCGAGATCGTCCTTGTCCCATTCGATCGTCGTTCGACCTTCCATTGCCGCGGGTGAGACGGGAACGACCTCGTCGAGCCGGTCGCGGGTGATGACGAAGCCGCCGGAATGTTGCGTGAGATGACGCGGGAATCCTTCGATTTCCGCCGCCAGCGCCAGCGCCTTGGCGAAACGGAGTTCGCTGGCGTCGAGGCCGAGCCGCGCAATGTCCCGGGCGCGCGAGCCGTCGCTGCCGCGCCCGAAGGCGGCTGACGAGAGGCGCCCGAGCAGATCGTTCGACAAGCCGAAAGCCTTGCCGATTTCGCGAATGGCGCTCTTGCCGCGATAGGTGGTGACGGCCGCGGCGAGTCCCGCGCGTTCGCGGCCGAAGCGCGTATAGATATACTGGATCACCTCCTCGCGCCGCTCATGCTCGAAATCGACGTCGATGTCGGGCGGCTCGTTGCGCTCGGCGGAGATGAAGCGCTCGAAGAGAAGATCGTGCTTCGTGGGATCGACTTCCGTAATGCCGAGGCAGAAGCAGATGACGGAATTGGCCGCCGAGCCGCGCCCCTGCGCGAGGATTCCCTGTTCGCGCGCAAAGCGCACGATGTCGTGCACGGTGAGAAAATAGGCGGCGTATTTCAGCTCGGCGACGAGCTGCAATTCGCGTTCGAGCAGCTTTTCGACATCTTGCGGCGCGCCTTTCGGATAGCGCGTCATCGCGCCCGCGCGTGACAGCGCTTCGAGCGCCTCCTGTTCGCTGGCGTAGCCTTCGCGCAATTCGCTCGGGTATTCGTAGGCGAGGTCGGTAAGGCGAAAGTCGAGCGCGTCGATGAAACGCGCGCTTTCCTCGACCGCCCGCGGCGCGAGCCTGAAAAGCCGCGCCATTTCCTCCCCGCTCTTGAGATGCCTCTCGGCGTTGGCGGAGAGGAGGAAGCCCGCTTCATCCAGCGTCGTCTTTTCGCGGATGCAGGTCAGCGCGTCGGCGAGCGGACGACGGTCCGCCACGTGCATATGCGCGTCATTGACGGCGACGAGCGGCAGGCGGAGCGTTTGTGCGAGTTCGACGCGGCCCGCGAGGCGCGCGCGCGGGCGTGGACCGTAAAGCGCGGTCGCGGCGAGCCACAGGCGGCCGTGCAGCGCCTCCATGAGGGCAGGGGGCGGCGCGCCATTTTCCATCAGTATGACATGCTGGCCCTCGCCGAATTCGATGAGGTCGTCGAGAAAGAGCGCGCAGTCGCCCTTCTGCGTGCGTGAATTGCCGCGCGTCAGCAGGCGGCACAGGCGGCCATAGGCGGCGCGATCTTTCGGGTAGCAGAGAATGTCGGGCGTCCCGTCCCGAAAGACGAGCCGCGCGCCGACGGCCAGACGAAAATCCCCGACGCTTTCCCTGTGCGCGCGCAGATAGGAGAAGGCGCGCACCACGCCCGCGAGCGAATTGCGGTCTGCGATCCCGATGCCGGAATGACCCAGAGCCAGCGCCGTCGCCGCCATCTCCTCCGGGTGTGACGCGCCGCGCAGGAAAGAGAAGTTGGTAGTGGTCGCAAGCTCTGCGTAGCGGGGCGTCGGCATGGGCGGAACGGAATGCTTGTTCTCTTATTGTTCCGTTTTTCGCCCCTGCGTCAAGCGGTGTGATTCTGAAGGCAAAAAGAGGCCCCGTTGGAAAGGACGAGGCCTCAGTTGGCCGGGCGAAGACAGACGCGCCGGCGACAACGATGTAGAGAGCAGATACGCGCTCGAAAGCTTTACCTGAAAACTTCGACTTCTCAGTCGAAGACCGCGCCGAGCGCCACGCCAAGCAAGCCCACCACGACCGCCGTGGGGAAGATGGCGTAGCCGCCCATCAGAAGCGCGCCGATGGCGCCGCCAATCACCGCGGCGACGGCGCCGCCGACGATTTTTCCGTTGTTGCCTTCTTTCTTTTCCGCCGCGACGTCGCCGGCGTTCTGCATCGTCTCTTTCGACATGACATTTCCCCGGGAAGCAGACCAAATCGCCGCATCGGAGACATCCGTAGCGTTGTCATGTGAGAGTGTGATGAGAGTTTCGTGAAAGACGCGTCACGCCGACGTTGTCTATCCTTCACATGAACGCCGGAAGCGACGCGCGCTCCGGCCGCGCTGTCGCCCTATGCCGCCATGTCCGGCCGATCCGCCGACTCTTCGCGCGCCGGGCGATCCGAGAATCTGAAATGACTCAAAAGCTCGGAGAGTCTCTTGACCTGATCGCCAAGGCTGTGGCTCGCGGCGGTCGTCTCCTCGACCATGGCGGCGTTTTGCTGCGTATTCTGGTCGATGGCGCTGACTGCGGTGTTGACCTGCTGGAGCGACAACGCCTGCCTATGTGTGGCCTCCGCGATCGCCGACACATTCCTGTCGAGCTCCTGCATCTCGGCGACGATTGCGGTCAGCGCCTCGCCGGTGTCGCCGACCAGCGCCACGCCGGCTTCGACCTGATCGCTCGATTGGTTGATGAGGCCCTTGATTTCCTTCGCCGCATCGGCGGAGCGCTGAGCGAGCGCGCGCACTTCCGAGGCGACGACCGCGAAGCCGCGTCCTGCTTCGCCCGCGCGCGCGGCCTCGACGCCTGCGTTCAACGCGAGAAGATTGGTCTGGAAGGCGATCTCGTCGATGATTCCGATGATGTTCGAAATCTGATCGGACGAATTCTTTATCTGTCCCATCGCCGCGACTGCGTCCCGCACGATGTCGCCCGACCTCTCGGCGTTGGCTTTTGTCTTGCCGACGAGGGCGCCGGCGCTCTGCGCGCTCCTGGCTGAATCCCTGACCGTGGCCGTGATCTCCGCCACGGTCGCGGCCGTCTCCTCGAGCGCGGCCGCCTGTTGTTCGCTGCGTGTCGCGAGATCGTCGGCTGCAGCGCGGATTTCCGCCGCGCCCACGTTGATCGTCTCGCCGCTCTCGCCGACGCGCCGCAATGTCTCCTGCATTTCTTCGACGGAATGATTGAAGTCGATGCGCAGCTTGTCGAACGCCGGGACGAACGGGCGCTCGATTCTTTGCGTGAGATCGCCCTTTGCAAGCCGTTCGAGACCGCCGCCGATCTCGCTTACCGCCCGCACGCGATCGGTCACGTCCGTCGCGAATTTGACGATCTTGATCACATTATTGTTGAAATCGAAGATTGGATTGAACGAGGCCTGAATCCAGACCTCCCTGCCGCCCTTGCCGCATCGCCTGAATTCTTCCGCAATATACTCACCGCGGTTGAGCCGCGCCCAGAGTTCCCGATATTCGGCCGATTGACCATAGGCCGGCTCGACGAACATGCGATGGTGCTTGCCCTGAATCTCGTGGAGTTCATATCCGAGCGTGCGCAGGAAATTCTCGTTGGCGGTAAGAATGATTCCGTCGACAGAGAATTCGATGACGCCCTGCGCGCGCGAAATTGCTTGGAGGATACCCTGATTTTCCGCGGCCTTGAGCTTTTCAGACGTGATGTCCGCCGCGACCTTAACGATCTTGACGACATCGCCTCTCGAATTGACGACGGGATTGTACGAGGCCTGAATCCAGACGTCGCGCCCGCCTTTTCCTATGCGGTGATACTCGCCGGCGTCGAATTCCCCGCGGCCGAGTTTGGTCCAGAAGGCGCGATATTCCGGGCTATTTGCGTGATCCCGCGAGATAAACATGCTGTGATGCTTGTCTTGAATCTCCGAGAGTTCGTAGCCGAGCGTCTTGCAGAAATTTTCGTTCGCGAAAAGGACGACGCCGTTCGGGTCGAATTCAATGATCCCCAGCGATCGGCTGATCGCGTCGAGGTCGGCCCTGGCGTTGGATCGGGAGGCTAATCTGGAGAAAAACATATATGCGGCTCACCCTGCCTTACTGATTGAGCATATGATTCAGGCTCAACCGTTGCGAGTAAGCTCGGTCTTTGCAATTAAGATTTTGTAACGAGAGGCAACGTCGCGCAGGAATTTTTCAGTGCGCAACCAGCGCGGGCATGGTCGGCAAATAGCGGAGAGTGTTGATTTAACGCCAACGGCGACCCTCGCTGAGGGTCGCCGCTATCGTCTCGATTATTGGGCCGGTTCCTCAACCGGAATGCCGGTGGGCTCGGCCGGCTTGGCTTTCGGCTTAGCCTTCGGCTTGGGCTTCGGCTTGGGCTTCGGCTTAGCGGGCGCCGGCTTGGGCTCCTCGGCGGCCGGCGCGGGCTCTGCGGCCGGCGGAGCGGCTTCTGGCGCCGGGGCCGGCGGCGGCTCTTCGGCGGCGGGAGCGGGGGGCGGCGGGGGCTCTTCAGCCTTCGGCGCCTCGGCTGGCGGGGTCTCTGTCGGCGCGGCGCTCGTTTCAGCCGGCGGCGTCTCCGGCATGGTTGGCTCCGCCTCGGTCTTCGGCGCTTCCGCCTCGGCGGGAGCCGGCGTCGCGGGCGCTTCCGTCGCTGGAGCCTCGGCAGGCGCTTCAGGCTTCCGGTTCATCTTCTCCTTGAGAGAGTCTATCCGCGACTCGATCGCGGCCCGGAGGCCAGCGACCCCTTCGGTCGGCGCCGTATAGACGCCTAGTCCATAGCCGATCGCCCCTGCGACCACGGCCGTGACAAGAGTCGAAATTCCACTTCGGGCCATTCTATGCCTTCCTCCAAAAGAAGAAGCCCGCGCATCGACTCAGGCGGGCTCCCTGTTGAACGCATTACCGGATAAAGTCACACGGGAGAAATTAATTATCGGACAGAACAAACGGCAAGCTGACTTTGATCCGGTTGCATAAAGCTTTCGCTCATAAAGATGTTTGTAAAAAGGCTGGGGCGACTGGTGGAGCTGGGGGGATTCGAACCCCCGACCTCTGCAGTGCGATTGCAGCGCTCTCCCATCTGAGCTACAGCCCCGTTCCGAACCGGGTGATCTCAATCTCCTGAAAAATCAGGATTAAATACAATTTACAGTCTGTTCACTTTAACGATCTGAATCTCGCTATTCAAGCAGCCTGCCTATTTTTCGAACCCGGACGAAGCAATCTCTCGAAAAGGGAAGGACGTTCAGATCGCCTTTTGATCGGACGATTGTGGCGGCAATGGATCGTCGCGCGTCTCGCGTCGGACCCAACGAATCTCCGCGGCTATTCGGGCACTGGCGGCGGAAACAGCGCCAGCGCTTCCTTCGCGAAAACGCCGCCGGTTATGTCGATATTCGCGAATGACGCTGCGGCGGCCACGGTTTCGCTCGTAACCATGATCTGCCCGAGGCGAGTCGAAAGCTCCTGAATGGACGCCGCAAAGACGACGCGCCTGAAGCCGCACCAGATGATCGCGCCCATGCACATGGGACAAGGTTCGCCGGTGGTGTAGATCGTCGCGCCATTGAGCTCGGCCGACGGATGGCTCTTGATGAAGTTGCGGATCGCGACCATCTCGCCATGGGCCGTCGGGTCATTTGTCGATTTGCCGCTATTGTGACCGGTCGCGAGCACGCGCCCGCCTTTCTCGATCACGGCGCCGAATGGAAAATCTCCGCGCGCGGCCTCGTCGAGGGCAATGCGCATGTAGCGCTCGTCATCTGCCCGAACGGGTGTCTGCGTCGCGCGCGCCCAGGCGCCGGTCGAAGCTGCGGCGAATGCCGAGAGAAGAAGACCGCTCGTCACGCGGCGTCTATCCATGTCGCAATGACAACGGCATGATGGTTTGATCATTCCTAACTCTCCTTCGTCACGCCGCTCACGCTTGCGACGAGGAGCCTAAATCACGCCTCTTGGCGTGACAAATCGAGTTGTAATCGAGGGGGCGACGCGCAAGGCGTAGCAATCTGAGCTTGGGCGTTGATAATCTCTTGGTGAAGCGCGAAACGCTTTTTTATGTTTTCGTGTTTTGCTGCAAGGCTCGCTCGCGGCGCAGCGTGCCTGTGCGAAGCGATTCATATATGGGCGCATCGCGCAGCAGCGTCGGCGCAAGCATGGCGGCGAAACAGGCGCCCAGCATCGGCAGGAGCATGATCGTATTGGCGGTCATCTCGGTGACGAGGACGATGCCTGTCAAAGGCGCGCGCACGACGCCGGTGAAAAGCGCCGTCATGCCGACGAGCGCGAAAGCCTGCGGCTGAATGTCGGCTCCCGGGAAGAGATATTGGCAAATCGCGCCGAAGAACCAGCCGAACAGCGCGCCGAGCGCCAGCAGCGGCGCAAACAATCCGCCGGGCGCGCCGGCCGAATAGGAGACATGGCCTAGCGCGAATCTGAGCAGCAAAATCATTGGCGCCGCTGAAAAAATCTCGGTGCCCATCAGCGCGCGCTGCGTGATTCCGTCGCCCCCGCCAACCATCGAAGGCGCATACCAAGCCAGCGCCCCGACGCCCGCGCCGATCACGCCCGCGCGCAACTCGATCGGCGCGAACTTCAGCCCTTCGGCCGCAGCAATCGTTGCAAGCAATGCGCGGTTATAGACGATCGCGAAGAGTCCGGCGACGCCGCCAAGGATGAAAAACAGCGGCTGCTGCGTGGCGGGAGGATAATGGAGCGCGCCGACATCGAAATCCGGCGTATCGCCGAGGATCATCCGCGCCACGGCGATCGCCGTTGCGGAGGACGCGAGCGCGGCGATGGCGATGCGATGCTCGAACTTCTGAACCAGCTCCTCGAGCACAAAAGCCGCTCCCGCGATCGGCGCATTGAAGGCCGTAGCGAGACCCGCCCCGGCGCCGGCGGCGATAAGCACGCGACAATCGGGCCAGCTCCGGCGCGACGCCCACCCGAACCAATGACCGATGACCGCCCCCATCTGCACGCTCGGCCCCTCCCGGCCAAGCGCCAGACCGGCGCCGATCGCCAGCGCGCCGCCAAGGAATTTCACGGCGAGCAGACGAAAGGGCGCCGGCGGGACAAGTCCATGCAGCACGGCTTCGACATGCGGAATGCCGCTGCCCGATGCGTGCAAGGAAAAACACCGAACCATCCAGGCCGCGAGGAAGGTCGCCACGCCGCAAAGCGTCACGAAGAAGATGAACCCGTACGCATTGTCCCGATGCGCGACGATGATCAGCGCATCGCGCAACCGCTCGGCCCACTCGAGAGCGAGTCGGAATGCGGCGCCGACGAGTCCCGCCGCCGCCCCTGCGACAAGGGAGAGCAGCGCGAGAACCAGCAGGCCGCCTTCGTTTTCAATGGGCGCCGACTCGTGGTTTGGGTCTGTTTGCATATGACGGGCGACGGAGACAGCAGTTTGCAGATTTCCTGTCTAGCCGAGTCGGCGCGACGGCTGAAGGATCACTTTTTCAAATTCAGGCTCTCGGGCATCAAGGTGAGGAAGCGGGAGGCCATCGCTGAAAACCAGTCCGCGACGCTGCGCGATACAGCGAAAATGGCGCCGTCCGGATGCGTTCGCTCCGGATTGGTCCGAAGCCAGAAGGCCAGGGCCGGGTAGACGGTCACCGTGACAATGGCGGCGCCGACGAGCGCCGTTGCATTTTCAGGCGCCATCTGGCTCGACCTCACGCCGAGATAGGTGATGGCGACGACGAGCGGGAGCGTGGTCGACGATAACAGCGCCAGCGCTGGCAGATCGCGTTCTGCAAGCGCCTTTTTGTACAAATTCAGCGGCGCGAGGCGAATGACGAGAAGAACGAGTGAAAATAGCGCGAAACGCGCAAGGCTCGCGGGGCTTGTTACGAGGGCGGGCAGATCGAAGGCCACGCCGCTGGCTACGAAAAACAGCGGGATGAAAAAGCCGGAGCCGATCGTGGTCAATCGATCCTCCAGCACTTCCGCCTTTGTGCCGCGAACCAGCATGGCCACCGCCATTCCAGCCGTATAGGCTCCGACGACGGTCTCGACGCCGAAACTGTTGGCCAACGCGACGAAGCCCAGAAGTATTAGCAGCGAAACGCGAACGGGAAGAATCTCGCTGTCGCCGAGCCAGTTCACGATTTTTTCGGACAAGCGCTCGGACCGCATGGTCGTCAGGAAAAAAATCGTTCCAACCGCGATCGCAAGAAACAGGATGCTCAGGATCGTTTGATGGATGTGGTGTTTTTCCTGCGCCAGCGCGATCGAGGCCAGAATGAGCGGAGCAAGTTCGCCCATAGCGGCCGAGCCAAGAACATAATGTCCGAAATCACTGTCGAGATCGCCTGACTGCCGAAGGACCGGAATGAGAATGCCAAAGGCCGTCGTCGGCAGGACGAGCGCGACGAGCAGAGGCGCGCGGACGAGGCCAGCGAAATAGAGCGCCCCGACGAAAACAATGGCGAGGCCGAACGAGGCAAGCCAGGCAAGCGCGCCGAGGCGAAGCGGCGCCAGACCGATTTCATTCTGCTTGAACTCGAAACCGGCCTGAAAGAATAGGAAGACGAGACCCAGTTCGCCAAGAAACTTTATTGTCTCATCACTCGTAACAAGCCCAATAACGCTGGGGCCCACGAGGACGCCGAGCATCAGTTCGAGCGCCACCACGGGCATTAGCGCGAGCGCGGGAAGCCGAACGAGGAGCGGCGCAAGAACGGCGATGCAGGAGATGATGAATACGCCATAGAAATCGTTCATGAACGAAACATCCTCTGGATCGGGGCGTCTCAGACGGCGCTCTGCCGCCCGGGCAAATTTGCTATTTCATATTCAGACTGTCTACCGGATCTGGAGGCGCTTATTAAACCGGATTGACGTGCGTAGGCATGTCACAGCCGCGTCTTGTCAACTCCGGCGCACGGGTCGGATTTCGGCGATTGCTCCGAAAAGAAACGCCGTCGTCAGACCGAAAAGGATCAGGCCGTTCATCGCCTCGATCGCGCCGAGGAGTCGCCAATTGTCTCTCAGGCCTATGTTGGCGTGACCGTAGCTCGTTATCGCGCCCAGGGAATAGAGCAGCGCGGTTTGCAGATCCGCCGCCGCGCCCAGCCAGGTGTATACAAGCGCCCAGACGCCGGCCTCGATTGAATGCATGCCCGCAGCGACAAGCGCGATCATCGCGACCATGATGATGAAATAGGGGATTGTTCGAGGGGTCTTCCGTCGCCGCTCCTGGAAGATCAGCGCCCATTCCATCAGGACGAGACCGCAAACGTGCCCGACGATCGTGACGACGAGAAGCGGTATTCCCCATATCCAATCCGAAGCCCAATACATCGCTTCTCCCTGGTTCTGGACGACTTTCGCATTTTCGTTGCTTGAACGGTCCGTTTTGGACGGCGGCGGGTGCCTCGTCCCGTCTTGCAGGATGAAGAGTATATTTCCCGGAGCGGCGCGGCAATGCTTGCGCGATCCCGCAACCGGCGGGCTGTCGAACGCGATTGTCACCAAAGCCTCCGTTCATTATTTCATAAACAAGCGATGCACGCGCTTCGATATTGCGCGTCAGCATTGTCGGCCGGGCGACGACGCGGGAGCTATCGGCGCGCGCAGGTCGTGAACCGCGCGGCGCAAATGAAGCGGCAAAAAGTGAAGCTGCCGCCGGAAATCGCGATGCGAGTCGCGTGAGCGATTGCGAACCGGCTCCGGTGATTTCCGCATATGTTTTCCATGCAATGTGTCGCATGTGACCGGTTGTCGCTTGGCTTATCGAGAACGAAGCACAATTATATACATCCGCGGGGTGCGGCGTTTGACGTCATCTGCGGCGTCACATCCGGTGCGGCCGCGCGAGCGGAGGGGGGGGGATTCTCGGGATAGTTTTGTTGACGTCGAAAGCCTCCGCGCGGCGGCAATGCGGGCGACCCGAAGCGAGCCGCCCCGGTTTTGGCCCTCGGAATTGGGAAGTCGGGAGGATTACATGCGTAAATTTCTTGTCTCTTTGAGCGCTCTCTTGCTTGCGGCCAGCTCCGCCCATGCGTTGTGCGTGAAGCCCGCGGGGAAATACACAGGCTCGGCGGCGGGTCAGCATGTCAATAGAACTAATCGAACAGTCATCGACTGGGTCGCTTTCGAAACGAGCGTTTCAATATCGCCCGCCGGCGATGGCCTGATGTATCAGGTCGGAGAGGCGGCCGGGGCCGGCGTCTTCAGCGCGACCTATTCGTTCACGGCGTTCGCGAATGTTTTCAACCCCGCTTCCTGCACGGGCGCCATCACGACCAATATCGGGCGGCGTTATCACTATGCGTCATCCGCGAACGGGAACGTCGTCACCCTGACCGACACGACCGGCGACGCCGTCGTGGCCGTCTACAACATTCGTCTCGAGAGGCAATGATGTCTTCGGCTAATCCCTGAGGTCGACCTTGTCGGCGCAGGGGCGCGGTCCGTTCGAGACTGTCGGAGAGCGAGCTGATCCGGACGGAGACGCTGGATCGGCCCGCAGTGCGCAACGCGCCGGGCGTTGCGGCGATCAGCGCGCGCCGACAGTCTCCTCGCGGCGCCGCCGCGATTGGAACTCTCTCACCAAGTTTTTGATTTCTTTGGTGGAGCTGGGGGGATTCGAACCCCCGACCTCTGCAGTGCGATTGCAGCGCTCTCCCATCTGAGCTACAGCCCCGTTCCGAGGGCGGTGGGTACACGGCGCGTCTTTTCCTGTCAATCGCCTCACGCATTTTTTGATCGCGTTCGGCGCGCATCTTTTTAGAAAGGATTGCCGCGCCGGGGCAGGGAGGCTAGACAATCCGCCGTCTTCCATATTCGCCGGGCCTCCAAGATGTCTTACGCAGTGGTCAATCTTCTCGTCACGATCATCAACCTCTACTGGTGGGTCGTGATCGCCATGGCCGTCATGTCCTGGCTCATCGCATTCGACGTGGTGAACATGCGCTCGCAGGCGGCCTATTCGATCTGGAAGGCGCTCAACGCGCTGACGGAGCCTCTTCTGCGGCCGATTCGCTCGGTGCTGCCGAGCCTCGGGGGGCTCGACATTTCTCCGATCATCCTGCTGCTTGGTCTGCAGTTCCTTGCCGATCTGGTGAGCGGCGCCGGCGGCGGACTTGTCCTCAGATAAGCCGGCGCCCTGGTCGCCCGAGACCGGGGGCGTCGCGGTCTGGCTGCGGCTGACTCCCAAGGGCGGCCGGGACGCCATCGAGGGCGTCGAGACGCTCTCGGACGGCCGCGCCGTGCTGAAGGCGCGGGTGCGGGCCGCGCCCGAAGACGGTCGCGCCAATGCGGCGTTGATCGAACTGATCGCGAAGGCGCTGCGCGCGCCAAAAAACGCGGTGTCGATTCGCTCCGGCGAGACGAGCCGCGTGAAGAAGATTTTCATTGCGGGCGATTCCGCGACCTACCTCGACGCGCTGGCGAAGCTGGCGCCAACAAGTGGCTGAGAGATGAGCAAGTCCAAGATCAACGTCGGCAATTTCTTCGAGGATTTCAAAATCGGTCAGGTGCTGCGCCACGCTGCGCCGCGTACCGTGACGACGGGCGAAGTCGCCTTTTACACTGCGCTTTATCTGCCGCGTTTCGCCGTGCAGTCCTCCAAGGCTTTCGCGCAGGCGATCGGCTATCAGGATGCGCCCATCGACGACATGCTGGTGTTTCACCTCGTGCTCGGCAAGACCGTGCCGGACGTGTCGCTCAACGCCATCGCCAATCTCGGCTACGCGGATTTCAAATTTCTTACGCCCGTCTACCCCGGCGACACGCTCGACGCGACCTCGGAGGTCATTGGCCTCAAGGAGAACTCCAACAAGGAGACCGGCGTCGTCTATGTGCGCACGACTGGCAAGAATCAGCGCGGCGAGACCGTGCTCTCCTACGCCCGCTGGGTGATGGTGAAGAAGCGCGACAAGAACGCGCCCGTCGGCCCCGAAGTGATCCCCGATCTGCCCAAGGCCGTTGCGCCGTCCGAGCTCGGCAAGGCCGTGCCGGCGATCAATGTCGCGGCTTACGACAAGGCGCTCGCCGGCTCGCCGTTCTTCTGGGGCGATTACGAGAAGGGTGAGAAGATCGACCACATCGACGGCATGACGGTGGAGGAAGCCGAGCATCAGCTCGCCACGCGCCTCTACCAGAACAACTCGAAGGTCCACTTCAACCAGTATTACGAGGCGCAGGGACGTTTCGGAAAGCGCATTATCTACGGCGGCCATGTGATTTCCCTGGCGCGCGCTCTCTCCTTCAATGGCCTCGAGAACGTCTTCCACATCTCGGCGGTGAATGGCGGCCGGCACGTCAATCCGCTGTTCGCCGGCGGCACCGTCTTCGCCTGGAGCGAGGTGCTGGACAAGGCGGAAATACCCGGCCGCAGCGACATCGGCGCGCTGCGCATGCGTCTCGTCGCGACCAAGGACAAGCCCTGCGCCGATTTCCCGCTGAACGGCGCCGACGGCAAGCCGGACCCGGCCGTGCTGCTTGACCTCGATTACTGGGCGGTGTTGCCTAGGTAAGCCCCGACGCGCGCGCATCGCGGCGTAATTTGAGGAGGATTGTATGTTCAAGGCTTCTCTCGTCGCCGTAATGCTCGCGTTTTCCGTCGCGACCGCGCAGCCTGTCCGGGCCGAGGTACAGTCGATCGACGTCCTCGTCGTGCCGCTGGATAAATTGCCGAGCTACGGCTCGGTCGTGTCGGCCTGGTATGGCAAGCCGGTCTATGACCCGTCGGAAAAGAAGGTTGGCGCGATCACCGACATGCTGTTCGACGCGAATGGTTCGATCAACGCCGTGATGCTGAATGTCGGCGGCTTCCTCGGCGTGGGGGCGAAACATGTCGCCGTGCCGGTGACTGCCATCACTTTCACGGCGAAGAACAACAAGTCGTGGCTGACCATCAACACGACGAAGGACATTTTGAAAAAGGCTGTCGGCTACAAGTTCGACAAGCAGATGGGCGTGTGGAATCCGGAGTGATTTGAGTCGCTTGCGACATGAGGCGCGAGGAGGCCCGCACCCGCGCGCCAAATTGAAACCGCCCGCGCCGCCAGTCTTCGCCGGGATGCTAGGCGCAAGCCGAAAAGCTAGAGCATTTCCCTGTATTTCTGAATCGGGAGGGATTCCTGTTTTAGCAGGAGTGTGATTCAAGATGCTGGCTGGGCGGAGGCCAGCATCCAATGGTTCGACCTCTCTCCAATGATCTTCGAGAGCGTGTGGTTGCGTCGGTTTTGGCTGGCGAGAGTTGCCGCGCCGTGGCTTTGCGCTTTGGCGTGGCCGTGTCATCGGTCGTGAAGTGGTCGCAGCGCCAGCGCGAGACGGGCTCGGTCGCGCCGGCAAAAATGGGCGGCTATCGCAAGCGCGTGCTGGAGCCGCATCGCGCTTTCATTGTCGAGCGTCTGGCGCAGACGCCGCATTTGACGTTGCATGGCCTCAAGGACGAGCTGCTGGCGCGCGGGGTCAAGGTTTCGCACAACGCCATTTGGATGTTCCTGCGCCGCGAGGGGCTGCGGTTCAAAAAAACGCTGCTGGCGCTCGAACAAGGCCGCGCTGACATTGCGCGACGGCGCAAGCGCTGGCAATCGCTGCAAGCGCGCCTCGATCCCAGGCGGCTGGTCTTCATCGACGAGACCTGGATCAAGACGAACATGACGCCGCTGCGCGGCTGGGGCCCCAAGGGCAAGCGCTTGCGCGGCCTCGCGCCGCACGGCCATTGGCGCACGTTGACCTTTCTCGGCGCGCTGCGCTGCGATCGTCTCGACGCGCCCTGCGTCTTCGACGGGCCAATCAACGGCGCGTGTTTCCGCGCCTATGTCGAACAACAACTCGTCCCCGCGCTTAAGCAGGGCGATATTGTCATTATGGACAATCTCGGCAGTCACAAGGGCGAGGCGGTGCGACGCGCGATCCGCGCCGCCGGAGCCAGACTGTGGTTTCTGCCGCCCTATTCGCCCGACCTCAATCCAATCGAACAGACCTTTTCCAAGCTCAAACACTGGATGCGACAGGCGCAGCAGCGAACCATCGATGAAACCTGGCGACAGATCGGACGCCTCGCAAAAGACATCCAACCACAAGAATGCAGCAACTACTTCACAAACGCAGGATACGCTTCCGTCAAAATATGAAACGCTCTAAATCGCAAATTTACGCTCTGCGGGGTTGGCGCCCCGATCGAGTCGATGGCCGGGACAAGCCCGGCCATTGCGTCTCAGGATCGAGCGTCGTCAATCCCCCATCCGCGCCGGCAGCTTGTCCTCGTCCGCGAGATTGGAGAATCGCGTCACCTCGGCCTCGAAGGCGAGCGGCACCGTGCCCGTGGGGCCGTGGCGCTGCTTGCCGATGATGGCCTCGGCCCGGCCATGGGCGCGCTCCATCTCGGCCATCCAGTTGATGTGCTCTTCCGTGCCCTCGCGCGGTTCGCGGTTACGCAGGTAGTATTCCTCGCGATAAACGAAGAGCACCACGTCGGCGTCCTGTTCGATCGAGCCGGATTCGCGAAGGTCCGAGAGCTGCGGGCGCTTGTCGTCGCGCGCCTCCACCTGACGCGAAAGCTGGGACAGCGCGATCACCGGGACATTCAGCTCTTTCGCCAAAGCTTTCAGGCCCGTCGTGATTTCGGTGAGCTCCTGCACGCGATTGGCGTCGCGCGACTTCGATCCGGCGAGAAGCTGGAGGTAATCCACCACCAGCAGGTCGAGTCCCTTCTGGCGTTTCAGGCGCCGCGCTCTCGCGGTGAGCTGCGCGATGGAAATGCCGCCGCTCTGGTCGATGTAGAAGGGAATGCTCTGCATCTCGCGCGCGGCGTCGGTGATGCGGCGGAAATCGTCCTCATTGATGTCGCCGCGGCGGATCTTGTAGCTCGGCACGCCGGATTGTTCGGCGATCACGCGGGTCGCCAATTGCTCGGCGGACATTTCGAGCGAGAAAAAGCCGACAATGCCGCCGTTGATCGTCTTGTGCGAACCGTCGGGCTCGGTCTCGTATTGATAGGCCTTGGCGATGTTGAAGGCGATGTTGGTTGCGAGCGCCGTTTTGCCCATGCCGGGACGGCCCGCGACGATGATGAGATCGGATTTTTGTAACCCGCCCATCTTCTCGTCGAGATCGATCAGCCCCGTCGCAATGCCGGAAAGATGGCCGTCGCGCATATAGGCGCTGTTGGCCATGTCGATGGCGATGACGAGCGCATCCGAAAAGCGCTGAAAGCCGCCGTCGTAACGGCCGGTCTCGGCGATCGAATAGAGCTTGCGCTCGGCCTCCTCGATCTGCGCGCGCGGGGTGGCGTCGATCGGCGAATCATATGCCGTGTTGACGATGTCCTCGCCGATGGCGATCAGGTCGCGCCGCGTCGCGAGATCGTGGACGATGCGGCCATAGTCTTCGGCGTTGATGATCGTCGTCGCCTCGGCGGCGAGTCGCGCTAGATAGGCCTGAATCGTCACGCCGGCCGGCAGTTCGATTTCCGCGAGGAAGGTTTTCAGCGTGACGACGGTCGCGAGCTTGCCGGCGCGGATGAGCTGCCCCGCGACCTCGAAGATGCGACGATGCAGCTCCTCGGAGAAATGCTCGGGCCGCAGGAAATCCGACACTCGGTCGAAGGCGTCATTGTTGACGAGGATGGCGCCAAGCAGCGCCTGTTCCGCCTCGATATTGTGGGGCGGCGTGCGATAGGCGGGCGTCTCGGGCTGCGCGACCTGAAAAGCGCGCCGACCCGCCAATTGTTCGATTGGAGGCATGGTTCTCGATTCTAGCGAGTTGTTCTTCCTCGGCTTTCAGACGCGACGCGGAAGCCGTCCGGAATGGGTCAACCATCGCATGAGTCCGACCCTCCGCGCCAGACTTGACTTAACGCTTCGTTCCCTTGCCCCGACTTGCGAGTCTTTTCCACATGGCGGGAAAAGAATCTCGGTGCCTATGACGAATCGCTCTTGCATCGTACGCCGAATCGAAGCGCGCGAGCCAAAAAAGAAAACCCGGCGGTCGCACGACCGCCGGGCCAGAATTGTCGAGGATTTCTAAAGCTCTTACAGCTCGACGTCGCCGGCTTCGGCCAGGGCGGCGCCGACTTCGAGGCCGAGATCGTCCATCGAGGTCTCTTCACGGGTCGTGATCGACTCGCCGCGCGCCTGACGCTCGGCCTCTTCTTCCGAACGCGCGACGTTGATCATGATCTTGACGTCGACTTCCGGATGCAGATGCACCGGAACCGCATGCAGGCCAAGCGCCTTGATCGGATGCGTCAGAACGATCTGATTGCGGTTCAGCGAGAAGCCGCCAGCCGTCGCGGCGTCGGCGATGTCGCGCGTGGCGACCGAGCCATAGAGATGGCCACTCTCGCCAGCCTGGCGGATGATGATGAAGCTCTGGCCGTCGAGCTTCTCGGCGACGGCTTCAGCTTCCTTCTTGGCTTCGAGATTGCGGGCCTCGATCTGGGCGCGCTGCGTCTCGAATTGCTTCTTGTTGCCTTCGGTGGCGCGCAGAGCCTTGCCCCGGGCGAGAAGGAAATTGCGGGCGTAGCCGTCGCGCACGCGCACCGTGTCGCCCATCTGGCCAAGCTTGGCCACGCGTTCCAGCAGAATGACTTCCATGTTCTTGTCTCCGAAGGTTGTGCGCTTTGTCAGGAAAATCGGGACGAAGTCAATCCGATTTTTCCGCCGGTTTTTGCGGCTGAGCCGGCGCAGCGGCCGTTTTCCGGTCGCGATAGTTGAAAAAGAGGTCGGCGGCCCCGAGCGCCGCCAGCGGCACGATCGGCCATCCGAGCAGGCCGAGCATGAAGTAGATGATCGAGAGCACCAGCGCGCTCGACCGGGAGCCGCGAACCATAATATGGACGACGGCAAGACCCTGAAGCGCCAGCAGCAGGCCCATGGTCATGGCGAGCACGAGCCCCATTGCGCCGGACGGACCGCTGAACAGCGTCATCACGAGGCCGCTCAGAAAGACGCCGCCCACCGCGCGGGGCAGGTGAAAATCCGTCGCGATGTCCGGCCAGGGGCGGGTCAGGAGGCTGGACGCCTGCGCCAGCCGGGCGGCGATCCAGAGATTCGCGATGTGAATGAGCAGGCCATAGGCTGCGAGGAAGGCCGGCACGGCGCGGGCGACTGACCCTGAAAGCTCCGTGGGATTGATCTTGTCGGAGAGCTCCTTCTCCCTGACCATCGCGTCGAGGAGGATGAAGGCGCGCGCGCGGATCGGGTTCAGCGCCTCGTCGATGGAGCCGAAGCTGATAGTCGCGACGATGATCCAGAGCAAAATGGCGGTCGCAAGGACGGTGGCGGGGGCAAGCGAGGCCCAGCTCGAAACATGCGCGGTGACCAGATCGCGGCGGCCGCGCGGGGCGCCCGCGGCGACATAGGCGGCGAACCAGCCGGGGCCGGCGACCAGGAGCGCATAGGCCATGCCGATGACGGGATGCAGCCAGATGGACAGGATCACCGTCGCGACGATCGCGGCGGAGAAGCCGTGGCGCACGCCGAAGCCGAGCGCGACGATCATCAGGGGCAGCGGCGCGAGATGCGCGAAGAGCAGTCCGCCAAATCCGCCGCGCGCGACCACTGCGAAAATCGCGGCCGCCGCGATTCCGCCGAGGATCGAAATCCCGATATTCTGCCAGGAGAACACGCTTTTGTCGGGCACGGACGTCATTTTCCGGGTTTCGAGGCGCCCCCGCAATGAAGCGCGGGAAAGCCAAAAAGCGCCGGGACGACCCTTCGGCCGGCGGCGCGCATCAGCTTTTATGCCGGAGCGAGGCGAAGGGCAAGGGCGCGGATGACCTTCTTGCCTGCGCGGCGGTTCCGGATTTCAAATTTCGTCTTGCCGATGCTCGAGCATCACAATTCGCGCAATTCCGGGCCCGGGCGCCGCGAGAGAACGCGCCATGTGCCCGCCAAACCAAGCCCGATCGTGACCGCCAGCGTCGCAGCCGTCGTCAGCGCGATCGTTCCCGGCAGGAAGACGAAGTCGAATTTCATCAGGAAGGTTGTCATCACATAGGCCGCTGCGGCGCCGGCGGCGAGCGCGATGAACGAGGCGACGAGTCCGACAAGTCCGAACTCCAGCCCATAGGCCGCGGCGAGCCAGCCGCGCGTCGCGCCAAGCGTCTTCAGCACCACTGCGTCGTGCAGGCGGGCGCGCTGGCCGCTTGCGACCGCGCTGGCGAGCGCGAGAATCGCCGTCACGATGGCGAGCCCCGCCGCCGCGCGGGCGGCGAGCGCCAGCTGTCCGGCAATCTTGTCGATGGCGGCGATCGCCTCCTTGACCCTGACCGAGACGATCATCGGAAAGCGCTTCGCCGTCTCGCGGGCAATTTTCGCGTCCATGGCGTCGCGCGCCGCGATGGACGGCGCGCCATAGGCGATGGTGAACAGCTCGGTGTAGGGCGCGCCGGCGAAGACGTTGGGCGAGAACACCATCACGAAATTGATTCCATAGCTGCGCCAGTCCACCTTGCGCAGGCTTGCGACTTTCGCGATTGTTTCACGGCCGAGGACATTCACCTTTATGTCGTCGCCAATGCCGAGGCTCATCCCTTCTGCGATCTTCGCCTCGAGCGATACGAGTGGCGGTCCGGCGTAGTCGGCCGGCCACCATTCGCCGGCGACGATCTGGGAATTTTCCGGAAGCCTCGCCGAGAAGGTCACACCGCGGTCGCCTTCCAGCGCCCATTTCGCCTCGTCGTTCACGGCGAGTTTTTCGACGGGGACGCCCTTCACCGCGACGATGCGGCCGCGCATCATCGGCACATGCGCGATATGCGCCGCCGGCGCCTGTTCGGCGAGGAAGGCGCGGAATTCCGCCGCCTGCGCCTTCGGCGCGTCTATGAAGAAGAAATTCGGAATTTCGCCCGCGTCCGCGCGGGCGAGTTCATTGTGGATCGCGCCCTCGACCAAAGCGAGCGCGATGAGCAACGTTTGCGTAAGTCCGATGGAGACGATCAGAGCGGGCGTGAGACTTTTCGGCCGCCAAATATTGGCGAGCGCGAGCCGCAACCTGGCGTCGCGCGGGCGGGGCAGGGCGCGGGCGATCCGCATGGTGAGCCACGCCGCGCCGCGCAGCAGGCCGAAGGCGATGATCGCCGCGCCGAGATAGAAGACGCCGAGCTTGAGGTCCGAGGCGGAAAGAATCACCAGCGCGGTCAGGGCGACGCCGGCGGCCCAGGCGCCCACGCGGTAACGCGTGAGCTTCGCGCCGCGCGGGTCGTCGCGCAAAAGCGCGGCGACGGGAATTTCATGTGCGCGGCCCAACGGGACGAGCGAGAAGATCAGCGTCACCAGCAGCCCGTAAAGCGCGCCGAACGCCGCGCCGCGCGCGTCGAGCGCAGCGGACACCGGGAGCTCCGCGACCTGCCGCAATCCCTCCGACGCCGCCCATGGGATCACTGCGCCGACCGCGAGGCCGAGAATGATCGCGAAGGAGGCCGCCGCCAGCACTTGCGCCAGCGCGATGGCGAAGACGCGCGAACCCGTCGCGCCCAGCGCCTTCAGGACGGCGAATTGGGTCCGCTTGCGCTCCACGAAACCATGCACGGCGTTGGCTACGCCGGCGCCGCCCGCAACCAGCGCCGTCAACGCAACGAGCGTCAACAATTGCGTGAAGCGTTCGAGATTGCGGGTGAATTGCGGGGAGACGGCGTCGCGCGTTCTCGTCTCCCAGCCCGCCTGAGGAAAGGCGGTTTCGACTTCCGTCCTGAAAGCCTTTACCGCCTCGTCGCTTGCGTTACCGATCAGGGTCACGCGCGTGACATTGCGGACAACCGAACCGGCCGTGACCAGCCCGGCGTCGACGAGCGCGCGTCTCGACATCAGCACGCGTGGTCCGAGGCCGACGCCGCCCGCGAGCTTGTCGGGTTCGCTCACGAGCTTAGCGCGCAGCTGCACGCGCGAATTGCCGATCATCAGCGTGTCGCCGAGCCTCGCGTCGAGGCGCGCGAGAAGCATCGGATCGACGATTATCCCGGCGACGCCATCGCGTTCCGCCAGCGCTTCGGCGAGCGGGAGAGCAGGCTCCGTCTCGACCGCCCCGAAGGCGGGGTAGCTCGCCGGGTCTATGGCCTTGATCTCGACCATCGCCGCTTCGCCGTCGTCGCGCCGCGCCATGGCGCGCATGAGAGAGATTTCGGAAAGACGTCCGCGCGCCGCGAAATAGGCGCGCTGCTCGGGAGAAGGCTCCCGCGCCACGAGGCTGAAGGAGACGTCGCCGCCGAGGATCGTGCGGCCCTCGCGGGCGAGCCCCTGCGCCAGCGAGCGCGAGAGGCCCGAGACGCCCGAAATCGCCCCAACCCCGATCACGATGCAGGCGATGAAGATCCCGAAGCCGCGCGGGTCGCCCAGAAGGTCGCGCAGGGCGAAGCGCAGGCCGAAGGGCAGGGAGCGGAAACCAGAGGCGCGCATCAGGCTTCGTCCGCTTCGATGCGACCGGAGCGTAGCCGCACGCGGCGGCCGCAGCGGGCGGCGAGGCTCGGATCGTGCGTCACCAGCACCAGCGTCGCCCCGCGCCGCTTCTGCTGGGCGAAGATCAGGTCGATGACCGCCGCGCCCGTCTCGGAATCGAGATTGCCGGTGGGCTCGTCTGCGGCGAGGATCAGCGGGTCCGGCGCCAGCGCGCGGGCCAGAGCCACGCGCTGCTGCTCGCCGCCCGAGAGCTGGGCGGGGTAATGCGAAAGGCGCCCGCCGAGACCCACCGCCGCCAGCTCCGCCTCGGCGCGGGCGAAAGCGTCTGCTTTTCCGGCGAGTTCGAGCGGGACCGCGACATTTTCCAGCGCCGTCATGGTGGGGATCAACTGGAAAGACTGGAACACCACGCCTATGTTCTGGCCACGGAAACGCGCCAGCGCGTCCTCCGACATGGCGCCGAGGTCGCGCCCGTCGATCCTGACGGCGCCGGCGTCGGGGCGCTCCAGACCGGCGAGGGTCATGAGCAGGGTCGATTTGCCCGAGCCGGAGGGGCCGAGGAGACTGACGGTCTCTCCCGGGGCTATGGTCAGGCTCACGCCTTTCAGTACATGGACTCGAGCGGCGCCTTCGCCCAGCGTGAGGTCGACGTCGGCGAGTTCGATAACGGGTTGCACGGAGGTTTGTCCTTGAACAATGCGCCTTCAAAGACGCCTGGATTTTATCAGTCTTATCGCCTGTTCCGGCGCGGGCTCCAAATTCTGGCGGCGGCCACGCTCATGGTCGTGAGCGCGAGCGCGCAGGCCGGGCAATTGCGAATCCTCGCCTTCGGCGACAGCCTCACGGCCGGCGCGGGCGTCACGGCGGAAGATTCGCTGCCGGCCCAGCTCAAGCGACGGCTCGTCGCCGACGGCTTCGACATCGAGATGATCAATGCGGGCGTCTCCGGCGACACTACGGCCGGGGGCCTCGCGCGGCTCGATTACACGCTCTCGGCGGGGCCGGTGGACATGGCCATCGTGGAGCTGGGCGCCAATGACATGCTGACCGGCGTCGACCCCAAAAAGTCACGCGCCAATCTGGACCAGATCATCTCGACGTTGCGGTCGAAAGGTGTGACTGTGATGCTCGCCGCCATGGTGTCGAGCGCCAATTGGGGGCAAGCTTACAAACAGGATTTCGATTCGATTTATCCCGATCTGGCGAAGAAGCATGGGGTTACGATGATTCCCTTCTTCCTCGAAGGCATCTGGGGCCATCCCGCGCTGCTCGTCGACGGCGTTCATCCGAATGCGGCCGGCGTCGCCAGGATCGTCTCGAAGATCGCGCCCCAGATCGAGAAGGTTCTGACATCCATGGGCGCCACGAGATTGGCGAGCCCGAAATAGCGCGCGATTCGTAACGGACAGGGGAGGAGCTCATGCCCAGACTGTTCACGGCCCTCGAAGTTCCTCCCCACGTCGCGGAGAGCCTCTCGCGGCTGCGCGGCGGCCTTTCCGGGGCGCGCTGGATCGACGTCGAGAACTATCACATCACCCTGCGCTTCCTCGGCGATGTCGATGACGCTTTCGCGCGGGACGTCGCCAATGCGCTCTCCTTCATCCAGCGGCCCGAAGTGACGGTTACGCTCGACCAGCTCGATTCCTTCGGCGGCGACAAGCCGCGCGCCATCGTTGCGCGCGCGCGCGCCGATCAGGCGCTGCTGGAGATGCAGGCCGAGCAGGAACGGCTGCTTCGCCGGCTCGGCGCGCCGCCGGAGCCGCGCAAGTTCGTCCCGCATGTCACGCTGGCGCGTCTGCGCTACTCGAGCTCGGCGGCCGTCGCCGCCTATCTCGGCGCGCGCGGCTATTTCCCGCCGATCAAATTCACGGCAGAGCGCTTCGTGCTCTATTCCTCGCGGGATTCGGTCGGCGGCGGGCCTTACATCGTCGAAGCGGAATATCCGCTTCTCGAGCCGCGGCCGGCGCTGACGCGCGCGATGGGCGCATAGAGCGCGCCAAGGAAAAGAGCAGGCAGTTTTCCGTTCGAACGCGCGACAAGATATGACGCGAGAGCAAATTCGGCGAATGCGCTCTATGCCTTCTCCGCCGCCTTCGCACGATTGCGCTCAAGTCTCGCCGCCACTGTCGGGTCCTTCGCGACCGCTTCATCGATGAGGCGGTTGGACGCCGTCTCGATCTCGTTTTGCAAAAGCCGGAAGAATTCGCGCGGCGGCAGGCCCGGCGGGATGACGGGCAGGAATTCGATCACCGCCGTTCCCGGATAGATCAGGAAGGAGCGGCGCGGCCAGAACAGGCCGGCATTAAGCGCGACAGGCAGGACCGGGACGTTCGTCGCGTCATAGAGGTGTGCGATCCCGACCTTATATTGCGGCGGGGCGCCGACCGGACGGCGCGTTCCTTCCGGAAAGATGAAGAGCTGACGTCCCTGCGCGAAAATCTTCTTCGATTTCTCGATCAGCTGGGGCAGGAGCTTGCCGCCTTTGGCCCGGTCGATTGCAACCTGCTCGGCGGCAAGAAGATACCAGCCGAAGAATGGCAGCCAGATGAGCTCATGCTTCAAGATGTAGCTGAAATCGGGAAACTTGATCGGAAGAACGAAAGTGTCCCAGGTCGACTGATGCTTGCAGGCCACGATCACCGCGCCTGAAGTAATGTTCTCCAGCCCGCGCCACTCGATCTTCGTGCCGCAAATCTTGTCGAGCAGCCACAGCGAAGTTCGGCCCCATGTTCGGCCGAGCTCCTGCGACACCTGCCGCCGCATGAAGAGGCCCGGCAGCCAGATGAGCATCAGGGCGATGGTGTTGGCAAAGAACACGATCTGGAAGACGAGCGAGCGCAGGAAGAGCATGTCGGTTTTCGCTTGGCTGTTGGCATGCGCGTTTTACGCCGCCGGCGGCCAATAAAACAAGGCGGAGTTAATCGGGCGAGGCGCTGCTTCTGAGGGGGGCGGTCGCCAGGTCGTCCTCGCGGAGGCTGAGCCTCGTTCGCAGAAGCGCGCCGAGAAATTTGACGTATTCGCTGCCGACGAGCCGCGCGACGCCGAGGTCGGTCGCCCAGTCGGCGACGTCGACATGCTCGCTGACCACGGGGAATGGGTAAAGTTTGATGTCCGGCAGCGCCGCGGAGAGCTCCACCAGCGCGCGGGGCATGTGATAGTTCGAGGTCACGACAATGAGCGAGCGCGTGATGTTGCGCGACTGCGCCCATTCCCGCGTCTCGCGGGCGTTGCCGGCCGTGTCCATCGCCTGATAGCCGAGGTCGACGCAGCAATTGAAGAGATCGCGCGACACCGGCAGGATTCTGGCGAGGACGGAGCTGCGGGTGGCGCGGTTGACGCCGGTGATGAGCATTCGCTTCGCCTGCCCGCGGGCGAGGAAATCCGCAGCGTCAAGCACGCGGTCCGATCCGCCGGTGAGCGCCACGACGGCCTCCGCCTCGACCTTGAGAATCGGCTCCTGGCGGGCAAGCGAAAGCGCAAAGGCGACATAGCCGGCGACGAAAGCGGCCAATGTAGCGGCGAGGAGCCAAAGCGTTCCGCGGACAATCGCGCGTCCAACGCCGGCCGCAGCCTTCTCGGGCGCGATCCCCGTCACCTTGTCGCTCCTCCAGCCCATGTTTTTCAGACGATCGCGCGTCGAGGCCCGATTCGATTGAACATATAGAGTCATAATGCGGCGAATGGCACGGTCTCCGCGAATATGTGATCAGCCGAGTCGCCGCAAATGGCGAAACACGGTTACCTGAGACAGATAGCCGGTCAGCACCGCAATGGCGCCCGCGAGGATGAGGATGACGGCGAAGCCGCCGGCCCCAAGCGCGAAATCGCCGAACATCGCCTGCATTTGATCGGCGCTCGCCGTTGCGCGCCAGTTGCGCGCCGCCATCTGCGCGAGCGCGAAGAAGGCGATGGCGGCGGCGCCGCCGATCAATGCGCCCTTGAGGCCCAGCGCCAGAAACCGGCGCTGGAATTCTTGCGCGATGAAATTGTCCGCGGCGCCGACGATGTGCAAAACCTCGACGATCTCGCGGTTCGTCGCAACCGCAGCGCGGGTGGCAGAGGCTACCGCAATGCCCATCGTCACGAGGATGAGGATGAAGATCATCACCGCGACCGCAACGGCGGCGCGGGACATGTCGCCGAGACGTTCGACGAAAATATGGTGGTCGTCAAGAACGGCGCTCGGGATGGCGAAGTTCAGCTCGGTGCGCAGGCTTTCAAGGTCCGGACGGCTCTTGGGATCGAGCTTGACCACGATCATGCGCGGCGTCGGTAACTCCGTCAGATCGAGACCTTTCCCGAGCCAGGGTGTGAGCAGCGCCTCGGACTCGGCCTTGGTGTAAACCTGTGCTTCACGCACGCCGGGGGTTTTCTGCAGGATTTCGGCGGCGCTCTTGAGATCGGCCTCGATGTCCCGGCCCGGCGTCGGACGCACCTGCACGCTCGCCTCGCTGCCTGCTTCCCTGCGCCATTCCGCGCTGGCGTCGGCGACGAGCAGGGCGGCGCCAGCGGCAAGCGCGGCGAGGAAGGTCATGATGGCGATGACGATGACAAGCGAGCGCCCCGCCACCGAGTCAGCCGGCACCAGCGGCGTCGGCAGGTTAGGCACGTCGTCCTCGGAGTTCGTCGACGCGGTCGCGCGTGTGAGGACTCGCTTTCTGATGAGCAGGGCCATCGCGCTTACTCGAACACATGCAGGCGGCCGTCGGCCAGCACGAGGCGCCGCGCGTCGTCATATTGGTCCATCAGGCTCAGATCATGGGTGGCGATGACGACAGCGGTGCCGGATTTGTGCAGCTCTACGAATAGTCGCAGGATGCGGCGCGCCAGCGTCGGATCGACGTTGCCCGTGGGCTCGTCGGCCAGTAGCAGTTTTGGCCGCGAGATGAGCGCGCGCGCGATGGCGGCGCGTTGCTTTTCTCCGCCGGAGAGCACATTCGGCAAGCTGTGCTTGCGCTCGCCGAGACCGACCCAGCGCAGCAGCTCCGTCACTTCCGAGCGGTAACTCGACTCCTCGCGGCCGAGCACGCGCAGCGGAAGCGCGACATTTTCATAAAGCGAAAGGTGGTCGAGCAGGCGGAAATCCTGGAAAACGATGCCGATCTGCCGCCGCGTCTCCGTGATCTCGTCCTTGTCGAGAGTCGCGGCGTCGCGGCCGAAGATGTTGATCAGTCCCCGCGTGGGCTTCAACGCCATGATGATGAGGCGCATCAGCGTCGTCTTGCCGGCGCCGGAAGGCCCGGTGAGAAACTGGAACGAGCGCGGCGCTATCTGGAAATTCACGTCGCGAAGGGTCTCCGGGCCGACGCCATAGCGCAGGCCGACATTCTCGAAGCTCAACATCGTGGGCTCGCTCCGGATGTTGGCGCCGCGCGGCGAGCGGCGGCCGGGGGTGAAGGACGATCTGGCGAACGCCAGAGTTGCGGAGAATAGCAGTTCACCACTTCTTAACCATAATTGGGGTTAATGATTTCTTGTCTGCGCGTTTTTTCAGAGACTTCCGGGGAGCGGGCGCGTCGCATGAGACTTGGCTTCGACAGAGATTTCGATTCGGTCCTCCCAGCTCGCGAAATCGCGGCCGAAGCGTCGAGCGAATTTCTTCGAGCGCCAACTTACGAAGAAATGTGGGGGCGCCAGCCCCGATGGGCGAAACCGGAACCGGCGGCGACCAAGCACGACCGCTGGCCGGTTTTCGCCTCGATGATCGCCGTGGCGATTGGCGCCACGGCGCTGATCGGCATGCGCGAACGCATCGTCCGCCTCCTGCCGCAGACGGCGGCCGCCTATCGCGCCGTCGGGTTGCCGGTCAATCTCGCCGGGCTGGAGCTTCGCGACGTGCATTCGCGCATCGTGATGGACGGCATGCGCCGCGTGCTGACCATCGAGGGCGAGATCGTCAACATCCGCCGTGAGCAGAATCGCGTGCCGCCGGTGACGCTGGCTGTCCGGGGCGATAACGGCCTCGACCGATACGCATGGACTTCCCCGGCGCCGAAGTCACGCCTCGAGGCGGGCGAGAAGATCGCCTTCCGCGCACGGCTGGCGTCGCCGCCGGAGGACGGCTCGCAGGTGGTGGTGAGATTCGCGAAGCTCGACGAGGCGAAGGAGGCGGCGACGGCGTTCAAGGGAAGCGTCAGGAAGTAGCGCTGTCGCTCCCGCCGCGACGACGGCTCCACATTCCCAACCCGCCGAAAATGCCCTAAGCAGGCGCCATGTCGCTTCATCGCCGGTCCGCGCCGCTCCTCTTCGTCAACGCCCGCCTGATCGACCCCGCCTCGGGGGCCGAGACTCGCGGCGGCCTTCTTGCCCGGGATGGGCGGATTGCCGATCTCGGCCCGCATCTCACCCGCGACACCGCGCCCGACGGCGCCCGCGTCGTCGACTGCGGGGGCGAGGTGATCGCGCCGGGCCTCATCGACATGCAGGCCTTTGTCGGCGAGCCGGGGGCGGAGCACCGCGAGACCATCGCCAGCGCCACAATGGCGGCGGCGGCCGGCGGCGTGACGACGCTCGTCGCCACCTCCGCCACCGATCCCGCCGTGGACGACCCCGCAGTCGTGGATTTCGTGCTGCGCCGCGCTCGCGACACGGGCCGCGTGCGGGTGCTTCCCATGGCGGCGCTCACCAAGGCGCGTGAGGGCAAGGAAATCGCCGAACTCGGCCTGCTGCAGCAGGCGGGCGCGGTTGCCTTTTACGACGGCGCGCGCTCGGTGAAGAACGCGCTCGTCATGCGCCGCGCGATGGCCTACGCCCGCGACTTCGATGCGCTGGTCGTGCATTTCGCGCAGGACGCCGATCTCGCCGGCGGCGTGATGAACGAAGGCGATTTCGCGCTTCGGCTTGGTCTTTCGGGCGTGCCGCGCGAGGCTGAAGCCATCATGCTCGACCGCGACCTGCGGCTCGCCGCGCTCACCGGCGCGCGCTACCACTCCGCGATCGTCACGACCACGCTGTCGCTCGATGCGCTTCGCGCCGCGAAGGACTCGGGGCTGACCGTCACCTGCGGAACGTCGATCAATCATCTCACGCTCAACGAGAACGACATCGGCGATTATCGCAGCTTCCTGAAACTGCGCCCGCCGCTGCGTCACGAGGAAGAACGCAAGGCGCTGGTCGCCGCGCTCGCCGAGGGCCTCGTCGACGTCATCGTCTCGGACCATGATCCGCAGGACGTCGAGACGAAGCGCCTGCCATTCGCCGAGGCCGAATATGGCGCTATCGGCGTCGAGACAATGCTCGCCGCCGGCATGCGGCTGGTGCATTCCGGAGATGTGACGCTGCCGCGCCTGCTGGCGGCAATGTCGTCGCGCCCTGCGGAAATCCTCGGGCTGGAACAAGGGCGCCTGCAGAAAGGGGCGCCCGCAGATCTCATCCGCTTCGACCCCGACGCGCCCTTCGTCGTCGATCCCGCCAAACTTCACTCACGCTGCCGCAACACGCCCTTCGACGGCGCGCTGCTGCAAGGGGTCGTGAACATGACGGTCGTCGACGGAGAGATTGTTCACGAGGCCGTTTGAGGCGAGCCTCTGACCCGTATTCGCGCGGCGCACCGTGACGCCGCATGGGGGATTGGCGAGAAACAAGCCGGATTCGTCGCCTTTCCGCGCTTGCCGCCCGGTCCGACGGCTGCATCTCTATGGGAAGTGTAATTTTTCGCGCCTGAGGCAAGGGCTCGGCGTCAACTCGAGGGCAGGCCGCATGCTGGTCATCCTCTACATTTGTTCGATTTCGATCGCGCGGGAGAACTGCAACGACGCGACTGCGCGCGCCGTGATCCGGCAGAGGGTCGAAAGCGTCATGTGCGGCGTCCCGAGCCAATATGCGGCGCTGCTTGCCGGCGAGACCGGCGTGAAGGAAGGCGAATATGCGCGCGTGCGGTGCGAGATGCGGTAGGCGCGTCCGCCTCGATCGCTAAAGCCTTACTTCCCCGCTTCCGTGGCGACGACGTATTGATGGCGAGATTTCAGCGCGCTGATCATCAGCCAGGCGGCGACGCCGAGGCCAACGAAATGAGCGAACAGCAGGCTGAAATTCACCAGCAGGACGAAGACGTCGAGCGCGCGGATGATCTTCACCGGATCAGTGATCGCTATGCCCGGCGGTTGCGACACCGTCTTGCCAATGAGAAGGGCGACGCTCAGTCCGACGCCCACAAAGGACGCGAGCGCGCCGAGGACATTGAAGAAGCCGCCGCTGCCGACGAACCAGAAGGACATGCCTCTCTGGTGGGAGAGGTAATGTTCCGGCCGGTTCCTTATCCGCGCCGCCGTCTTCATGTAATAAAATGAAAAAATCGTCGTCAGCGCCAGAAGCCCAATGGCCGCCGTCGCCCAGTAGATCGCATCCCCGAAACCGGAGGCGTCGGGACTGACCGTATGTCCGACATATCCGAAGACAAGAAGCACGGCTGAAACGACGCCGAGCAATAGCTGCAACCAGAAGGCTGTGGCGCCGAAGAAGCCGAAGCTGTGCGACAGACCGTCCGCGATCATGGCGGCGATGGTCGTCGGAGCGGGAACCTCGACCGCCCGCGAGCCGGCAGGAGCCGCGGGGGCGAACCGGTCGAAGAGGGTGAAGGCGATATAGGCGATGATCAGGCCGGCCAGCGCATAGGCCGCGTAGCCATGAACGGTCTTCAGCAGATCCGCCAGCAACCGGTCGCCGCCATTCCAGTAGGGCAGGGGATAAGCCCAAAAGAAGATCTGTTCTCCGCGATAGGCCAGGGCGAGCGCTCCAGAAATCACCAGCGCGAGGAATGCGACATAAATCAGCCGACGCAGCCAGAGCGCCACGGTCTGCCGTCCGCTGCGAATCTCGAATGCGCCAGCGAGCAGGAGCGCCGCGCCGAGCAGAAACTGCGCAAGAAGCAGAATCGCCGCCGAGAGGCCGAGCGACACATGCAGGTCCGCAAGATAGACGCGGGTTTGGTCCTCGGCGGGGAGATTGTTCAGACTCCATCCGACGCCGAGGACGCCGACGCAAAGGACGAGAAAAATCCAGAAAAGCGCGATTGCCGCGATATTGCGCCTCGGATTGGAGTCCATTGGACAATCCCCTTTCAAAAAATCGCCTGACCGAATTCGAGGTCTCGCGCTGCTGCATTGCAAACTGTTGTAGACGATAGGGCGCAAGCGCGCCCGGCGCCAGCGGAGATGATCTCGACGATGACGGAGTTGCCCCACGCGTCGAAGACGCTGCATGCGTTGACGATCATCGGAATTTTCAATTGCATCAAGGGCGTTTGAGACGTGAAAACCTTTGCCGTCGCAGTCGTCTGCGCCGCCGCGCTCGCTCTGGTTCCTGTCGCCATGGCCAAGGCTCCGGCAGGCGTCCCTCACAGCGGGTCCTATTCCGCAGCGCGCAAATTTTTGTTGAAGGGCGGCTGGAAGCCGGTTCATCAGCCGGACCCAGGCTTCAAATGCCCGCCCGGCGACCAACGCTGCGAAGGGCGTCCGGAGACAGTGGATTGCGCGGGCACGGGTCTGGGAAATTGCATCTTCCGCTGGAAGCGGAAGGGGGTCGTCGTCGATGTGATGACCGCAGGCGAAACTGATCCACAAATCAATGGCGTGCGCTGCAAGAAGGGATGCAGGTAGCCTCTTTCCGCGCATTGCCCGCCAGGCGGGGTTTCCTGAAAGTGGGCGATGCCCCTTGCGGATTCTCTCCATCCGCCTTAAAGGCTCGCCGCGCTGAAGCGTCTGAGACTTCGCGTCTAACCGGAACGGGACCATGGCCAAGGAAAAATTCTCGCGCACGAAGCCGCACTGCAACATCGGGACGATTGGACACGTCGACCATGGCAAGACGTCGTTGACGGCGGCGATCACGAAGGTTCTTGCGGAGACGGGCGGCGCGACGTTTACGGCCTACGACCAGATCGACAAGGCTCCGGAAGAGAAGGCTCGCGGCATCACGATTTCGACGGCGCATGTCGAATATGAGACGCAGAACCGCCATTACGCGCACGTCGACTGCCCCGGCCACGCCGACTATGTGAAGAACATGATCACCGGCGCGGCGCAGATGGACGGCGCGATCCTCGTGGTTTCGGCGGCCGACGGCCCGATGCCGCAGACGCGCGAGCACATCCTTCTGGCCCGCCAGGTCGGCGTTCCGGCGCTTGTGGTGTTCCTGAACAAGGTCGACATGGTCGACGATCCGGAGCTTCTGGAGCTCGTCGAGCTCGAGGTCCGCGAGCTTCTGTCGAAGTATGACTTCCCCGGCGACGACATTCCGATCGTGAAGGGCTCGGCGCTTTGCGCTCTGGAGTCGAAGAACCCGGAGATCGGCCACGACGCGATCCTGAAGCTGATGCAGGAAGTCGATCGCTACATTCCGCAGCCGGAGCGTCCGAAGGATCAGCCGTTCCTGATGCCGGTCGAGGACGTGTTCTCGATTTCGGGCCGCGGCACGGTTGTGACGGGCCGTATCGAGCGCGGCGTGATCAAGGTCGGCGAGGAAGTGGAGATCGTCGGCATCCGTCCGACGGTGAAGTCGACGGTGACGGGCGTGGAGATGTTCCGCAAGCTGCTCGATCAGGGCGAGGCTGGCGACAACGTGGGCTGCCTGCTGCGCGGCACGAAGCGCGAGGACGTTGAGCGCGGCCAGGTGCTGTGCAAGCCGGGTTCGGTCAAGCCGCATACGAAATTCAAGGCCGAGGCGTACATCCTGACGAAGGAAGAGGGCGGCCGTCATACGCC
The DNA here is from genome assembly GCF_000188155.2 of Methylocystis sp. ATCC 49242. NCBI lineage: Bacteria > Pseudomonadati > Pseudomonadota > Alphaproteobacteria > Hyphomicrobiales > Methylocystaceae > Methylocystis > Methylocystis sp. ATCC 49242. The sequence goes on from NZ_KE124774.1 coordinate 759,017, forward strand.
GTTCTTCACGAACTATCGTCCGCAGTTCTACTTCCGCACGACGGACGTGACGGGCATCGTGACGCTTCCCGAGGGCGTCGAGATGGTCATGCCGGGCGACAATGTGACGATGGAAGTCGCGCTGATCGTTCCGATCGCGATGGAAGAGAAGCTGCGCTTCGCCATCCGCGAAGGCGGCCGCACCGTCGGCGCCGGCGTCGTGGCCAGCATCATCGAGTGATCGGCTCCCACACATGCAATTTGGAAGAAGCGCGGTTCGCCGCGCTTTTTTTCTTTACCAGCAACCCGAGACGGTTACCCCCGGCGCGTAACGCAGCGCATCGCAGATATTTCGGGCGTTGATGTCGTCCATCATCTTGCGCGTGATGACAGTCGCCGAGCCGGGGTAATCCATGATGGGAGTTCTGGTCCCGCCCGGCCCGGTGAGATAATTCGAGAAATAGCCGTCATCCGCCGGACCGGCGGGCGCGATCCGCCCCGCCTGCGCCTGACCGCGATAGAGGCGCTTCTGGCTCGCAAAAGCTTCGTCGATCGCGAGGGAAGCGCTCATCAGGGCGCATATCATCACTATTTCGCGCATGGCCGTCGTCCTGTCACGCGCTTCATATAGGGCGTCGACGCTCAGGCCGCCTCCACCGTCACTTCCACGATTTCCGGCGGGCGCATGAAGCGCACGGGCAGGATCGACTCGCCGAGCCCGCCCGAGATCACCAAATGGCGGTCGTCCTCGATGAAATGCCCGTAGATGTTCTTGGTGCGCCAGCGCAGTTCGGCGACGATCGGCCCCGCGAAAGGCAGGTTGACCTGCCCGCCATGCGTATGGCCGCAGAGCGTCAGCGCCACACGCTTCGGCGTGCGGGAGAAAATGAAGGGTTCATGCGCCAGCATGATCGCGGGCGCGTCGTCCGTAAGCAGGCCGAGCGTCGCGTCGAGATTGTCGTGGCCTTTCCAGCCGATCTTCCCGCCCAGATAAAACGCCATCTGGTCGCCGAGGCCGAGCAACCAGAACGGTTGACCATCCTTTGTGAGGCGCAGCGCATCGTTCTCGTAGACGCGCGCGCCCATCTGCTTCAGCGCGCGACGAACGCTTTCGGCTTCGTCGGGTCGATCGCTCGGCAACGGCCCATGCCACCAGTCGTGATTGCCGAGCACGGCATGGACGCCCAGCGGCGCCTTCAGTTCAGAGAGCGCTTCGCCCCACTGCTGGGGCGTGACGGGCCCTGTCGTCAAATGCGTGCCGGCGGCGAAATCGCCGAGCAGCGCGACAAGGTCTGGCGAAAGCGCGTTGGCGACCCGTGCGATCTCGCGAATGCGCGAGACGGGCATCCATGGCTCGCAGGCGTGGAGGTCGGTGATGACCGCGATGCGCAGCCGCAGCCCATGCGGCCAACCCTTGGGCGTGACGCGGTAGCGCGTCACGTCGAGCATGAAGCCCGGTTCGATGAGGACCGAGTAGGCTCCCAACCCGGCGAGCGCAAGCCCGCCTGGCCAGCGCAGGAAATCGCGTCGGCTGATCATGTCCCATCCCTGGCCGGCGCGGCCTGTGCCGTGCGCGGGGCAGGAGGCGTTCTATCAGGCGGCGAGATGATCGCCCAGCAGAACCGGCGGAACGCGGCGATCGTCGAGGCTGACCGGCTCTTCAACCGGCTTTTGAGGAAATTGCGAGACTTCGAGCGCGGCCGCGACGGCGGAGATGCCGATTTCGCGATAGAGGCGCGCGAGGAGATCGTGGGGGTGGCCGCCCGACGGGGACTGGTCGAACTCTACTGAAAACTGGTCGGTCATGGCTGCCTCTGTTACTCGTGACGGATAACGCGGAGCGAATGTTTCAGGCGAATTTGTCCTTATCGCGTTAATGATGTGCTAATCGCGCCAAATGCGTTACCGCTTTGTTCTCCCGATTTTTGGCGGCCGCGCTCCGGCGTTGCAATTCCTCCCGCATTTGCGAAAAATGCGGGCCGGCGTCGCGCAAAAGCGCGGCGCTCGAGCTTCCCGAGGCTTTTGACGAATGCGCCGACAACTTCCGCAGGAGCCATGGTCGCAGGCCGCGCTGTGGAGCCGCAGCGTCGCCATTTTCGCGGCGACGGTGGCGGTTATGTCGATCATCCTCGCGCGCCTGCACGTCATCGAGCCGCCCTCGGCGCTCGCGGCGCTTGGGTCGGCGATGGCGCTGGCGCTCATCTCGCTGCTGCTGTTCTGCGCGGCCTGCTACGTCATCTGGCGAACCGGGCGCCGAGGGGTCGGGGCCGCTGTCGGCGCGGCCTTCATCGCCTGCCTGACGCTCGCTTATCCCGCCTATCTCGCCGTCGAGGCGATGCGTCTGCCGGTGCTGTCGGATATTTCGACCGACATCGCCAATCCACCCTATTTCTCGCTGTCGCGTGCGGCCTATCAGGCGCGGAAGGGCTTTCAGCCGCAGGGCCTGCCGGCGAAGGCGCGCGAGGCCCAGCGCTCCGCCTATCCGGACGTCGAACCGATCGTCGTCGATCTCGACTCAGACGAGGCGTTCGCGCTGGTGCAAAAGACCGCCAAGGCGGTGGGCTGGAAACCCATCGACCAGCGCGCCGCGGGTGGCCGGACTGGCGAGGGGCATCTCGACTTTCTCGACCGAACGCTTGTCCTGGGTTTCGACGAGGATATTACGGTGCGCCTGAAACCCCTGCCGGGCGGGCAGACGCGCATCGACATTCGCTCCGCCTCCCGCTATGGCCGACATGATTTCGGCGCGAACGCGCGGCGGATTACCGCCTTCGCAGAAGAATTGCAGTCGCAGCTCGACAGCCGCTGAGCATTAAAGATTAGCGGGCGCACTCGTGTTCAATGCGGAACTTTGGTATTGTCGTGGCCGATCTCGAAGCGACGGACGGGAGGCCCGAAACAGCCGATGGCGAACGATAGCAACGGCGCTAGCGCACCCGAGCCAATACCGGATTTCACGCGCGACGAGGAACTCGCGGCGTTTCGCGAAATGCTGCTCATCCGCCGATTCGAGGAGAAGGCCGGCCAGCTTTACGGCATGGGCGTCATCGCAGGCTTCTGCCATTTGTACATCGGACAGGAGGCGGTCGTCGTCGGCGTGAAGATGGCTGCGCGCGAGGGCGACCAGTTCACCACGAGCTATCGCGACCACGGACACATGCTTGCGAGCGGCATGGACCCCAAGGGCGTCATGGCGGAGCTCGCCGGCAAACGCGGCGGCTACTCCAAGGGCAAGGGCGGCTCCATGCACATGTTCTCGCTGGAGAAGAATTTCTTCGGCGGGCATGGCATCGTCGGCGCGCCCGCGCCGATTGGCGCGGGGATCGCCTTCGCCAACGCCTATCGCGGAGAAGACAGGGTTTCGTTGACATTCTTTGGAGAGGGCGCCGCCAATCAGGGGCAGGTTTACGAAACCTTCAATATGGCGGCGCTGTGGAAGCTTCCCGTTCTCTTCATCGTCGAAAACAATCGCTACGCCATGGGCACCTCGATCGCCCGCGCTTCGGCGCAGAAGGACTTTTCGAGGCGCGGCGCCGCCTTCGCAATTCCCGGAAAGCAGATCGACGGCATGGACGTGCGCGTCGTGCGAGCGGCGGCCGCGGAAGCGCTCGACTGGTGCCGTAAGGGCAACGGCCCCTATCTTCTGGAGGTGCAGACATACCGCTATCGCGGCCACTCCATGTCGGATCCGGCGAAATATCGCTCCAAGGAAGAAGTCCAGAAAATGCGCGAGGAGCACGATCCGATCGAGCAGGTGCGCATTCGCCTCCTGGCCGACGGCGTGAGCGAGGACGAATTGAAGAAGATCGACGCCGCGGTTCGCAAGATCGTCGCAGAGGCGGCGGATTTTGCCGTGAGCGACAAAGAGCCAGATCCCGGTGAGCTCTGGACCGATGTGGTGGCGTGAGGAAGTGATCGGATGACTGTCAACGTGCTCATGCCCGCCCTCTCGCCCACGATGGAGCAGGGCAAGCTCGCGAAATGGCTGAAGAGCGAAGGCGACGAGGTTAAAGCCGGCGACGTTATCGCCGAGATCGAGACCGACAAGGCGACAATGGAGGTCGAGGCGGTCGATGAAGGCGTGCTCGCGCGCATCCTCGTGCCGGGCGGGACGGAGAACGTCGCCGTCAACACGCCGATCGCGGTGATCGCGGGCGAGGGCGAGGACGCGTCGACCGTCGAAGCGCCCGCGCCGCCGCCACCCGGCGAGGAGGACAAGGCGCAGCGCAAGGAGGAAGCCGAGGCCGCCGCGCCGCCGAAGCCGGCGCAGACCACGATCGCGCCCTCGCCGAAAGTGAGCGGCGAGCCGGAGGTTCCCGCGGGCACGACGATGATCGCCATGACGATGCGCGAAGCGCTGCGCGACGCCATGGCGGAAGAGATGCGCCGGGATCCCAATGTGTTCGTTATGGGCGAGGAGGTTGCCGAATATCAGGGCGCCTACAAGGTCACCCAAGGCCTCTTGCAGGAGTTCGGCCCCAGGCGCGTCGTAGATACGCCGATCACCGAATATGGCTTCGCCGGCATCGGCGTCGGCGCCGCATTCGCTGGGCTGCGGCCGATCGTCGAATTCATGACCTTCAATTTCTCGATGCAGGCCATCGATCACATCGTCAATTCGGCGGCCAAGACTCTCTATATGTCGGGCGGGCAAATACGCTCCCCGATCGTGTTTCGCGGCCCAAATGGCGCGGCGGCGCGAGTTGGAGCGCAGCACAGTCAGGACTATTCGGCCTGGTATTCGCAAGTGCCGGGGCTGATCGTCATCGCGCCGTCCAACGCCAGCGACGCCAAGGGCCTGCTGAAGGCTGCGATCCGCAGCGACAATCCGGTCGTGTTCCTCGAGAACGAGATTTTATACGGCAAATCTTTCGACGTGCCCGCGATCGAGGACTTCGTCCTGCCGATCGGCAAGGCCCGCGTCGCGCGCGCGGGCAAGGACGTGACCCTCGTCTCTTTCTCCATCGGCATGACCTACGCGCTCGCCGCCGCCGATGAACTCGCCAAGGATGGGATCGAGGCGGAGGTCATCGACCTGCGGACGTTGCGCCCGATGGATAGCGCGACAGTCATAGAATCCGTGAAGAAGACCGGGCGCTGCGTTGCGATCGAGGAGGGATGGTCGCAGTGCGGCGTCTCGGCGGAGATCGCCATGCGGGTGCAGGAGGAGGCGTTCGATTATCTCGACGCGCCGGTCATGCGCGTCACCGGAAAAGACGTGCCCATGCCTTACGCCGCCAATCTCGAAAAGCTTGCGCTGCCCAGCGCGGCGGAAGTAATCGCGGCGGCGAAGACGGTTCTTTACAGGACATGACGATGGCGCTCGTAACACCCGACAGCGGCGCGCCGAGGATCTTCGCGTCGCCCCTGGCGCGCCGTCTGGCGAAGGAGGCGGGGCTCGATATTGCGGGGCTGCAAGGCTCCGGTCCGCACGGCCGCATCATCGAGCGCGACGTGAAGGACGCGATTGCCGGCGGCGGCGCCCGAAAGGCTCCGTCAACCACTCCGGCGGCTCCGCTCGCCGCGCCGCCCTCCGCCGGGACGACGCGCAAATTTTACGAGATCGACTCCTACGAGGAAATTCCGCACGACTCGATGCGCAAGGCCATCGCGCGGCGGCTGACGGAGTCGATCCAGACCGTTCCGCATTTCTTTCTCGAGGTCGATTGCGAGATCGACGCGCTGTTGCGGTTGCGCGAGGAGTTCAACGCCGCCGCGCCCAAGGGCGCCGATGGCGCGCCGGAATGGAAGACGTCCGTCAACGATTACGTGATCAAGGCGCTGGCGCTGGCGCTGCAGCGCGTGCCTGAGGCCAACGTCACCTTCACGCCCGACTTGATGCTCAAGCACAAAGCCTCCGACATCGGCGTGGCGGTGGCGATCCCTGGTGGGCTGATTACGCCCATCGTGCGCAATGCTCAGGCGAAGACGGTGCGCGAGATTTCCGAAGAGGTGAAGGAACTCGCTGCGCGCGCGAGAGAACGCAAGCTCAAGCCGCATGAGTATGAGGGCGGGGTCTCGGCGGTCTCCAATCTTGGCATGTACGGTATTCGCAACTTTTCCGCCGTGATCAACCCGCCGCAATCGACGATCCTCGCGGTGGGGAAGGGCGAGCAGCGCATGGTCGTTCGCGACGGCGCGGCGGCGGTAGCAAATATCATGAGCGTGACGCTGTCCTGTGACCATCGCGCCATCGACGGCGCGCTCGGGGCCGAGCTGCTGGCGGAGTTCAAGCGGCTGATCGAACATCCGATGGCGCTGTTCGCGTGAAGCTGCAATCCACGCTTACCTGCCCCCACTGCGGCGCCTCGGAAATCCTGACCATGCCGCAGGACGCCTGCGTCGTCGTGCATGAGTGCCCGTCCTGCCGCGCTCGGCTCACCCCGAAGACGGGCGACTGCTGTGTGTTCTGTTCATACGGCGACGTTCCGTGTCCGCCGGTGCAGACGGAAGGGCGCTGCTGTTCGGCGTCCAAATAGCCGTTTCCCATGGACGCGGGACGCGAATAGCGGCATATCCTTGTCTAGAATAACTCTAAATTGACAAGGAGCGGCCGGTGGCGACTGAAGCGGACATCCTCAAAGCTCTTGAAAATCTTTACGGGCCCGGCGGCGCGCCGCTCGCGGGCGCGGTTAGCGGGATCACCTTGTCGGGCGCAAAAGCGTTTGTCTCGCTGGCCGGCGACCCGGCGCAGGGCGCGGCCTGGGAGGCTGCGCGCAAGGCCGCCGAAACAGCGGTGAAGGCCATTGCGGGCGTCGAGGCGGCCGTCGTGACGCTCACGGCCGAACGCGCCCCGCGCGCCGCTGGCCACAGCCACGCCCATGACCACCACGGCCATTCTCACGGAGCGCCCGCCGCGCCGCCCCCGCGCAAGGGCCTTGCGCCGGCGCTGGAGAAGATCCGCTTCATCATCGCCGTCGCCTCGGGGAAGGGCGGGGTCGGCAAATCCACCACCTCCGCCAATCTGGCGCTCGGCCTCGCGGCGCAGGGCTGGCGCGTCGGCCTGCTCGACGCCGACATTTACGGCCCCTCCATGCCGCGCCTCTTCGGCCTTTCGCAAAAACCGGCGGTCGAGGGCGGAAAGCTCGTGCCGCTCGAAGCCTACGGGATCAAGATCATGTCGATGGGCCTGCTCGTCGACGAGAATGTGCCCATGGTCTGGCGCGGGCCAATGGTGACGCAGGCGCTGACGCAGATGCTCGGCGAGGTGAAGTGGGGCGAACTCGATGCGCTCGTCGTCGACATGCCGCCGGGCACCGGCGATGTGCAGTTGACGCTCGCCCAGCAGGTGCCGCTCGCTGGCGCGGTGATCGTCTCGACGCCGCAGGACCTGGCGCTGATCGACGCCCGCCGCGCCGTCGCCATGTTCCAGAAGGTCGAAGCCCCTGTCCTCGGCATCATCGAGAACATGAGCTATTTCCTGTGCCCGCATTGCGGCGGCCGGTCGGAGATTTTCGCACATGGCGGCGCGCGTCACGACGCCGAAAAGATGGGCGTTCCCTTCCTCGGCGAGGCGCCGCTGGACATCAAGATTCGCGAGACTTCGGATTCCGGTCGCCCTGTGGTCGGCGCCGAGCCGAACAGCCCGCAGGCGGCGGTCTATCTCAATCTTGCGGCCAAGGTGAAAACGCTGCTCGAGACGCAAAAGCAGCGCGCGGCCCCCAATATCGTCGTCGGCTGAAAAAACAGGCGCGCCTCCAGTTGCTGAAGGCGCGCCCAGTCAGACGTCCACATCGGTCGTCGGGGAGCTGTCACAACGCTAGAAATGGGTGGGGATCAGCGAATGATCACCCGCATCCCATTTATAATTATAGCCTAATGTGAACTCCATACCCTGCACCCAGGGTGAAATTGTCGCACGTGGGTTCGGCGCGCCGAAGGGCAGGCCCGGCTGCGCCGGAATCCACTCGATGCCGGTGAAGGAGTTCTTGAAGGCGTAGACGAAGGCGAAATCCACGGATGAATTCGGCGTGACGACATAGTTCGCGCCGACGCTCGCATGATGGCGATTAATGATCGGCGACAGGGCGTTGACCGTCACGGAGCGCCAGCGCAGCGGATTGGTGCTGTAGTGATAGCCGGTGCGCAACGTCAGCGCCGGAGAATAGCGCCACTCGACGCCGATGGCGCCGGAGTCGACGTCCGTCCAGTCGAAGCCCGGACCCGAGCCCGTGCCGAGCGAACGATAGAGCGTGGGATTCGTCGGGTTCCCGAGCGCCGGCACGGCCGAGTAGAAAATATGTCGCCAGTCCATCATGACCGTGAGGTTCGGCAGGACGTCATAGGCAAGGCCCGCCTGCATGTTGGCGGGAATGTCGAAGCGACCGGCGTCCGCGAAGAGGCCGGCGTATTTGTCGAAGCGCGACATCCACATCGGCGTCGAGCCAGAGAAGCCGAAGCGGAATTTGTCGGTGATGCTCCACAGAAGACCCGCATGCACGCCGCCGCCCCATGACCAGTCGAAGGCCATGTCCGACATTTCCCAGGGGTTGGAGGAAAGGGGCGACAACATTTTGAGGCCCTGCACATTGATCATCTGCACGGCGATGGTCGGCGCGAAGCCGATGGAGATCGCGCCGAGGGGCGTGGCGAAGCGTCGAGCGTAGCCGACGCTCATGAAGCCCTGATGCAGATCGACGCCCGCGAAGCCGCCGCCGAGCGGACCGCCGAAGGGCGCACGGTAATGACCCCAGTCATAGGCGGTGTTGATGCCGCCATTGGCGTAGCTGACGATGCTCCATGCGGAATTGGCGTCGATCGGCTGGACGTAGCCGCTGTTCGGCACCGGGAACCAGGGGCGGCCGCTCTGCACTTCGCCGGGCGCGAGCACGCGCGGCGTTCCGGTCGTCTTGTAGCCGCGATCGGCGACGATGCCGGTCAGGCCGAGCTGGAACTGGCGCTCCAGACCGACGATGCTCGCTGGGTTGGTCGACAGCGCCATGGCGTCACGCTGATCGGCGGCGCCGGCGCCGCCCAGCGCTTTTGCGCGTGGTCCATAGCCGATCAGGAAATAACCGTCGGCCGCATGGGCCGCCGAGACGGCTCCGAGGACGATCGCGGACACGGCGAATGCGAATCGGCGCGAATAAGATTTGGTCATCTGGAGCGGCCTGGTCTGGTCTCGAAAATCGCGTCGCAGCGCTGAAACGCTTTTGCGATATTCGAAAAATTAACAGACTTGCCTTGTCGCAGGCAGGCTAAGGCAGCGCTCAAGTTAAAAATTCGGGTGGACGTTACGTTATTGCAACAGTCGTTATGTGGGCGACTGAGGCAATCATCGGCTTTTACACGCTACGCCGTACGTCGGATAACATACCGGTAATGCTCGGCTTCCCGCTCCGATGTCACGAGTTCGTTACCGGTCTGGCGGGCGAAGGCGGCGAAATCCGCGACCGAGCCGGGGTCCGTCGTCAGGACTTCGAGCGCGCCGCCGACAGGCACTTCGGCCAGCGCCTTCTTGGCGCGAAGGATCGGGAGCGGGCAGTTCAGCCCGCGCGCGTCGACAGTTTTATCAGCCATGATTCGTCCGTTCAGATGAAAAGGTTCACGTCGGCCTTGACAGCCTGTTCGAGATAGGTCGCGGCTCCGCCGAAGGAGACGCCGTCGATCATGTCCTCCTTTTTGAACTCGAAGAGGTCCATGGTCATCTGGCAGGCGACGAGCTTCACGCCGCTTTCGAGCGCGACGTCGCGCAGTTCCTCAATACTCGCCACGCCCTTCTTCTCGATCATGTTCTTCATCATCGCCGTCGCGCCCGCGGTGACGCCGGGCAGGGCGGCGACGAGATTGGGCATGCCGAGATGCATGCCGGCCATCGGCATTTTCATCGCCGGATTTCCGAGCGGAGAAACCTCGAGGTCGAGCTTCTTCTTCAAGAGCCCGAGGCCATAGAAGGTGAAGAACAGCGTCGCGTCGATGTCCATCGCAGCGGCGGTCGTCGCCAGAATGAAAGGCGGATAGGCCCAGTCGAGCGTGCCTTTCGACACGATGATCGCCATGGACTTGCGGTTATCAACGCCGGAAGCGTCGGTCATGAAGGCTCCTACGATGCGCGCGCTCAGAAGTCGATAAGGCGGCGCCACATCCCATACCAGCCGCCCGCGCTCAGGGCGAGCAGCGTTGCAAACGCCAGTCTGATGCCGTCTGGCGGCTCAAAGCGCAAGAGCCCCGCCAGCGGCGGAAAGAAAAGCCCCGCTGCTAGGATGGACAGAGCGGCCGCCGCGACCACCCAGAAAATAATGTTCTCGCGGGCGAAGGGCGATACGCCCTTTGGCAAGGCGTTCGAAAGCGCAAGCGTGAGATTGCCGACAATGAGCGTGGCAAAGGCGAGGCCGCGCGCCTCGGGCTCGGGCACGCCGAAGCCATTGTCGATGACGTAGACGCTCATCACGGCCAGGAACACGATGAAGCCCTGTACAGCGCCTAGAGTCAGGTCGCGCGTTCCGAAGAGGGGCTCGTTGCGCGGGCGCGGAGGCCTCAGCATGGCGTCGGTTTCGCCGGGCTCGGCCTCGAAGACGAGCGAGCAGGTGGGATCGATGATCAGTTCCATCAGCACCACATGCGGCGGCAGCAGGAGCGGCGGCAGTCCCATCAGGATTGGCGCCAGCGCGAGACCGGCTATCGGCACATGGATTGCGGTGACGTAGGTGAGCGCCTTGCGCAGATTGGTGAATATGCGGCGTCCGAGCTGAACGCCCGCGACGATGGAAGCGAATCTGTCGTCGAGCAGCACAATATGCGCCGCCTCGCGCGCGACGTCCGAGCCGCGCTGGCCCATGGCGATGCCGATATGCGCGGCGGCGAGCGCCGGACCGTCGTTTACGCCGTCGCCTGTCATCGCGACGATATGGCCGTCATCCTTGAACGCCTCGACCAGCGCGAGCTTGCTCGTCGGCGTCACGCGCGCGAAGACGCGAATGTCGCGGATCTTGTCGGGCAGTTGCTCGGGCGGTGTGTCGGCGATGTCGACGCCGGTGAGAAAGCCGGCTTGCGCGTCGATTCCTGCCTCACGGGCGATGGCGAGAGCGGTCGCGGGATAGTCGCCGGTGATCATCGCCACGGTCACGCCTGCGCGCCGCGCCGCGGCGACGGCGTGAGGAACATCGTCGCGAACGGGGTCTTCGAAGGCCAGAAGGCCGAGAACGGCGAAGCTTGCCTCTTCGAGGCGGTCCTCGGGCGCGGGTTGCGTTTGCGCGACCGCGAGGACCCGCAGGCCGCGTCTCGCCATCTCCTCGACGACGGTCTTGTAACGGGCGCGCTCGTCGTCCGTTGAATGAGCCAGACGGAGTATTGCCTCCGGCGCCCCCTTCGCGGCCTTCGTCACACCATCCTCGACCCGCCAGGATTGAATGAAGGCCAGAAGCTCCGGCCTGATCGGGAAGCTCTCGATCGGCGTTCCTGCGGTTGTTACGCCGAGTTTCGCCGCGAGCGCATGGACCGCGCGATCCATCGGATCGACCGGGTTCTGCGAGCACGCGCGCAGCGCCGCGCGCAACAAGCGATGTTCGTCCGCGGACGGAGCTTCCGGAACGGGATTTATTCCGTGGCCCGTGGAAAGGGCCGTGATGGTCATGCGGTTTTGCGTGAGCGTGCCGGTCTTGTCGACGCAGAGGATCGAAGTCGATCCCAGCGTCTCCGTCACCGAGGAACGACGGACGAGCACGTTGCGGCCCGCGAGGCGAAAGGCGCCGAGCGCGAGGAATATCGCGAGCACCATCGGAAACTCTTCGGGAAGCAGACCAATCGCCAGCGTGATCCCGGCAATGGCGCCCTCGAACCAGTCGCCATGCACGAGCCCGTAGGCGACGATGACGACCCCACAGAAAATCAGGGCGAACACGCCGAGTTTCGCAACCAGTTCGCCGGTGCGGCGTTGCAGGGGGCTCGGCTCTCCCTGTATCGCCGCGAGCGAGGCGCCGAGTCCGCCAACCGCCGTGCGCGCCCCCGTGCGCGCGACTTCCGCGACGCCGGAGCCGCGAACGATCATCGAGCCGGCATAGAGAAAGGGCGTGTAATCGCCGCCGGGATCGGGAAACGCCAGCTCCGCGCCGTCGCCAGCGAGCGTCTTGGTCACGGGCGCCGACTCGCCCGTGAGGATCGACTCGTCGATGACGAGGGCGTCTCCCGAAAGCAGGACGCCGTCGGCCGGAAGCCGCTCGCCCTCGCCGACGAGAATGACGTCTCCCGGCACGAGGTCGCGCGCCGGGATCCGCCGTTGCTCGCCGTCGCGCAGACAATGCGCCATTGGCTCGGCGAGCCGCTGCAAAGCCTTCAGCGCGCGCTCGCTGCGCAACTCCTGCACGACGACCAGCGAAATCGACGCAGCCGCGCCGGCCACCATGAACAGGCCCTCGCCAAGGTCTCCGACGAAGAGATAAAGCGCCGCCGCCGCCATGAGCAGCGCGAACATCGGCTCTTTCAGCGTGCGAAGCGCGATGGCGAAGAAACCGAGCGGCGGCGCCTCGGGCGGGGCGTTGGGTCCGAACTGCGCAAGGCGGCGAGCGGCTTCCCCGGAGGTGAGACCCTGGAAGTTTCGCGGCGTCATGCGGTATCCGGATTGGAGTGGATCATCCTAAATGTAAAGCAGCTTACCCCATCAGGGGAAAGCCCCGGGATTTCATTCCGGACATTCAACATTTGCCGCCCTTTTTCAGGCGCTGGACCTGCGCGCCCTCGTCGGGATCTCTTGCGACATCGAGCGCTTCCGCGCGTCGATGTTGTGAACTGCCCGACTTGGGCGGCGATCTTGCGAGGAAAGGGCTAACACGCTACCTTCCTTCCAATGGCGAGGGGCGCCGCGTTCGCGGCTGAGAAGCACCCGTCGAACCTGATCCGGGTCATGCCGGCGGAGGGAATGCCAGGTTCAGGGCCGCTTCGGTCCTCTAGCCCGTATTCCGCGCTTCGTGCCCCGGCCCACACGTCCGCTCCCCTTTAAGGAGCGCGATGAAGGAGCGCGACATGAACATCCACGACAAACGCACGCCCGCGAGCGTCACCACCGGCCCGATCGGCAAGTCGCGCAAGATCTATTCCTCGCCCCCGGGTCGCGACGACATTCGCGTTCCCTGTCGCGAAATCACGCTGGACCCGTCCGCGGGCGAGCCGCCGCTGCGCGTATATGACCCGTCGGGGCCATATACATGCGAGGCCTTTACGCCTGACCTCTTGGCGGGCCTTCCTTCGGCGCGCCCGTGGCTCGCAACGCGCACGGGGCTCGAGACCTATCAGGGCCGCGCGATCAAGCCAGAGGACAATGGCTTCGCCGAGGGCGACCGTCTCGTGCCGCCGTGCCCGGCCGAGCGCAAGCTCTATCGCGCCGCCGGATCGGCGCCCGTCACGCAACTCGAATTTGCCCGCGCCGGCGTCGTCACGGAAGAAATGATCTATGTCGCGCATCGCGAGAACCTCTGCCGCGAGCGCGCCTTCGACGCCGCAAAAGAGCGCATCGCCGACGGCGAGAGCTTCGGCGCGGCGATACCCGAATTCGTGACGCCCGAATTCGTGCGCGACGAGATCGCGCGCGGCCGCGCGATCATTCCGGCGAACATCAATCACCCGGAGCTGGAGCCGGTCATCATCGGCCGCAACTTCCTCGTGAAGGTGAACGCCAACATCGGCAATTCAGCCGTGACCTCATCCGTGGCGGAAGAAGTCGAGAAGATGGTCTGGGCGATCCGCTGGGGCGCCGACACGGTCATGGACCTCTCGACCGGCCGCAACATTCACAACATCCGCGACTGGATCATCCGAAACGCCTCCGTGCCAATCGGCACTGTTCCGATCTATCAGGCGCTCGAGAAGGTCGGCGGCGACGCGCTCAAGCTCGACTGGGAAGTGTTCAAGGACACGCTCGTCGAGCAGGCGGAGCAGGGGGTGGATTACTTCACCATCCACGCTGGCGTGCGTCTCGCTTACGTGCCGCTCACCGCCAATCGCGTCACGGGCATCGTGTCGCGCGGCGGCTCGATCATGGCGCGCTGGTGTCTCTCCAAGCACAAGGAGAGCTTCCTCTACGAGCGCTTCGACGAGATCTGCGACATCATGCGAAAGTATGACGTCTCCTTCTCGCTCGGCGACGGACTGCGTCCCGGCTCCAACGCCGACGCCAACGACGCCGCGCAATTTGCGGAATTGGAGACGCTGGGCGAATTGACGAAGATCGCCTGGGACAAGGGCTGTCAGGTCATGATCGAGGGCCCCGGCCATGTGCCGATGCACAAGATCAAGGCGAATATGGACAAGCAGCTCGCGGCCTGCGGCGAGGCGCCTTTCTACACGCTCGGCCCGCTCGTCACCGACATTGCGCCGGGCTACGACCACATTACGTCAGGCATTGGCGCGGCGATGATCGGCTGGTTCGGCACGGCGATGCTCTGCTACGTCACGCCGAAGGAGCACCTCGGCCTGCCTGACCGCGACGACGTTAAGACGGGCGTCATCACCTATCGCATCGCCGCCCACGCCGCCGATCTCGCCAAGGGTCACCCGGCCGCGCGCGAGCGCGACGACGCGATGAGCCGCGCGCGCTTCGATTTCCGCTGGAACGATCAGTTCGACATCGGCCTCGATCCCGACACGGCGCGGGAATATCACGACGAGACCATGCCCAAAGAGGCGCACAAGGTCGCGCATTTCTGCTCGATGTGCGGGCCGAAGTTCTGCTCCATGCAGATCACGCGCGACCTGCGGGAGGAGGCCGCCGCCATCGCTGAACGTGAGAAGGGGATGGCCGAAAAGAGCGCGGAGTTTCTCGAGAAGGGCGCGAAGATTTACGTGGAGGGCTGAACTCTCCAAAGCGAGCCTCGGAAGGCCTCCAGCCGGTCGCGGAAATGCGACCGGCTTTTTTCGTCCGACAGGGGCCAGGCGCCGAAGCCGACGTTTCCGGCAGCTCCAGCGTCGCTTTGTTCGAGTCACTTTGGCGAGGAACGGCCCCCTTTTGACCACAAACAGTCTATTCGGACCCCATCCACAGGACCACCTTACTCTCCGTAGTTTTCGTCGCTCCGCCCTTTGAAATCCGCCCGTGGAGCGCGCGTCCCGAAGGAGGATCCAATATGTCCAGCAGCGACTCGAACATGGACAAGCCCGGCATGCCGAAGGACAAATACACCGGCATGCGTTCCTTTGATTTCGCCATGACGCCGAACGTCTATATCTGCGGCGCGGCGGGAGCGGTCCTCGGTCTTATCCTCGCCATGTGGGGCACGAACGACGTCGGCATCGTCACCGCGACCGTCATCGTCTTCGCCATTCTTTCCGGCATCTTCGGAATGTTCGTCTGAGCTTCGGACCTCTCACCCGAGGTTCAGTCACGCGCCCGGCTTCGGCCGGGCGTTTCTGTTCAGCGGATGCGCCTCGACGCCGTTCCGCGTCAGCCCACCGGGACGGGCGTCTTGCGCACACGCTTCTGCTTGAAGATTACGTCGATGTCGCTACCCGGCGGCAATGTGATGAGCGGCTGAAGTATGCCGTCGCTGATGCTGTAGACCCAACCGTGGATCGTCGGGCTTCTGTCCTTTTCCCAAGCGTCCTGCACGATCGACAGATGCGACAGGTTGTAGACCTGATGGATAACATTCAGCTCCACGAGACGCTCAAGTTGCTCCTTCTTGGTCGGCAGCGCGTCGATTTCTTCACGGTGTAGCTTGTACAGATCCTTGATGTGCATCAGCCATTTGTTGGCGAGCAAAAGTTCCGGGTCCTGAGGCGACATCGCGGCTTTGACGCCCCCGCAATTGTAATGGCCGCACACGATCACGTCCCGCACTTTCAGCACCTGGACCGCATATTGAATCACGCTCAGACAATTGAAGTCCGTTGCGATGATCTGATTGGCGATGTTGCGCTGGACGAAGATTTCACCGGGCCTGAGGTTCATGATCGTGACCGCGGACACGCGGCTGTCCGAACAGCCGATCCAGAGAAACTCGGGGCTCTGGTTCTGCGCCATTTCCTTGAAGTAGTTCGGGTCTCGCTGCTTTGTTTCCGCCGCCCAAACCTTGTTCTCGAGTAGAAGTCTTTCTATCGATTGCATCGCTGTCCGCCGCTTGTTTCATTCCTCGCAGCAATTCGCCGGAAAGACCCGGATTTCGCTATCGGACGACTAAAGCCGCCAGAAACAAAAGAGCAAAGCTCCAGAAATATTTTTTGTCATGGGACCAAGACTCACGAATATCTCGCGCCTCCCAATGGCGCCACTCTATCCCCGCGGCGGGGCGAAATCCCCGCTCTCGGCGAGTTCACATTGGCTTTAGCGATATTTGTTAGTGTGGAGCTATGAAATTACGATATTGATGCTTAATTGGAGACACATTCGGGAAAGAATCCGGAAACATCCCGGAAGGGCTCCGAATACGCGCCGCGGGGCGGGCTATCGCGTCAACGGGCGAGATCGAATTCTCGCGGAAGCCCCGCTTCGGATGAACGCGTTCCGGAAACTCGATGACGAGCAACCGTTCCGGTCGAGCACGGAAGAACGTTGCGTCCCTTTGCTACGCAGCGAAAACCCGCCCGGCGCGCGCGCTCGAGATCAGGGAGATCAGAATTGTCCGTTCCAACTATCGCAAGAACACGGCAGTCCGAACGCAGCGGTCTCGCGGAACTTTACATGCCGAAGCTGTTGACGGTGCTGAGGGAGGGCTATGGCCTCGCGCAGCTGCGGGCAGACGCGATCGCGGGTCTGACGGTCGCCATTGTCGCGCTGCCGTTGTCGATGGCGATCGCGATCGCTTCCGGCGCGAGCCCCGCGCAAGGGCTTTTCACGGCGATCGTGGGCGGTTTTCTCGTTTCCGCGCTCGGCGGATCGCGTTTTCAGATCGGCGGGCCCGCCGGCGCCTTTATCGTTCTGGTGGCGACGACCGTCGCTACGCATGGAATGGACGGCCTGATCCTCGCGACATTCCTCTCCGGCGTGATCATGGCCGCAATCGGGTTCCTGCGGCTAGGAACCTTCATCAAATTCATCCCGTTTCCGGTCACGGTCGGCTTCACCGCCGGCATCGCTGTCATCATTTTCGCCAGCCAGATCAGGGAACTCCTTGGGCTAACGCTTCCTGCGGGCGGAGAGCCCGGGGAACTCCTCGAAAAACTGCCCGTGCTGTGGTCGGCGCTTCCGACGCTCACGCCTGCCGCAATGGGACTTTCGTTTGCGACGGTCGCGGTCATCGTCGGCCTCAAGCAGGTGCGCCCCCATTGGCCGGGAATGCTCATCGCCGTCGTTGCGACTGCGGCGGTCACGGCGGCCCTCGGGCTTCCGGTGACGACGATCGGCTCGAAATTCGGCGGCATCCCCAATGTTCTGCCCGCGCCGAGCCTGCCTGATTTCTCCATCGAAAAAATTCGGGCGGTTTTTCCGGCGGCGGTTTCCTTCGCGCTGCTGGGCTCCATCGAGTCGCTTCTCTCGGCGGTCGTTGCGGACGGCATGACCGGCCGGCGTCATCGGTCGAATTGTGAACTGGTCGCGGAGGGCGCGGCGAACATCGGCGCCGCGCTTTTCGGGGGATTCTGCGTGACCGGCACGATCGCGAGAACGGCGACCAATGTTCGCGCCGGCGCGCATGGTCCAGTCGCGGGCATACTGCATGCGGTTTTCCTGCTCCTTTTCATGCTGCTTGCCGCGCCACTCGCCTCTTTCATTCCTCTGGCGGCGCTCGCGGGAGTGCTCGCAATCGTCGCGTGGAACATGATCGAGCGGCCCGCCATTGCGGTCCTGCTGAGATCGGGCTGGGGTGACGCCGCCGTTCTGGCCGCGACCTTCTTCCTCACCATCTTCCGCGACCTGACGGAGGCCATCACCGTCGGCTTCGCTCTGGGTTCTGTTCTGTTCATTCACAGAATGTCGCAGGCGACCGAGGTCGAAACCCATATGCCCTACGTCGGCGAGGACGCGCCGGACGACGAGGCGGGTTACGACGAGGCCCGCTCGGCGGATCCCGAAGTCGTCATCTACCGGATCACCGGCGCGTTCTTCTTCGGCGCGGCGGCGTCGATCGGCTCCGTGCTGGATCGAATCTCCGATACGCACCGGGGGCTGATAATCGATTTTTCGGCGGTGCCTTTCCTCGATTCGACCGGCGGCAATGTCATGGAAGGGCTTGCGCACAAGACGCATCACAGGGGTGTGGAGCTTTTCATATCGGGCGCCAATGCGGATATTCGGCGCGCGCTGCTCGCCCATGGCGTGCGTCCGCCGCAGGTGCATTTCGCCGCCACGATCGACGACGCCATGGCCCAATACAACGAAATCTGGCCGAGCCATGCCGCAAGGGCAGGGACTGTAGCGGAGCCGGCGTAGAGCGCCGGCGCCGCACGGGCTGACAAATCCGCCGCGAGGCGCCAAACAGGCGGCGGGAGAAATCACATGACCGACACGAAACGCGACGCCGTCATCGGCGTCGTCACCGCCTCCGACCGGGCCAGCGCCGGCGTCTACAAGGACGAGAGCGGCCCGGCGATCGAGGCCTATCTTTCCTCCGTGCTCACGACGCCGTTCCGCATCGAGCGGCGCGTTATTCCCGATGGTTTCGAGAGCGTGCGCGACACGCTGATCGACCTGGCCGACAATGTCGGCTGCGATCTCGTCGTCACCACCGGCGGCACGGGGCCGAGCCCGCGCGACCTGACGCCCGAGGCCACGCTCGCCGCCTGTCCGCGCGAACTGCCAGGTTTCGGGGAACTCATGCGCAGCGTCTCGCTGGCCCAGACGCCGACCGCGATCCTGTCGCGCCAGCTGGCGGCGCACAGAGGCAAATGCCTCGTCATCAATCTGCCGGGCAAGCCGGCGGCGATAGAGCTTTGCCTTGACGCCGTCATGCCGGCGGTGCCCTATTGCCTCGATCTCATCGGCGCCGCCTATATCGAGACCGATCCGGCGCGCGTGAAAGCCTTCCGCCCCAAGCCGAAATAACTACCCGTTCGGGTGGGTTTCCATCGCCCAAGGCGACAATCCGCCCGCTTCTCATCCTGCCCCGCCGCCTGTATAGGGAGAGCGCGTTTGAGGGGACGAGTCGTCGCAAACGCGTCTCGAATTGCGGGCGGGGGCTTCCAAAGATGAACGATTTGCGTCTGGTCGTTGTGGGCGCCGCGGGCCGTATGGGCCGTATGCTAACGCAGGTCATCCCCGATACTCTGGGCGTCCGCCTCGTCGCGGCGCTCGAGGCCGAAGGCGCAGCGACAATCGGCGCCGACAGCGGCGCCGCCTTCGGCCAGGGGCCGAATGGCGTTCCGGTGACCAGCGATGTCGCCGCAGCTCTCGCCGGGGCCGACGCCGTCGTCGATTTTTCCTGTCCCGCCGCCACTGTCGCCATGGCGAAGGCCGCGGCCGGGGCGGGCGTCGCCCATGTCATCGGCACGACCGGACTGTCGGCGGAAGACCTCGACGCTATCGCCGCGGCGGCGCGGGAGACGGCGGTCGTGCGCTCCGGCAACATGAGCCTCGGCGTCAATCTGCTCGCTGTTCTCGTGGAGCGCGCGGCGCAGGCGCTCGGGCCGGCATGGGACGCGGAAATCGTCGAGATGCATCATCGGCTGAAGGTCGACGCTCCGTCGGGCACGGCGCTGCTGCTCGGCGAGGCTTTGGCGCGGGGCAGGGGGATCGACCTTTCCGAACACAGCGCGCGCGGCCGCGACGGCATGACGGGCGCGCGCAAGGGCGGCGACATCGGCTTCGCGAGCCTGCGCGGCGGAACGGTCATCGGCGATCATACAGTGTATTTCGCCGGGGCCGGCGAGCGCATCGAGCTGTCGCATCGGGCCGAGGACCGCGGCATCTTCGCCCGCGGCGCGCTGGCGGCCGCGCTCTGGACGCGCGGCAAGGCGCCGGGGCTCTACTCCATGGCCGACGTGCTGGGCCTTTCCGGCCACTGACCTTCACGAGACCCCAATGAGCATGCATCGCACACTCGTCCTCGTCCGGCATGGCCAGAGCGAATGGAACGCCAAGAACCTTTTCACGGGCTGGAAGAATCCCGACCTGACGCCGCTCGGGATAGAGGAAGCGCGTCGCGCGGGGCAGGAGCTCAAGAAGCTCGACCTGCTGTTCAGCATTGGCTTTACTTCGGCGTTGATCCGCGCGCAGCACACGCTGGAGCTGATCTTCGAGGAGCTGGGTCAGTCCGGCGTGCCGACCGTTAAGGACCGCGCGCTGAACGAACGTCATTACGGCGATCTTTCTGGCCTCAACAAGGACGAGGCGCGCGAGAAATGGGGCGAGGAGCAGGTGCATCTCTGGCGGCGCTCCTATGACGTGCCGCCGCCCGGCGGCGAAAGCCTGAAGGACACGGTGGCGCGCGTTCTGCCTTTCTATTGCCAGCGCATTCTGCCGCCGGTGATGCGCGGCGAGCGCGTGCTGGTCGCGGCGCATGGCAATTCATTGCGCGCGCTCGCGATGGTGCTCGACCAGCTGACGCCCGAGAGCGTGACGAAGCTGGAGCTCGCGACAGGCGTGCCGATCATATACCGGCTCAACGCCGACTCGACCGTGGCGTCGAAGACGGTGCTGGAGCATTGAAAATTCTGCAGCGACGCCTCGAGGAGGCGCCGTTGCAGCGTGTCATGATCGCAACACTGCCCGATATTCGTTTTATTGCGTTTCTTTGCAGGTTGCGCGGCCGCCGCGAATCCTAACAAATTGTATACAATGTTTCTCGTTTTCGATTTTATTGCAGAGGGCGTTTCACATGCGCGATTCAAAGTCGCATCCATTCAAGTTCATCGCTTGTATAGCCGCGATCAGCGTCATGGCGTCGGGTCTTGCCGGATGCATTGTTCCGGAGGCGGGCGCGCTGCTCGGTCACGAACGGAAAAAGCGAATACTTTATGACGTCATCCGCGGCGTTCAGTGCGAAATACGCAGGGCGGTAAGAGTTCAGCTCTTCGGCGACGGCCGGACGCGGGTCGGCGACCGGTTTGGAGAGAACGGCAAGAGAAAACTCCAATGGTTCGAGAAATGGAACTCCCTGATTACGCTCACATTGCGTATTGACGACAGTATAGAGTTCAATCCCGGCGTCTCGATCAAGACACCGAACATGGTAAATAATTATGTCGGGATAAACGACTTTTGGGACCCCGTGCGCGTTGTCAGTCAGGATTACAGCTTCGGATTCGGCGGCGGAATCAAATATGACACCAGCCGGGAAGACATCGTGACATTCGCCTATCCCTTCAGCCAGTTCGTCGACGAGGAAGACGAAGACCTCAATAAGCCCTGCTACACTATCGGCGGGATCACGATTGAAGCGGACCTGAAGATAGACGATTGGCTCGACGATGTTCTGGAGCCGATAAAGAAATGCGCGTTCCTTGGCCGAGCCGCGCGCGAGCAAGAAACTTCCCTGCCGTTTTCCACCGAAACGATAGCGGCCGACCCTCGCTGCCGTAATACGGAGTTTCCCACCGATCCGATAACGGCGATTACGCATGAAATCGACTTTATCCTTTCCTTCAACGCCAACGCGACGCCGACATGGAATCTCGTGCGCGTATCGACGACGAGTGGAAAGCTGTTCGCCGCCAGCAGAACGGACACCAGTCGCCTGCTGATCTCCTTTGGTCCTCCGAAGGACGGCGTCAGCGGGCTTGCCAAAGTCGGCGCGTCGAGGGCGGGGAAAATGGCGGCTTCCGGCCGGTTGGCGAGCACGATCTCGCCCGAGATGATGTATCTGCACAACGCGATCGTCACCGGCAACGCCGTGAGCGATTCCCTGAGGCGCTGACGGTTCCGCCGCGATCCTCTTCGAATCCGCGGCGCGAAGGCGTATGAAGCGGTCAATGATGACCCTCGTCAAAACTTGGCGCTGATGCCCGAAATCGCTCCCGGCGCGTTCCATTATCCCGGCTTTCTCGATGGCCGGGCGCAGGAGGCCCTTGCGCGGGAGATCGCGGAGGTCATCGCGCAGGCGCCGCTCTTCGTGTCGCTAATGCCGAAGAGCGGCCTGCCGATGTCGGTGCGCATGACCAATTGCGGGCCGCTCGGCTGGATGAGCGACAAGGACAAGGGCTATCGCTACGAGCCGCGCCATCCCGAGACGAGCGAGCCCTGGCCCCCGATGCCGCAAATGCTGCTCGATACTTGGGACGCGTTGACGGGCTATCCGAAGCCGCCCGAGGCCTGCCTCGTCAACGTCTATTCGGACGACGCGAAAATGGGTCTGCATCAGGACCGCGACGAAGCGGACTTCGACGCGCCGATACTCTCCCTGTCGCTCGGCGCCGATTGCCGCTTCCGGCTGAGCGGTCCGCGCCGGGCCGACAAGTCGATCGCCTTCGTGCTTGCCGCCGGCGACGCGCTCGTTCTCTCCGGCCCGTCACGCCGCTCTTTTCATGGCGTCGACCGCATCCTGCCGACTGTCCACGCCGAATTGCCGGCGCCGCTCGCAGGGGTGGGCGCGCGGGTCAACCTCACTTTGCGTCGTGTTACATGAGCGCCGACCGCGGATCGCGGTTCAGCTTCGGTTCACTGCGCACGGGATAATCTCCCAACCGTTCGAGAGTCGGGGTCTGGCGTATTGTCTCGGGGCGCACCTTCGTTGTAGTTTCGAAGTCGTCTAAAGAGCGCCACAGAGGCGCCAACTTTTGGCCAGGCGCGTTTCAAGAAAAGGGCGGACGCTGAAGTGGACGCCGAGATGAGGAAAGGAACAAGGATGAAGACGATTTCCCTGCTGACGTTCGCTGCGAGCGTCGCTTTCGCCGCTTCCGCCGGCCAGGCTTTCGCTGGCGGCGACGCCGCGGCGGGCGAGAAGGTCTTCGCCAAGTGCAAAGCCTGCCATCAGGTTGGCGAAGGCGCCAAGAACGCCGTCGCGCCGCAGCTCAACGGCATCGACGGCCGCAAGGCTGGCTCGGTTGAGGGCTACAACTATTCCGAGCCGATGAAGGCCTCCGGCATCGCGTGGGACGAGGCGTCCTTCAAGGAGTTCATCAAGAACCCGAAGGCCAAGGTCCCCGGCACGAAGATGATCTTCCAGGGTCTCGCTTCCGACGGCGACCAGGAGAACGTCTGGGCCTACATCGCCCAGTTCGGCGCCGACGGAAAGAAGAAGTAAGAATCAGGATCTTTCGCGATCCAGAGAAGCGGCCCTCCGGGGCCGTTTTTTTTTGGCGCGCCGCCAGCGCTGTATCGAATTTGCCACAGTCAAGAACAATTACTTTTGTAGGCAATGAAACAATTCCAACAAAGGCGTTTTGACTGCTTTGCGCCAATAGACGGCATCTTTTTACAAGACTTCCAACATCAGCTGGCGCGCGTTGACGGAAATCATATCCTAAGAATACTTGAGAAACAGACCGCAGCTTGAGTCCTGTCACGACTCTTGCGCCAGTTGTTCCTTTGGAGCCCGCCATGACGCCTGTTTCCTTGCCCGCGAAGCGTATTCGTCGCCCCTTGGTCAGCCTCTGCGCGCTCAGCGCCGCATTGGCGATTTATAACGACGCTGCGCGGGCCCAACAGGTTTTGCCCGGTATCGACGTCGGCGGACGCCGTCAGGTTTCAAGGTCGGGAACGCCGCGCGCGGCGGCGCCCAGAACTTCGGCTCCCGCAGTCGCCGCTTCCTCCGGGCCTGCGGTTCCCGGTCCCGCCTCGGGCCCGGCTCCCTTCGTGCCGCCAGGCCAGCATATCTGGCGCGGGCCGACCGGCGTCGTCGGCTATCTGGCGCGCGGCACCTCGACCGCGACCAAGACCGACACGCCGATCATGGACATTCCGCAGTCCATCACGATCATCACGCAGCAGCAGCTTCAGGACCGCAACAGCCTGACGCTGAATCAGGCGCTGACCTATGTGCCGGGCGTGACCGTTGCGCAGGGCGAGGGCCAGCGCGACCAGATCACCATTCGCGGACAACCGACCACCGCCGACTTCTACACGGACGGCGTGCGCGACGACGCGGAATATTATCGCGACCTCTACAACATGCAGGCCGTCGAGGTCCTCAAGGGTCCGAGCGCGCTGATCTTCGGCCGCGGCGGCGGCGGCGGCGTCGTCAACCGCGTGACGAAGAAGGCTGATGGCGAGACGCTGCGCAACGTGCAGGTGAGCACGGGCAGCTTCGGCCGCAAGCGCGTGACCGTGGATGTGGGTCAGGCCATTTCAGACACGCTGGCCTTCCGCATCAATGGGCTCTACGAGCAGTCATACAGCTACCGCAACTTCTTCGACATGCAGCGGTACGGAATCAATCCGACCTTCACCTGGAAGCCGCTCGACAAGACCTTCGTGACGCTCAGCTACGAGCATTACCACGACGACCGTTTCCTCGACCGCGGCATTCCTTCAGCGAATTTCAATCAGGCGCAGCCGATTCTGGATATCCAGAAACTCGGCTTCACCAACATCTTCCAGGGATATCCGGCTCCGACGAACAGCTGGACCTTCTTCGGCAATCCCGACGCCAATTACGCCAAGGTCGACGTTGATCGCGCTGCCCTCATGCTCGACCACACCACGGATTTCGGCGTCAACATCAAGAACCAGACAGTCTTCGCGAATTACGCGAAGTTCTATCAGAACACCTTCGCCAACTCTGCTGTCCAGTTCACGGGCGGCGGCTGCGGCGGAACGGTTCCGCCCTGCGTGAACATCTCGGGTTACAACAACGAAACGCCGCGGCAGAACATCTTCAATCAGACCGACATTACTTATAAATTCCAGATGACCCCGGAGATCCGGCACACATTCCTTGCGGGCATGGAGTTCGGCAACCAGAAGTCCGACTCGAACCGCAACAATGCGCGGTTCAACAACTTCTTCACTGGCTCCAGCTCGATCAACACTTTCTATGGCTTCCCGACGATCTGGAATCCGGTTGTCTTCAACAATCCCAAGTTCCGCCGTCACACGGATCTCGATCTCGCGGCCGGCTACGTGCAGGACCAGATCGCGGTCACGAAATATTTCGACGTGATCGCCGGCGTTCGCTACGACAGCTTCAATCTCAAATTCGTCAACAATCTTCCGAACGCCAAGCCGACCTTCGACAACTACTGGGGCCAGACGATTTACAGCAACAGCAATCGCTGGTCGCCGCGCTTTGGTCTGGTGTTCAAGCCCTTCGAGCAGCTCTCGCTTTACGGCAGCTACTCGCGCTCGTTCCTGCCCGCCTCCGGCGATCAGTTCACCACGATATCTGTCTCCTCGTCGACGTTGCAGCCGCAGGGCTTTGAAAATATCGAAGCGGGCTTCAAGGCCGAGATCACGCCGCGACTGCTGTTCACGGGCGCGATCTACCAGCTCAACCGCACCAACCAGCCGATCAACATCAACGCCTTCTACAATGTGCTCACCAACACGCAGACCAACGGCGGCGAACTGGCGCTCGTCGGCTATGTGACGGACCAGTGGGAGGTGTCGGTCGGCTACGGCAATCAGGGCGCCTATGTCACGAGTTCCGACAGAAATGCGGTCCTATCTCAAATCATCACCGGCAGCAGCAGCGCGCCGTTCTTTACCGAAAAGGGCAAGGTCGTTCCGTCGGTTCCCAAGAACACTTTCACCTTCTGGAACAAATACGACGTGTCCTCGATCTTCGGCCTCAATCCGGGCATGCTCGGACTTGGCGGCGGCATGATCTACAACGACAAGTTCTATGCGTCGCTGGACAACGCCGTGATCATCCCGGGCTACGCCCGCTTCGACGGCGCCGTCTATGTGAAGATCAACGAGAATATTTCCGGACAGGTGAATATCGAAAATATTCTCGGCGCGAACTACTACGCCTCGGCGCACAACAACAACAACATCATGCCCGGCGCGCCGCGGTCGGCCTTCGTGACGATCAACGCGAAGTTCTAGGAAGCGCGCATGATGCTGGTTGAACCCTCAACGGGTTCTCCAGCATCTCGCGCCACCAGGAGAGCGGCGCTGGCGTCTCGCTTCCCGTCTTGGGATGGACTATAGGAGCGGCGTCAGTCACATCCGTAAACGCGGAGCAGGCGAGGCGATCGGCCTCCCGCGCCGCGCGACGGCTACAAGAGCGCCATGACCCGCCGACCCGACGAAGTATCATCCGACCTCATGCAGCCCCTCGAGACGCTGCCGGTGTTCTATCCGCTTGCCGGCAAGCGGGTCATCGTCATCGGCGGCGGGGAGGGGGCCGCCTGGAAGGTCGATCTCGCCGCCGCCACCGGGGCGCAGGTCGACGTATTTGCGCTGGAGCCATGCGAAAAACTGCGTGAGATCGCCGCCGGACGGGACAATGTCGCATTGCATGCGCGACCGGCCGAAGCCGCCGATTTTACCGGCGTGGCTCTCGCTTTCGGCTCGACCTTCGACGACGCCGAGGCGGAGGCCGCCCGCGCCGCGGCGACTGCGGCTGGCGTGCCGCTGAATCTGGCCGACCGGCCGTCGATGAGCGATTTCATCATGGGCGCCATCGTCAACCGCTCGCCCCTCGTGATTGGGGTTTCGACCGGCGGCGCGTCGCCCGTATTCGCGCAGGCCGTTCGCGGGCGGATCGAGTCGCTCGTGCCGGCGACTTTCGCCGCCTGGGCGAAGGCGGCGCAGGCGTGGCGCCCGCAGGTGCTGGCCTCGGGCCTGGACTTTCTCGCGCGGCGGGACTTCTGGCGTCGCTTCACGCGCCTCGCTTTCCGCGACATCGAGCGGGCGCCGACCGACCACGACCGCGACGCCCTGCTGGCCGAGGCGCGCGCTGCCGGCGACGACGCCGCGCGGGGCCGCGTGACTCTCGTCGGTGCGGGGCCGGGCGATCCCGAACTGGTCACGCTCAAGGGCATGCGAGCGCTGGCGGGCGCAGACGTCGTCCTTTTCGACGATCTCGTGCCGGCGAGCATTCTCGATTTTGCCCGCCGCGAGGCGACGCGCATCAACGTGGGCAAGCGGGGCTATGCCCCATCGGTGCGACAGGAGGAGATCACTTCCCTCCTCGTCGAGCTGGCCCGCGCGGGCAAGAATGTCGTGCGACTGAAGGGCGGCGACCCGTTGATATTCGGCCGCGCCAATGAGGAAATCGCCGCGCTGCGCGAGGCGGGTTTCACCATCGAGATCGTGCCGGGCGTCACGGCCGCCTGCGCCGGGGCCGCAGCTCTTGGGGCGTCGCTGACGAGCCGCGAGACCGCCCGCCGCGTGCAGTTCATCACCGCTCATACAAAGGACGGCGAATTCCCCGAGGATTTCGACTGGGGCGCGCTCGCCGACAAGCGCGCCACGACGGCGGTCTATATGGGCAATCGCACATTGCCCACCCTCTCGCGAAGGCTTCTGCAGGAAGGCATGGCGCATGACACGCCGGCCTTTGTGATCGAGCGGGCCTCGACGCCCGACGAGCGGATCATCAAGGGCACGATCGCCGATCTTCCGGAGAAGGTTGCGGGAGAGTCGCTCGTCGGGCCGGTGATGGTGCTGATCGGTTGGGCTTTGGTGGAAAACTAATTCGGTTCTAGTGTGGCGCCTGGCTTTTATCAGGCGGAGCGCGGGATGCCGATTTCGAGACGCGATATATTGCTGTCGTCAGGCTTTGGCTTGCTGGCGCCGGGCTTTGCCCATGCGCGCGTCAGACCGACGGCGCCGCGTGACGCCGTCGAACGTCATCTTCCCGCTCTCGATCGTCTCGTCGCCGACACGATGAAAAAGACCGGCGTCCCCGGAATGTCCGTCGCGGTCGTCAGTCATAATCGCGTCGTTTATCTCAAGGGCTTCGGCGTGCGGCGGGCAGGGAGCCCGGAGCCAGTCGACGCCGACACGGTCTTTGCGCTGGCGTCGCTCTCCAAGCCGCTGGCGACGACGGTCGTCGCCGGACTCGTGGGCGACGGCGTCGTGTCGTGGGACGACAAGATCGTGCGGCATGATCCGGGTTTCGCGATGAGCGATGCTTGGGTGACGCGCGAAATCACGCTGCGGGACATGTTCTGCCATCGCAGCGGCCTGCCGGACCACGCCGGCGACCTGCTGGAAGACATCGGCTATGATCGCGGCGAAATCCTGCATCGTCTGAGATTTGTCAAACCGGCGGGAGCTTTTCGCGCGTCCTACGCCTACAACAATTTCGGGTTTACGGCGGCGGCGGTGGCCGCGGCCAGGGCGACAGGGAAATCGTGGGAGGAGCTTTCCGCCGAGCGCCTGTATCGCCCTCTCGGCATGTCCAGCACGAGTTCGCGTCATGCGGATTTTACCGCGCGCGCAAACAGGGCTTTTGGCCATGTTCGCAGGAATGGCGCATGGGTCGTTGGCGAGCAACGCAATCCCGACGCGCAATCGCCGGCGGGCGGCGTGAGTTCATCGGCCCGCGACATGGCTGCCTGGCTTCGGCTGCAACTTGGCCGGGGAGTCGTCGAGGGGCGTGAGATCGTGAAGGCAGGGGCGCTCGACGCAAGCCATCGTCCGCAGGTCGTCAGCAAGCCGGCGGCGGATCCGATGACGACCGCTCCGGGATTTTACGGGCTCGGTTGGGACATCGGTTATAACGAACATCCGTTAGTACGGTGGGGTCATTCCGGCGCTTTTGCGCTCGGCGCCGCGACCTGCGTCAGCGTCTCGCCCTCGGAAAAGCTCGGCATCGTGGTGCTGAGCAACTCCTCGCCCGTTGGCGCGCCCGAGGCGATTTGCCGGAGCTTCTTCAATCTGGTCTTTGCGGGGAAGGTTGAAAGGGACTGGCTGACGCTCTTTGGCGGCGTCTTCGCGAAGATGATGCAGCCTGCGTATGGCCGCGACGCCGATTATGCAAAGCCGCCCATCGGCGCCGCGCCGCCCGCCGCGCTGTCGGCCTATCTCGGAAAATACAACAACGACCTCTATGGGCCGATCGCCATTACGCAAGACGTAAACGATCTCGCTGTCAGGATCGGACCACGACTTATGCCTTACGTTATGCGTCATTATGATAGGAACATCTTTACATTCCAACCTCCCGGCGAGAACGCCGGCGGCCCCAGCGCTGTGAGATTTACGCTGGACGGAAGTGATAAAGCGACGTCCGTGACGATCGATTATTTCAATGAAGACGGTCAGGGCGTTTTCGTGCGCGCCTAAACCTGTCGCAACAGCGCGAGCAGCCGCTCTTCATTTGGCTTTTGCGCGACCCGAGGCTCGAGCGCGATGGCTCGAAGCGGCGTGGCGACGTCATCCGACAGAGCGAGATGCGTGACGCCCCCGAGGCGGGGCGTCAGCCCGACCGCTTCGGCGAGCGCGAGGAAAATTTCGACGCTGCGGCGTGAATAGTGCAGCGCAATGTCTATGTCGCCCGCTGCGAGGGCGCGGCGCGCGTCTTCCCCAAGCGCAGTGGCGGCGCGGGCTGCATATACATCGACCGCCGTGACGCGATGCCCCGCCGCGCGCAACCCGGCTTCCAGCGCGGCCTGCCGGTCGCGGCCGGCGAGGTAAAGGAAATGCGCCGGTTGAGCATATCGCGCAAGGAGCAGCGGAAGGATCGCCTCGGCGTTGCCCGCGACGATATCGGGCCGCCAGCCCCGCGTCTCGGCGGCCTTCGCCGTCTTGGCGCCAACGGCGTGGAAGGGCAGGCGCAGCAGTGCCGATATATTCCCTGCGCATTCGACGCCCTTGGCGCTCGACGCCAGCACGGCGTCAAATTCGCCTGACGGAATCGCGGCGCCCGTCGCGACGATCTCCAGCACCGGCGAGAGCACGGACTCAAACCCGAGCGCACGCAATTTTTCCGATGTGCGCGCAGCGTCTTCCCGCGCGCGCAGCACGAGCACGCGCTTCACATCAACCCCGCGACGCCATGCGGTAGCTTCAGCACGATCTCATTGCCGGCGTCGGCGCCGATCATCGCGGCGTCGATGGCGCGGCCGTGGCGGCGCACGATCCAGACCTCGCTTCCGTCGGCCTTGAGCACCTCGCCATAAAAGGTGAGGTCGCCGTCCTTCACGGTTGCATGGCCCGCGATGGGCGTGCGGCACGAGCCGTCGAGCGCGGCGAGGAACGCGCGCTCGGCGAGGAGGGCGAGGGCGGTCGCTTCGTCGAGCAGCGGCGCCAGCGCGGCGCGCGTCTCGGGGTCATTGGCGCGGGAGGTGATCCCGATGGCGCCCTGTCCGACAGCCGGCGGAAAATCGTCGAGCGGCAGAAGCGCCGTCGCGCGGTCGGCGAGACCGAGGCGCTTCAGCCCTGCGAGCGCGAGGAGCGTTGCGTCGATTTCGCCGCGCTCGACCTTGTTGAGCCGCGTATGGACGTTGCCGCGCAGGAGAGTGGTCTGCACGTCAGGACGGAGGCGCTTCACCTGCGCCGCGCGGCGCAGCGAGGCGGTGCCGACAACGGCGCCGGCGGGAAGCTGATCGAGCGTCACGCCATTGCGGCCGATCCATGCGTCGCGGGCGTCCTCGCGCGGCAGATAGCCGGCGATGACGATCTCGGCCGGCAGATGCGTCGGCAGGTCTTTCGAGGAATGAACCGCGAGGTCGATGTCCCCGGCGATGAGGGCCGAGTCCAGCTCCTTGGTGAAAAGGCCCTTGCCGCCCGACTCCGAAAGCGGCCGGTCCTGAATCTGGTCTCCGGTCGTCTTGATGATCTCGATCGCGAAATGATCCTCGGCGACGCCATGCGCTTGTGCAAGCGCGGCCCGGATCATATGGGTCTGCGCGAGCGCAAGCGGGCTGCCGCGCGTGCCGATGCGTAGGCTTCTGACCGTCATGAACTTTCCTGTGTAACGAGTTGCGCGGGACTATAGGGGCGCGGGCGGGAAGGGCAAGCCGCAGACGCGGGGAGATATCTGTGACCACAAGCGCCGCCGACGAACGCCAGAGCGCCTACCGCTGGGCCGTGCTGGCCCTCGCGACCCTCGCGCAGACGGGCGGGTGCTTTCTGGTGCAGGGGCTCGGCGCTCTGGGCCCGGCCCTGCAGGCGGCCTTCGGTCTGGACGCGGCGCAGGTGGGGCTGACCATGTCCGCCGCGCAGACCACGCCGATTGTGGGGCTGCTCGTCGCCGGACTGCTGCTCGACCGGTTCAGCGAGCGGATCATCGTCGGCGTTGGCGCGACAATGGTCGCGGCTTCGCTCTTCGGCGCCGGACGCGCGCAAAGTTTCAGCGACGTCCTGGCCTGGCTCGTGGTGGCCAGCATCGGCTATTGCACCGTGCAGCCGGGCGGCGGGAAGGTGGTCGCCGCTTGGTTTTTACCCGCCACGCGCGGCTTCGCCATGGGGATCAGGCAGGCGGGCCTGCCGCTCGGCGCGGCGCTGGCGGCGCTGATCCTGCCTGCGGCTGCGGCGCGACATGGCTGGCGGGCGGCCTTCGAACTCGGGGCCCTCGCCGCGCTCGCGAGCGGCTGGTTGTTCGCGTTTCTCTATCGCCCGCCGCCGGACCCCTTGCGGGAGCGCAAGCGAAGCCACGGTCACTGGCGGGAGCGGCTCGCGGAACTCGCGCCGCGACTGCCGCGGATCGTAACGCCCGGCGTTGCGCTTGTGACTGTGCAGTTCTGCATAACCGTCTACCTGCCGCTGGATTTGCGCGACCGTTTCGGCATTCCAGCCGAGACCGGAACGAAACTGCTTTTCGTCGCGCAATTCGCAGGCGCGATCGCCCGCATAATCCTCGCCGCGTGGAGCGACCGCAGCCGCCGCGGGCGCTTCTTCCCGCTGGCGATGAGCATGGGCGCGATTGTCGTCGGAATAGCGGCCTATATCGCAGCGCCGGGCGCGCCTTTGTGGCTCGTGGCGGCGCTTGCGGCGTGGCTCGGCTTCTTCGGCTTCGGCTGGTACGGGCCATGGATCGCGCTCGTAAGCGAGGCCGCGCCACGCGGCGGAGTCGGTTTCACGATCGGCTTCGCGATGGCGATCAATCAGGTCTTCGTGGTGCTGGCGCCGCCGGCCTTCGGCGCGCTGCGCGATGCGACGGGGACTTTCGCCTATGGCTGGGCGGCCATCGCCATCGCCGTGCTGATCGCGCTGCTGAGCCAGGCGCGGGTCTTCAGTCGGCGCTCGGAAGGCGGCGGATGACGAATTCTATACGTCCGTCGTCGAGTTCGCGCCAGAATTCGATCTCGGTCATATAGGCGGCCTTGGGGTAGCGCTCGAACCACTCACGCGCCTTGGCGCGGGCGTCCAGACGCGGGAGCGTGAAGGTCTCGCGCCGCCAGCCGTCGCCGCGCGCGCGGCTTCTTTCGCCGAGCCGACGGGCGATGTCCCGGGGGGCTTTCATTACGCTCATACCGACGCTCCCTGCGCAGTTAGGATAACGCGCGACGAGCGGGAAGGGGAGTCGATTCGCGCTCTTTCGCCGCTTTCGCCAAGCCGTTATTCTTCCGTGCATATTTCAGGGAGATTAACTTGATGCGACTTGTATCCGCTGCGATCTTCCTCCTCGCCGCCGGCCTGTCGCCGGCTTGCGCGACCGCCAATCTCGTCTGCGAGATCGCCGACAAATCTTTGAATGGCCATCTCGGCGCGCTCATGGGGACCCTTCCGGGACTGATGCAGGTCAAGGGCGAGTTCGAGATCGTCGCCAAAGGCGTCCCCGAAGACTTTCGGAAGGTCAGGCTGACCGGCGAGAATCTGCCGCATTCATGGGCGCATGGCCGGGAATTGAAGCTCCACGCCTACATGGAGCGCGACAAGGGACATTTCGCGAGTTTCGAACTGGTCATCGATACGAAGGCGACCAGCGCGGGGAGCTATCGCGGCCCCTATGAGCTGAAAGTGAGCTTCACGCCAGGCGAAGGCGCCGGCGAAAACAGGGTCATCACGCTCAGGGGCAAGGCTTCCTGTTCGCTGGGGTAAAATAACAGTCGGGGCGACGCTTCCCCGCATCGCAAAAGCGCGCTATCTCGCAGCCCATGTCTGAGCGCCCCACCTATATGATCTCCACGGCCATTCCTTACGCGAATGGCGCGCCCCACATCGGCCATGCCTATGAGCGCATCGCCACGGACGCCTTCGCGCGTTTCAAGCGGCTCGACGGCTATGACGTTCTCTTCGTCACCGGAATGGACGAGCACGGCCAGAAGATGCAGCGCACGGCCGAAAAGGAGGGGTTGACGCCGCAGGGGCTCGCCGACCGCACCGCCGCGCAGTTCGCGCGCATGGGAGAGGCGCTGAACGCCCGGGCCGACGACATCGTCCGCACGACGCAGGAGCGCCACAAGGAGACGGTTCTCGAAATCTGGCGGCGCATGGAGGCCAATGGCGACATCTATCTGTCGAAATATTCCGGCTGGTATTCCGTCCGCGACGAGGCCTATTACGACGAAAGCGAACTCACGGAGCGAGAGGGCAAGAAATTCGCGCCGACCGGCACGCCGGTGGAATGGGTCGAGGAAGAAAGCTGGTTCTTCAGGCTCTCGGCATATGCCGGGAAGCTGCTGGCCCATTATGAGGCCAATCCCGATTTCATCACGCCCGAGCATTACAGGAACGAGATCATCGCCTTCGTGAAGCGCGGCCTCTCGGATCTCTCCGTTTCGCGCACCACATTCGACTGGGGCATCCCGATACCGCCGAGTCCGCAGACCACAGCCAACCACGTGATGTACGTCTGGGTGGACGCGCTGACCAATTACATCACCGCGACGGGCTGGCTGACGGGGAAAGGCGAGCGCGCCCGCTTCTGGCCCGCCGACGCCCACGTCATCGGCAAGGACATCACGCGCTTTCACGCGATCTACTGGCCGTCATTCCTGCTCTCGGCCGGCGCGCCGCTGCCGAAACAGATCGTGGTGCATGGCTTCCTGTTCTCGCGCGGCGAGAAGATGTCGAAGTCGCTCGGCAATGTCGTCGATCCGCTGGAGCTCGCGGAGCGCTATGGCGTCGATCAGCTGCGTTACTTCTTCCTGCGCGAAATACCCTTTGGTCAGGACGGCAATTATTCGCACGAAGCGATCGTGAACCGCATCAATGCGGACCTCGCCAATGATCTCGGCAATCTGGCGCAGCGCTCTCTGTCGATGATTGGGAAGAATTGCGCCGGCGCGGTTCCGAAGAAGGGCGAACTGACGGACGCGGACAGGGACATTCTCGCCCAAGCCGCCATCGCGCTCGACAAGGCCCGCACGGCGATGAACGACTATGCCCCGCATCACGCGCTGGCGGAAATCTTCCGCGTCGTGGCCGAGGCGAATCGCTACTTCGCCGGCGAAGAGCCGTGGTCGAAGAAGAAGACCGACCCGGCGCGGATGGAGACGATCCTCTACGTGACGGCGGAGACCCTGCGGCGCCTCGCGATCCCGTTGCAGCCGTTCATTCCGGATGCGGCGGGCAAACTGCTGGACCTCCTCGGCGTCGGCCCGGACGAACGCGATTTCGCGCATGCCGACCCAGCGAACGCCCTTCAGGAAGGCGCGCCGCTGCCGCCCCCGGCGCCGGTGTTTCCGCGCTTTGTGGAGGAAGAGGCGCAGGCATAGCGCTCACTGAGCGACAGTCATCAATTCCAGCACATGGCCGTCGGGGCTCTTGAAATAGACGCCCCGGCCGCCGTTCCAGTCGTTGAGCTTGCCATCGTCGAAATGGCCCGGCCCGCTGCCGAAGGGCAGCCCCGCCGCCTTCACGCGCCCGAAAATCGCGTCGAATTCCGCGTCGCTGACATGGAAGGCGTAGTGGCGCGAGTCGAATGAAGGATGATCGTCGAAAAGCAGCGTCAGCGTGTCGTTGACGCGGACCGGCGCGAAATGAGCCTTTGTCGGCTCGCAGGTCAGTCCGAAGATCTGCGCAAACCAGCGCGCCGCCTCCTGCTTGTTGTGCGACGACACAATCGTGTGATTGAGGATAATCGTCATCGTCGCTCTCCCGACGCCGTATGACGGTCATATGGGCCGGGGGGCCGGTATTATCACGAGCCCGGCCGTACACGCCGACGCCTCCCAAGCGACCCAATAATTGACATTCCTTCGAGGCGCCGGGTTCGGCTATCCACAGCCGGGACCCCGGACTGACAGGAGTGATCTACAAATGCGAAAAATTCCGCTGCTGGCTCTCGTTACGTGCGTCATCGCCAGTCCCGCCGCCCTCGCGCAAACGAACCTGTCACGGGCGACGGCAGGGTCGCTGGACTGGAGCTGGCTGAAGAACACCTACTGGATCGTTCCGCCGCAAATCTTCCGTCGCTCCTGTTCAACCCGTCGAGCAATGTCCTGCTGCCGGCGGCCGATCAGACCGTGTACCATATCACCGATTACCGGGGCGGCTATTTCTGGGGGAAGAACGTAACGAAGGTGGGGCGGTTGCCCGTTGCCTGCTCCTCGCTCGTCGGCTCGGTCACGCCGACCGGCCGCGTGCTTTTGAGTTTCACTTCGGTGAAAAGCGACGGCTCCGAGTCCGTGCAGCAAGGCTTCGGCGAGATGGTTCTGCAGGGCCATGCGTGGACCATGCTCAACCAGACCTCGACCTCGAGTTTTGCCCATTGGGCGTATATGGTTCAGTCGAAGCCGGGCGACGCCAGCTGGCGCTCTCTGCCGGGCGTTCGCCAGTCCGTCCCCGATTTCCTTGCGCAATGCCCTGGCTCCGGTCCCCAAATCGGGGTCAGGTAGCCGGCGATCCGCCAGGAGAATTTGCGCCTCCGGCGGATTGGGGCGAAAATTCCTTTCGTCGGGCTCGATATCGCCGGACCGGAGGAAGGAGAGCGGAGTCATGACCGCAGATACGGCCCGCTTCGTCGGCGATATTCCGCTTCATTACGACCGCGGTCTCGGGCCTGTGATCTTCGAGGATTACGCCGCCGACATCGCGTGGCGAGCCGCCCTGAGGGGGCCGCGCGAGGTGCTCGAGATCGCCGCCGGCACGGGCATCGTCACACGCAAGCTGCGAGATGCGCTGCCGGCCGATGCGCGACTGATCGCGACCGATCTCAACGCGCCGATGCTGGAGGTCGCGCAGGCGAAGTTCCGTCCGGGCGAGGGGGTGACCTTCGACGTTGCCGACGCCCTCGTGCTGCCCTTCGCGGACAGCGCCTTCGACGCCGTCGTCTGCCAGTTCGGCCTGATGTTCTTTCCGGACAAGGACGCCGCCCATCGAGAGGCGCGGCGAGTGCTGAAGGCCGGCGGGCGCTATCTTTTCAGCGTCTGGGATTCGCCGCGCCACAATCCCTTCTCGCGCCTCGGCCTCGAAGTCGTGGAGAGATTCTTCCCGGACAATCCGCCTCAGTTTCTCAAGACGCCCTTCTCCTGCCCGGAGATCGATCCGATCAAGGAATCGCTGATCGGGGCAGGGTTCACGAGGATCGTCGCATCGGTGCTGCCGCGCGTGCATGAAACCGGGGATGTGACCGCTTTCGCGAATGGCCTCGTTTTCGGCAGCCCTCTGATCGACCAGATCCGCGCGCGGGGCGACGTGGCGCCGGAAGCGATCGTCGCCGCGCTCGTGGAGCGGTTCGAGCAGGAATTCGGGGCGCCGACCCGAATGCCGATGCAGGCGATTTTCTTCGAGGCGGAGCGGGCATGACGGTCCACCGCGCCGCATTGCTGGCGTTTGCGCTCATCAGCGCATCGAGCGCCTCCGCCGAGACATGGCGCGCCTATCGCAATGAGCGATTCGGGACGGCGGCCGACGTTCCCGTAGGGTGGCGCATGGAGCCGCCGCCGGAGAACGACGACGGGCGGGTCTTCGCCTCGCCGGACGAGCAGGCCGAGATCATCGTGTCGGGAAGCCACGTCGTCCTGTCCCGCGACGAGGAATTCGGCGTCAGAGGCGGGGCGCTGGACGGTGAGACAATCCGTTACAAGCGGCAGGGCCGCGACTGGATCGTTGTCTCGGGTGTGAAAGGCGAGAGGATTTTCTACCGAAAATCGCTGCTCTCCTGTGGCGATACGGTCTGGAACAGCGTCTCCCTCGAATATCCTGCCGCGGAAAAGAAGAAATACGACGCTCTCGTCGCCCATGTGGCCGGATCACTTCGCGGCGCCGACAAATGCAGGTGACGCGGGGCCGCGAACAGCGCT
Organism: Methylocystis sp. ATCC 49242; assembly: GCF_000188155.2. NCBI lineage: Bacteria > Pseudomonadati > Pseudomonadota > Alphaproteobacteria > Hyphomicrobiales > Methylocystaceae > Methylocystis > Methylocystis sp. ATCC 49242. Next base: position 795,818 of record NZ_KE124774.1, read on the forward strand.
AATTATCGTCCTCAAACTTGACGATCTTCTTGTCCGCGCTTGTCGCGGGCGTCCACGCGCCCAAATTCGCGGGGGACGGCCGAGACAGGTTGCGCCGCGACGGAATGAACCGGGACAGCATGCTCATCGACACTCACTGCCACCTCGACTTCCCCGATTTCGCGCCGGAGCAGGCGGAAATCATCGCGCGCGCTAAGGCGCGCGGCGTCGGGCGAATGATCACCATTTCCACCCATCTCTCGCGATTCGACCGCGTGAAGGCGGTTGCGGAGGCTTATCCCGACGTTTTCTGCACCGTCGGCACCCATCCGCACCATTCCCATGAAGAGGCTGAACCGACGGTCGAAGAGCTGGTGAAGCTCTCGCAACATCCGAAATGCGTGGGTCTGGGCGAGGCGGGGCTCGACTACCACTACGATCGCGCGCCTCGCGAAGTGTCGCAGCGCGTGTTCCGCACCCATATCGCCGCTGCCCGGGAGACAGGGCTTCCGCTCGTGATCCACACGCGCGACGCCGACGAGGATTGCGCCGCGATCCTTCGGGAAGAAATGGGGAAGGGGGCCTTCCCGGCCCTGCTCCATTGCTTCACTTCGTCGCGTGCGTTGGCGGAGACCGCCGTGGATCTGGGTCTCTACATCTCTTTCTCCGGCGTCGTGACCTTCAAGAACTCCGCCGAACTGCGCGAGACCGCCAAAGCCGTGCCGCTCGAGCGGATGCTCGTCGAGACCGACGCGCCCTTCCTTGCGCCCGTCCCGCACCGGGGCAAACGCAACGAGCCCGCTTTCGTTGTCGATACGGCGCGCGTCCTTGCCGAGGTCAAGGGCGTAAGTGAGGCCGAATTGGCCCGCGTGACGACGGAAAACGCGCTGCGACTCTTCACAAAGATGCCGCCGATGGAGGCCGCCGCGTGACTTTGACGGTCACGATTCTTGGGTGTGGTTCGTCGGGCGGCGTGCCGCGGGTCGGGCAGGGTTGGGGAAAATGCAATCCCGCCAATCCGAAGAATCGCCGCCGCCGATGCTCGATCCTCGTCGCCAAGGGTTCGGCCGAATCGGCGACGCAAATTCTGGTCGACACCGGCCCTGACCTCCGCGAGCAGCTCATCGCCGCGGATGTGAAGCGGCTCGACGCCATTCTCTACACCCATCCGCACGCCGACCACACGCATGGCGTCGACGACGTGCGTGGTCTCGTGATCATGAGCGGCCGTCGCATACCCGCCTATATGGATGAGCCGACATCACGCCAGATCACCAATAAGTTCGACTATATTTTCGAGACGCCGCCCGGCAGCTTCTATCCGCCGCTGCTCACCGAGCACCGGCTGCGGCCCGGCCGGCCGGTGACGATCGAGGGCCCCGGAGGCGAGATGGACGTGACGCCTTTCCGCCTCGACCACGGAGACATGGACGCCCTCGGCTTTCGGTTCGGGAACATCGCCTACACGCCGGACCTGCACGCCATTCCGTCCGAGAGCGCGCAGTTTTTGGAGGGACTCGATCTCTGGATCATTGACGCGCTGCGCTACCAGCGCCACGGCACGCATCTTTCCGTCGAGCAGGCGCTGGCATTCGTGGCGCAGTTCAAGGCGAAGCGAGCCATCCTGACCGATCTCCACGTCGATCTGGACTATGACGCGCTTGCCGCGATGCTGCCGGAGAATGTGGCGCCGGCCTATGATGGGCTGCGGATCGAGGTCTGAACCGCGCAGTCGTTAGCCGCGGATTTTCCATGTTCCCAGAAATCGCCGCCGGCCGTGCCGCGGGGTGATAGCTTCTTCGGCGTTCGCGTTTCCCACCTAGGGTGCCGAAGGTCGCGCGCCACCCGATTCCCCGGCCGAATATGGGCTTCGGTTCCATAATATCGATTATGCGAATCGTTGATATCCGCTCCCCTTGTTTTTGCTGCGTCTTCCAGGCGCCTCGACTGTCTCGCTCCTTCTGAACGACCTCCGGGCCCATTTATCGCCTCGCATCTGCGCGGGAAACGTCGCGCGCCATAGGCTCGACGGGCAAAGTCGTTGAAAAGCAACAATGCGGGATTGCTTGGCCGCTGCCGGCGACGCTTCAACTGCTGCGTTTATTGGGATTTTTCGATGAGGCCACGAAATTTTCTGGCCATGACAGGCAAAAATCTGCTAAAAGACTTGCCGCGCGGGACTATATGGCATTCAACAGGCAAATCTCATCGTCTCCCAACGGTCGCTATTTGCGCCCGAGCGGGATCGTATGGGCGCACGCGTTTGACATAGGGGTCTTGCCGTTTTTGGCGGAGACGAGCAGGTAGACATGAGCAAAGGTAGAGACTTCCGGGGCCCGCGCAAGCGCGGATTCGACGATGACGCCCCGTATGGCTATGACGCGCCGCGGCAGAGCCGCCCGCCGCGTTCGCAGTTCGGAGGCGGCTTTCCCGACGCGCCTCCGCCGTCGATGAACGAGCCGGCCGTTGACGCCATCGTCAAGTGGTTCAAGACCGACAAGGGGTTCGGCTTCGTCGAACTCGCCAATGGCACGGGCGACGCCTTCCTTCATATCGGAGCCGTGCAGGCGGCGGGATATGACACATTGCCGCCGGGCGCCAAATTGCAGGTGCAGGTGACGAGCTCGGTCAAGGGTCAGCAGGTCGCGCGCATTCTCGACGTCGACCTTGCAGGCGCCGCGGAGCGCGCCCCGCCGCCGCCGCCGCGTGGTGGTGGATTTGGCGGTGGTTACGACAGCCCCCGGCCCCGTCGCCAGGCTCCGGATCCGTCGACCGCTGTTCCGGTTTCGGGCAAGGTCAAGTGGTTCGATGAGACCAAGGGCTTCGGCTTCGTCCAGTCCAACGATGGCGGCAAGGACGTCTTCGTCCACATTTCGATCCTCGGCCCCTCCGGCGTCAGCCGGCTTGTCGAAGGCCAGCCGGTGACGATGCAGGTCGTCGACACCGCGAAGGGTCGTGAAGCGCTGTCCATCAGCGTCGACTGATTTCATTTCGTGTCGGCGCGAGGCCCTTCCGCTTCGCGCCGGCGCTTTTCATGCGAGCCTGAAGGCTTGCGGCGCCGGCCGCTCCGGACCGCAAGCCTTCAGGCTCGCTGCGTTTTGCGAGTTCGATCATGTCGGAAAAAATCGCGCGCCTCATCGAGATCATGGCGGCGCTTCGGACGCCGGGGACCGGCTGCCCCTGGGATCTGGAGCAGGATTTCCGCTCAATCGCGCCCTACACGATCGAGGAAGCCTATGAGGTCGCCGACGCCATCGAAGGCGGCGATCTGAACGAACTCAAGGATGAACTCGGCGATCTGCTTCTCCAGGTCGTGTTCCACGCGCGCATGGCGCAGGAGATCGGAGCCTTCGCTTTCGATGACGTCGTCCTCGCGATTTGCGACAAGCTCGTCCGGCGCCACCCGCATGTCTTTGGCGGAGGCGGGTCGCTGACCGCGGAAGGCGTCACGACGCAATGGAGCGAGATAAAGGCCCAAGAGAAAGCCGGGAAACAGAAAGTCGGCAAGGGCGCGGCGGCCCCTGCGAGCCTTCTCGACGGCGTTCCGCTCGCCCTGCCCGCGCTGACCCGCGCCGTAAAGCTTCAACAGAAGGCGTCCCGGGTCGGGTTCGACTGGGATGACGCTCTGCATGTGATGGGCAAGATTCGCGAGGAGACCGAGGAGGTCGCGGCCGAACTCGCTCAACCCGGCGCAACCGCTTCGCCTGCTCTCGAGGAAGAAATCGGCGATCTGCTTTTCGTCGTCTCTAACCTCGCACGCCACGCCCGGGTCGATCCGGAGCAGGCGTTGCGCGGCGCCAACGCCAAATTCGAACGGCGTTTCCATCACATCGAGCGCCGGCTCGCCGAGATGGGCACAACGCCCGCAGCCGCCTCGCTCGACGAGATGGAGGCGCTGTGGGCAGAGGCGAAAAAGATGGAAAAGGCTCGTAATTGCGACTGATTCTTGCTGGATGGGAGCGATGTGATCGCCGCGCGAGCGGCGCCCATCAGTAGGCGCCCATCAGGAGGCCATGCATGTCCGTAAGCAGCGCAAATTTCCGCTACAGCCCCGCCTCTCAGTTATTTCACTGGGCCTCGGTCCTGTTCGTCGGCGCCGCCTGGGGGCTTGGTCTGCTCGGCGACGAATTGCCCAAGGGTTCGATCAGGCACATGGGCGAATTCGCGCATATCATTCTGGGCGAAATGGTCGTTCTGCTGCTTGTCCTTCGCCTCGTCTGGCGTTTCGTCGATCCTGCGCCGCGCCCCGAGCCCTCGGGTTTTGGCCCGCTTGTCGACATCGCCGCCAAACTAGCGCATCTCACGCTCTACGGCTTGCTTCTGGCCGTTCCGGCCGTCGGGCTCGTGACCCTGTTTCAGGGTGGAGAGTCCCTCTCGCTCTTCGGGTTTTACGACATTCCCTCGCCTTGGCCCAAAAACCGCGAGCTGAAACATTACGCCAAGGAATTTCACGAGTTTCTGGCGCATGGGTTGATTGCGCTGGCGGCCCTGCACGCAGCCGCTGCATTGGTCCATGACCGCATTCTGCGTGACCGGACGCTGATGCGGATGCTGCCGGCGTTCGTCGAGAATCTCAGTGACCGCCGCCAAATTTGAGTATCACGACCCCTACGCAGATCAGCGCGATGCCGAATAACTCGACCGAGCTGAGCGCCTGCTGGTAAAGCTGCCAGCCCGCGATCGAGATGAGCGCGACGCCCACGCCCGACCATATGGCGTAGGCGACGCCCATTGGAATCGACTCCAGCGTCAGAGACAGAAAATAGAAGGACGTTCCATAGCCAACCGCGACGACAAGCGTCGGCAGAGGGTTACGAAACCCTTCGGCGGCACGTAGCGCTGTGGTGCCGACAACCTCCGAGAGGATCGCGATAGAAAGATAGAGCCAGGGCATGCGGGCCTATTGGTTTCGTTCAGACGGGACGGGCGAAGCGGCGGCTGACCTCTTCCACCCGCTCGGACGCGACGCGCACCGTCAGCCGCGAGCCGCCGTCCTCCCGGGCTTCACGGGTCAGCACCTCGGCGTGGGCATGGAGCCAGGCGAGACCCTGCCCGTCTTCAGGCTCCAGCTCCAGCGCGAGCGTGACGCGGCTGGCGGCAAGAATCGTCTCGATACGCGCCAGAAGCTCGTCGAGCCCCTGCCCGGTCAGCGCGGACGCCAGCACCGGACGCCTCTGAGGGTCGAAGCCGCGCGCGGTCTGACGCAGCGCTTCCTGTCGTTCGGGGTCGAGCGCGTCGATCTTGTTCCAGACCTCGAGAATCCGGCCTTCCGCCTCGCCTTTCAGGCCGAGTTCGTCGAGGATCGTCTCCACGTCCCGCGCCTGCGCCTCCGAGTCCTCATGTGACACGTCCCGCACATGCAGGATCACGTCTGCGAGGGTCACCTCCTCGAGCGTCGCGCGGAAGGCGGAGACGAGCATGGTCGGCAGGTCGGAGATGAAACCCACCGTGTCCGATAGCAGCACACGGGCGCCATGGGGCAGCCGGATTTGCCTCAACGTCGGGTCGAGCGTGGCGAACAGCATGTCCTGCGCCAAGACCTCGGCCTTGGTGAGCCGATTGAAGAGCGTTGATTTTCCGGCGTTTGTATAGCCGACGAGCGCCACTACGGGGTAAGGAACCTCGCGTCGCGTCTTGCGATGCAGGCCGCGTGTGCGCTTGACCTTGTCGAGATCCTGCTCGATACGGCGCATCCGCTCCTCGATGAGGCGCCGGTCGGTTTCAATCTGTGTTTCGCCGGGGCCGCCGAGGAAGCCGAAGCCGCCGCGCTGACGCTCCAGATGGGTCCAGGAGCGCACGAGGCGGGACTTCTGGTAGGCGAGATGTGCGAGTTCGACCTGTAGCGCGCCCTCTTTCGTGCGCGCGCGCTGGCCGAAAATCTCCAGTATCAGCCCTGTGCGGTCGATGACCTTCGCGCCCCAGGCCTTTTCCAGATTGCGTTGCTGCACCGGCGAGAGCTGGCAGTCCATGCTGACGAGGCCGGCCTCGCGCTCCTTCACGGTTTCCGCAATCTCGTCGACCTTGCCCTTGCCGAGATAGGTGGCCGGCCTAACTTCATTGAGGGAAACAGATATGTCGCCCACAATGTCGAGGTCGATGGCTTGCGCGAGGCCAACGGCCTCGGAGAGGCGGGCGTGAGGGTCGCGCGACAGGGCAGCGGCCCCGCGCGAGAGGTAAGGGCCGACGACGAGCGCGCGCGTGCGCCCGTCTTTGGACGCGCGATAGCCCTCTTTTTGATCAGTGTTCAAAATGCCTACCGTTTATTCTCCCCAAGCGCCTCGTCGTCGCTCGGCTCGAACATCTGGATGGGATGTCCGGGCATGATGGTCGAGATGGCGTGCTTGTAGACGAGCTGCGAATGCCCGTCCCTGCGCAACAGGAGGCAAAAATTGTCAAACCAGGTGACAATGCCCTGCAACTTCACGCCGTTGACGAGGAAGATTGTGAGCGGGACTTTGTTTTTCCTGACAAAATTCAGAAAAGTATCCTGCAGATTCTGCGTACGCTCCGACGACATCGGCTGTCCTGTTCTATTTTTGTTGAGCCGAGCGGTTTGACGCCGCCCCCCGGGGAATCTTTTTCTACTTTTGGCCGCCGCGCTGCGCATTAGAACCCTTCAAATGACGAAGCGCAAGGCGGAACTCGCGCCAAGCTCCACTCGGCGAGCGGATTTCATTTGATCGGACGGGCGCGTTTCGAGGCCGCAAAACGGCGGATCGAAAGTTAATGCATCGCATGAAGTTTAATTGATACAGCGTTGCAATTACTATTCTATCGCCAGTGACTTCAACTTCCGGTGCAAGGCCGAACGCTCCATGCCGATGAACTCGGCCGTGCGCGAGATATTGCCCGAGAAGCGGTTGAGCTGGGCGACGAGGTATTCGCGTTCGAAAACCTCGCGCGCCTCCCGCAGCGGGAGACTCATCAGCTTTTCGCCCCTCACGCCCGCCGGCGTCGCGGGCACGAGTTCGCCGACGTCGGCCGGCAGCATATCGGCGGTGATCGAGGCGCCCGGCTCTCCCGCGGTCAGGATCATCAGGCGCTCTACATTGTTCTTCAGCTGACGGATGTTCCCCGGCCAGTCATGCAGCTGCAGCACGGCGAGGGCGTCGTCGGCGATCTGCCGACGCGGCATGCCGGAAGCGAGCGACATATTCTCCATGAAGTATTCGATCAGCGCCGGAATATCCTCGCGCCTCTCCGCGAGGGACGGCACGCGTATCGGCACGACGGCGAGGCGGTGGAACAGGTCCTCCCTCAGCGCGCCCTCCTCGATGGCCGACGCGAGATCGCGGGCGGAAGACGAGATGATTCTCACGTCCACATGCACCTTTGTAGCGCCGCCCACGCGCTGGAAGGTCTGGTCCACGAGGACTCGCAGGATTTTCGCCTGGGTGTCCTTCGGCATGTCGGCGATCTCATCGAGGAAGAGGGTGCCGCCATGGGCCTCCTCCAGCGCGCCGATCTTGCGTTCCCCGTCCGCCCCCTCGCGGCCGAAGAGCTCGATCTCCATGTTTTCGGGCGTGATCGTCGCGGAATTGATGACGACGAAAGGTCCGCCGGCGCGGCTCGAGGCGTCGTGAATGCAGCGGGCGGCGAGCTCTTTGCCGGAGCCCGGCGCGCCGGTGATGAGCACGCGGGAATTCACCGGGGCCACCCGCGCGATCAGCTGCTGCAACTGGTGGGCGGCCGGCGACGAGCCCACGATGCGGTCGAAGGCCCCCGCACGTTGCCGCAGCGCCGACAACTCGCGCTTGAGCTGATAGGCCTCGAGCGCGCGTTCGGCGACGAGCACGAGCCGGTCCGCCTTGAACGGCTTCTCGATGAAGTCGTATGCGCCGATCTTGATGGCGCTGACCGCCGTCTCGATATTGCCGTGGCCGGAGATCATCACGACCGGCAGGCCCTTGTGCTGCTTCTGGATGACTTCCAGCACCTGCAGGCCGTCGAGCCGCGAGCCCTGCAGCCAGATATCGAGGAAAACGAGATGCGGCCGGCGCGCTGAAATTGCCGCCAGCGCATCGTCGGCGTCTTTCGCCGTGCGCGTTCCGTGGCCCTCGTCGCTCAAAATGCCCGCGACCAACTCCCGGATGTCTTCTTCGTCGTCGACGATGAGAATATCGCTCGCCATCACGCCCCGCTTTGTTGTCCGGAATGTTCCAACGCCGCCGCCTGTTCTTCAGCCCCCTGAGGTTGCTGCGTTTCCTGTTCGGCCGCCATCGGCAGGATCAGACGCACACAGGCGCCCCGCCCCGTCGGCGCGTCCAGCAGCTCCAGCCGGCCGCCGTGGTCCTCGATGATCTTGGCGACGATCGGCAGGCCGAGCCCCGTGCCGTCCGATCGGGTGGTCATGTATGGCTCGAGGAGACGCTGGCGGTTCATCGCCGGGAACCCCTTGCCATTGTCGATTACGTCGATCTCGACCATGTGGTCGCGCGTCGCCAGACGGATCTCGACCCTGCCCTTTTCGGCCGCGTCCGCTTCCTCGCGCGCGGCAATGCCCTCGATCGCGTTCTTGACGATGTTTGTGAGCGCCTGCGACAGCAAGCGACGATCGAATTGCGCATAGATCGCCGCATCCGGCAGCGCTTCGACAATGTCGACGTCGGCGTTCCCGACCCGCATCAGAAAGGCGACCTGACGGACGCATTCATTGAGGTCGTCTCGCTCGGGCCGCGCCTTCGGCATGCGCGCGAAGGAGGAGAACTCATCCACCATCCGCTTGATGTCGTCGACCTGCCGCACAATCGTGTCGGTGCATTGGTCGAATATGTCCTTGTCCTCCTGAATCAGCCGGCCGTATTTGCGCTTCAGGCGTTCGGCCGAAAGCTGGATCGGGGTCAGCGGATTCTTGATTTCATGAGCGATGCGCCGCGCGACGTCAGCCCAGGCGGAAGTGCGCTGCGCGGTCACGAGATCCGTGATGTCGTCGAGCGTGACGACGAAATTCGGATGCGCCTGGTCGGCGCGCGACGAGGTGACGCGTATGTTGAACGTCCGTTCCGCCACGCCGCGTTTGATGGTGATCTGGCTCTGCACGGAGCGTGGGAAAAGCTCGACCGCGTCGGAAAGTATGGGCGCCAGCTCCGGCATCACGTCCGCGATGCTGGCCCCGACGGTCGCCTGCCCCTTCGCGTCGTTGAGCGACAGCTCCTCGGCGGAGCGATTGAGGATGGTGACGATTCCGTATGCGTCGACGCCGATCACCGCCGCCGGCACGCCCGCCAGCACGGCCTCGGTAAACTCACGGCGCTCGTCGTTGATGCGATTGGCTTCCAGCAGGCGGCGCTGCTGGAGGTTCAGCTCGGTCGTCATGTTGTTGAATACGTCGCCAAGGCGCGCCAATTCGCCGTGCGAGCGATCCACTTTCACGCGCACATCGAGGTTGCCGGTGGAGACTTCGTCCGTCGCCGCGATCAGCGTACGGATCGGCGTCACCAGACGATCGGCGAAATCGAGACCGAACCAGATCGACGACAGCAGCATGATCGTCGTCAACAGCGAGTACATCAGAACGAAGGCTCGCTGGACGGCGCCGCGATAGGCGTCGAAGGCGTCATAATTGCTGATGAGCGTCTGCGTCTGCTTGGGAAAATCGACTGCGAAAGGGTCGACCGGCCGGGTGACATAGAGGAACGTGTCCTCGAACTTGCTCAGCGAGCGAAGCGCGACGAAGCTCTTGCCGTCGTCGATCACGAGGCAGAGCGGCTCGCCCCGCCGGGCGTTCTCGAACTCCGACTCCGGCGGAGCGATGATGATCGAGGCCGTGTTCCGCGCGACGTCGACCCGGTCGAGAATCTGGCCGTTGGATTTGACGAGCGCCGCGACCGAAAAGCCGAGAAACTGGGCGCGCGACGCGAAAATCTGATGGAAAAAGGTTCGATCGGCGTCGAACATCACCTTGGCGCGGTCGAGATCGGAGGCGGTAAGCTGCGCCTCCTGCAAAAGCGCCTGGCACTGGCTCGACTGAAACGCCTCCGCGGCCTTGGCGGTGTTGTGGACGAAAATCTTGACGCTGGACATGAAGGCCGGGTTGAGCGCCCGCTCCAGCGTCAGCGATCCCGCGATCGCCAGAAGGATCGCCGGGATGAGGGCGATGACCGCGAAAATGCCGACGATGCGCACATGCAGCCGGGCGGCCGCCTCGCCGCGCCGCCAGACTCGATAAAGCCGCCACGCTTTGACGACGACCATGATCGCCAGCACGCCCAGCAGCACGCCATTGGCGATGAAGAGCGGGAGCAGCCGGTCGTCGGTTGGCGAAAGAATGCGGAATTCCGTGACAACCAGGAAGGTGGCCAAAGCGCACCCCGCGGCGCCGATCGCTATGATCGGGCCGAACCAGGCGCGACGCGAGGATGGTTCTTTCTCGCTTCGCGGCGGAGCGTTTTCTCCCGTAAGGGCCATGTCGCCTCTATAGGCTCCGAATGCGGCTGTTGCAAATCTGCAACGGTTGCATGAAGATGGTCCTCCGGCTCAAAGCAAAGACTTAGCTATTTGATTCTTCGTTTCTTATTGCGCCGATCAACGAAAGATTCACCGAAATTGCCATTCCGCGGGAGAGGCGCCATGACATTCTTTGCTTGTCCCCTGATCCATGTTTTCAATCGCCATGTCATTTTCGCGGCCCGGCCGGCGCCCCGGCAGCCGGACGCACATTGACCATGGCTCTCTCCAGCTTGCAGAAGGCGTTCGCAGGCCTGCGCCGACGAAGAACGATCGTTCAGCCTCCCTCCCCCGCGGCTGTCGCGACGCATATTCGCCAGATCGTAGAAAAGCCCGCCGCGGACGCTGATCTCGGATCGTTCGCGCTGAGCGCGAAAGACGTCGACACGGTCCTCGACCATGTTTCCCGTGTTCGCGCCGCGCTTGCGCTGAATCTCCTGTTTCTGCGCGCAAAAGGCGACATCCGTGCGCTGGCTTCGCTGCAGGCGTTCATTCGCGAGGCTTTCGACAGGCCGGACGGCGTCGTCGATTTCGAACGGCTGATGGAGGACGTCGAGGCGTCGTTACGACGGCGAGCCGTCTCTGCGATAACGGCGCGCAACCCCATTCTTGCGCGAGCGGTCAATCGAATGATCGGCGCCTCCGAGCTGTTCGCCGAGCTGAAGCGCGTCATGGACGGCGCCTTCGGTTGCACCGAACTGGCGACCCGGGAGTCATTTGACGAACAGGCCTATCTCGCGGCGAATCCGGACGTGGCCGCGGCGGTCGCGAATGGCGAAATCCGCTCGGGGCGCGCGCATTTTCTCAAGCATGGAGAGCGGGAAGCACGCGTTCAATGGAGGTTCGATCCGGATACCAGCGAATCGGGCATGGACCTGATCTATCCAATCGCGCTCTGCCGCCATGACGCCTCAGGCTGCGGGGTGGGATCGTTGCTCGAGGGCGCGCCGGTCAATCGCGATGCGCTGCTCTCCGCGCCCCTGGACGGAACGTTCTCGATTTCGGTCGTCGCCGACCGGGAATCACATGACGCGTCGCCCTCCTTCATTCGGGAGATTTCGATCGGCGCCGACCTGACGAAATTCCGCGACCTGCTGAAAAGCCTCGCCTGGACCGCGCCGCCGATCTATCTCGCCGCCTTCCGCGACGCCTGCGCCGACATCGAAAACGGCGTCGTGATGTTCGATGGCGGCAAGGCCTGGGGCGATTCCAGCTTCACTACCATTTTGTCGCCGGGTGGCCGACGCCGCGCGGCGGACATATTCCCGCTCGCCGGGCGATACGCGAGGGTTCGCCGCGCCGGCGAGGAAGTGGTTTTGCATGCCGACGTCCCGCTCATGCTATGCACGTCGTGGGCGAGCCGCTGCAATTACGGCCATTGGCTGATGAATTCGCTGCTCTCGGTCTATCTCGTTCTCGATGAGCTGAAAGCCGGTCGTCTCAAGCTGCTTTGCCCGCCGCTCACCGACCGGCAGCGCGCGGAAATCCTAGCGCTGGGCGCGCCCGCCGCCTGCATCGTCGAAAGCGGCGCGCGCTATGTGCGAAGCGAGCGGCTGATCTATCCCTCTCCGCTCGCGACCTTTGCAAATATGGCTCCTTCCGGCTTGTCGGTCGATTTCCTCGACCGTCTCAAGGAACTCGCCCTGCCGGCGGAGGAAGGTTCGGGTCCCGAGCGCCTGTTCCTGAGCAGGATGGGTTTTCCGTCTTCGCGTCGCATGAGCAACGAGGAAGTGTTGGCCGCGGCGCTGGAAAAGATCGGCGTTCGCACGGTTTTCACCCACCGCATGACGCTCGGGGAACAAATCCGCCTCATGTCCGGGGCGAAACTGGTCGTCGGGCAGTTCGGCGCCGCTCTCTGGAACGCGCCCTTCCTGCCCCCCGGCGCACATGTCGTCGAAATCTCCACCAGCAATTATGCCTCGAATGAATACCTCTACATATCGCACCTTTGCAGGCTGAAATTCTCGCGGGTAATGATCGAATCGTCCCTGCCGGAAAGGAACGCCCGCGCCGGGGAAGACTTCGACTTCGAAGCGCCGGTCGACAAGATAGCGGCTCTTGTCCGCTCGCTGATATAGCGTCTGCGGGCGCCGCGACAGCGCCCGCCCGCAGAGGCTTATCGCGGCGACCGCATCAGGCGGATATCGAGATCGTTGACTTTCTTGCGAAGCGTGTTGCGATTTAGGCCCAGAAGCTCCGCGGCCTTGATCTGGTTGCCGCGCGTCGCCGCCAGGGCCGCGGAGATCAGGGGGATCTCGATCTCGCGGATGACGCGGTGATAGAGGCCCGGCGGCGGCAGGCCGTCGCCGCAATCGCGAAATAGCTTGGCGAGATGCTGCTCGACCGATGTCGCCAGCGTCTGTCCGTGCTCCAGCTCGCGCGGCGGCAGAGCGCCCCCCGAGGCCGCCGCCTTCTCGCCATTCGTCGCCTGCCGCAACTCGTGATCGAGTTCGACCTCGACCAGCGCTTCCGAGATCATCTCCTGCGGATGCAGCGCGGCGAGCCGGCGGATGAGATTTTCCAGCTCCCGGATGTTGCCCGGCCAGCGATATTTCTTCATGCGGTCGAGCGCCGCCTGCTCGATGTATTTTTGCGGCAGACCTTCGTTCACCGCCACCTTGAAGAAGTGGTTCACGAGATCGGGAATGTCCTCTGTGCGCTCGCGCAGCGGCGGCAGGCGCAGCGGCACCACGTTGAGGCGGAAGTACAGATCCTCGCGGAACAGGCCCTGCTGGATCAGGATCCGCAAATCCTTGTTGGTCGCGGCGATGATGCGGACATTCGTCTTGATCGGCGTGCGGCCGCCGACCGTCGTATATTCGCCCTGCTGCAGCACGCGCAGCAGACGTGTCTGCGCCTCCATCGGCATGTCGCCGATTTCGTCGAGGAACAGCGTGCCGCCCTCCGCCTGTTCGAATCGGCCGGCCGAGCGCTGGTTTGCGCCCGTAAAGGCTCCCTTCTCATGGCCGAACAGCTCGCTCTCGATAAGGTCGCGAGGGATTGCGGCCATATTGACGGCGACGAAGGGCCCCTTTTTACGCTTTCCGTAATCGTGAAGCGCGCGCGCGACGAGCTCCTTGCCGGTGCCGGATTCGCCGTTGATCATTACTGTAAGGTCGGTCTGCATCAGGCGGGCGAGAGAGCGGTAGATTTCCTGCATCGCCGGGGAGCGGCCGACGAGCGGCATCCCCTCGATCTCTTCAGGCGGGTGGTCTTCGCCGTTCTTTCGCGGCTCCGCCATGGCGCGGCCCACGATGCCGACGAGCTCCTTCAGGTCGAAAGGCTTCGGCAGATAGTCGTAGGCTCCCCTTTCCGAGGCGCGTATCGCCGTCATGAAGGTGTTCTGCGCGCTCATGACGATGATCGGAAGCTCCGGCCGCAGCTTCTTGATGCGCGGCAGAAGTTCGAAAGCGTTTTCGTCCGGCATGACGACATCCGTCACGACGAGGTCGCCCTCGCCGGACTGCACCCAGCGCCACAGCGTCGCCGCCGTGCCGGTGGTGCGCACTTCATAGCCGGCGCGCGACAGCGCCTGAGCGACGACCGTCCGGATGGCGGAGTCGTCGTCGGCGACAAGGATTTCCCCACGGTTCATCGATGCGTTCTCCCGCGGTGGCGAAGCGTCACGAGCGACGCTCCTCCTGTTTGTTCGACTGCTTGACTCGGTACATGGGCATCAAAATTCGAAAGGTCGTGCGTCGGGGAAGGGATTCGCATTCAATAATGCCGCCGTGGTCGTTGACGATCTTCGCAACCAGTGCAAGACCGAGGCCAGTCCCCGAAGACTTCGTTGTGACAAAGGGGTCGAAGAGATGCGCGGCGATGTCGTCGGGCACGCCGGGACCGTTGTCGCGCACACAGAATTCCAGCGGCAGGCCAACGGGGCTCTTTTCCCCCATGGCGCGCAGACTTACGCCCGGCCTGAAGGCCGTGGAAAGCTCGATCTCTCCGTCGACCGCGTCTCCAATCGCTTCCGCCGCGTTTTTCACGAGATTGAGAAAGGCCTGCACCAGTTGGTCGCGGTTGGCGTAGACCGGCGGCAGCGAGGGGTCGTAGTTCTCGACGAAACGCACCCGCCGCGCGAAGCCGCTCTGCGCCACCTGCTTCACATGGTCGAGCACGGAATGGATATTTACCTGCTCGCGCTTCAGCGGCCGCGCGTCGGAGAAGACCTCCATGCGGTCGACGAGCCGGACGATGCGGTCCGTTTCCTCGCAGATCAGCCGCGTCAGCGCCCGGTCGGCGTCGCCGAGGCCTGGCTCCAGCAATTGTGCGGCGCCACGAATTCCCGATAAAGGGTTCTTGATTTCATGCGCCAGCATCGAGGCGAGCCCCGAAACAGAGCGAACTGCCCCGCGATGACTAAGCTGTCTGTCTATTTTATCGGCAATTGTACGTTCTTGCAGCACGACGAGCACAAGTCCGTCGCCATCCGGCAATGGCGCGCAGTGGACGTCGACGCGGCGTTCGCTGTCCTGACCCGGGCGGCCGACGTCGACCTTGTATTCATTGATCGTCGCGCCGCGCTCGCGCACCTGCTGGATCAGCGTGATCAGCGGCGAGCCGAAGGGCAGCAGCTTGTCGATGTTCTGGCCGATGAGCAGCGGCTTGCCGAGTTCGAAAAAGGCTTCCGCCGCGGCGTTGGCGTCCTCGATCGTCCCATCTCGGGCGACGGTCAGGATCGCGTTCGGCAACGCCTCCAGCACGGCTGCGCGACTCTGTCCGTCGAGCATCTTGAGCGGCGCGATCCCTTTTCGCGTCAGGCCGTCCCCGCCGAAACGATCGGAAATGCTCATGCAGCGGCCTCGCTCTCCTGCGTGGCGAAAATCGCGTCGATCAGACGCCCCGCCTCTTCCGGCGAGTTTGTGGTGACGAGCGCGCGGCGAAGTTGGGAGACCTGCTCGCAGGCGCCGCCGAAAGCTTCGTCGACATAGGCGGCAAGATGCTTGCGCGCGTGGCGCAGGCCGGCCTGCCCCATTTGCGACAGCAACCCTTCGAGATGTTCGCGCGCAATTGCGCCGCGCTCTTTCGATGAAGGCTGCGGACGCAGCCGGCCGGTGGCCAGATAATGCGAGATGTCGCCTACGAGCCACGGACGGCCCTGCGCCGCGCGGCCGACCATCACGGCGTCGGCGCCGGATGCGCGCAGCATCTCCGCGGCGTCCCCGGCGCTCGCGCAATCGCCGTTGGCGACCACCGGGATTTTGACCGCCTGCTTCACGGCGGCGATCGCCGCCCAGTCCGCGCGGCCCGTGTAGAATTGCTGGCGGGTTCTTCCGTGCACCGTGACAAGCGCCGCGCCCTCGCCCTCCGCGCGACGTGCCAGTTCGGGTGCGTTACGCGACGCGTCATCCCATCCAAGGCGCATTTTTATGCTTAACGGAATGCGTATGGCGGCCCGGGCGGCGGCGATCAGCGACGTGGCCTGATCGAGATCGCGCATCAACGCGGCGCCGGCGAGTCCGCCCGTGACGCGCTTGCAGGGACAGCCCATGTTAATGTCGACCCATTGAGCCCCCGCCGCTTCGGCGTGGCGGGCGGCGGCGGCGATCTCCGTCGCGTCTCGGGCCGCGATCTGAATCACGCGCGGCGCCGAATTTGCCTCATCGTTGGAGCCGCTCAACCGCAGCGCCGTTTCCCGGTCGCCGCGCGCGACGCCGGCGGCGGTGATCATCTCGCTGATCGTCACCGAGGCGCCATAACGTTCGGCGATACGGCGCATGGCCGGGTCGGTGACGCCCGCCATCGGCGCCAGAAAAGCGCGGCCGGAGAGCGTTACGCCCCCCACGCGGAGGGGCTCCGCGCCTATTTTTTCGGCAGTATACATCCTGCCCACACTATAAGCAGCCTTCTTCGCACTTGCAATATCCCACTTCGTCGCGGGAAGGCGCGTATTTGACGCCGGGCCTGAAAACCGACACACAACGCGGATGCTCGCCAGGACCCGATCTCCATCGATCGCAATTCTCGTCGTAGCCGGCGGACGCGGCTCGCGCGCCGGCGAAGGCTTGCCGAAACAATACAGAACGCTCGAAGGCCGGACGGTGCTTGCACGCACGCTTCGCGCCATGCGAGCCGGCGCGCCGGACGCTTCGCTGAAGGTCGTTATCCACCCCGACGACCGAGAGCTTTACGCACAATCCGTCGCGGAACTGGACGCCGCCGATCGCGCCGCCCTGTCGGAGGCCGCGCTTGGCGGCGCTACCCGGCAGGAGAGCGTCAGCAACGGGCTGGAGGCGATCGCCCGCGAGGGCGCGCCGGAGATCGTGCTGATTCACGACGCCGCCCGCCCCTTCGCGGACCCTGCCCTCATCGCTCGCGCGATCGAGGCGGCTCGCGCCCATGGCGCGGCCGTGCCGGGCGTGCCGCTCGCCGACACGGTGAAGGAGATCGACGCGAACGGCTTCGTGGTCGCGACGCCCGACCGCGCGAGGCTGCGCGCCGTGCAGACCCCGCAATCCTTCCGTTTCGATCTCATCGTCGCAGCGCATCGGGCCGCCGCGGCCGGCGGGCGGGAATATACCGACGACGCCATGATCGCCGAGGCGGCCGGCCACGCCGTCCATGTCTTTCCGGGCGATGCGGCCAATTTCAAGCTCACTACGCCAGAGGATTTCGCCCGCGCCATGGACCAGCTGAAACAGCCTTCCCTCGCCAGCCTGCCGGACGTCCGGACAGGTCAGGGCTATGACGTCCACGCCTTTGCCGAAGGCGACAAGGTGTGGCTGGGCGGCGTCGCGATTCCGCATTCGCACGCCCTCGCCGGCCATTCCGACGCCGACGTTCTGATGCACGCCATCACCGACGCCGTGCTCGGGGCGATCGCGGAGGGCGACATCGGCGCGCATTTCCCACCTTCCGACCCGCAATGGAAAGGCGCTGCTTCGTCCATCTTCCTCGCCCACGCCTGCAAGCTCGTGCGTGATCGCGGCGGCGCGATCGCGCATATCGATGCGACAGTGGTCTGCGAGGCGCCGAAGGTCGGTCCGCACCGCGACGCCATCCGCGAAAGCCTCGCGAGGATAATGGGAATGGACGTCGGCCGGGTGGCGATCAAGGCGACGACGACGGAGAAGCTGGGATTTACAGGGCGTCGCGAGGGCATCGCGGCGCTGGCGATCGCGACGGTGCGGCTGCCGGAGTAGTTTTCGGCAATGGTGGAAGCATTCTTGCCCGTTTGCAGGAGGAAGGCGCCCCGCTCGCGCGGGCGACTCCGATGGAGACGAACGTCCTGACGCCTTCGACGCCAGATTATGAATCGGCTCGTTCCTCAGTTCTTAACGCGCGCGGGCGTCACCGAGAATGGATGTATCGAAATTCCCTTTCCGCGCAATCCCTTGCGCGCCACTCAAATTCCTAACGACGTAAAATCGGTTAACTTTACCCTCTTGCGGCAAAGTTGAAGACAATTGCGCTGATCCCGCGCATGTTTGGCGCAGATGGGGCGCGCGGCTGATGCGTCGAAATACTTTTGCGGAGAGCGCGGCAATGCAGTCTCGATCGGGCGCGCAGGAGCGTGTGGATTGGGTCGATTACGCCAAGGGCTGGTGCATCATTCTCGTCGTGATGATGCATTCGACCCTCGGCGTCGAGGAATCGCTGGGCCGCGAGAGCTGGCTCAATGATTTCATCGACTGGGCGCGGCCGTTCCGCATGCCGGATTTCTTCCTCGTCGGCGGGCTTTTCCTGTCGCGAACGATCGACAGACCGTGGTGCGATTACCTCGACCGCAAGGTTCTCCACTTCGTTTATTTCTTCATGCTGTGGACGCTCATACAGGGCGCGCCCAAGCTCCTTTTCACGGAGGGCGCCGATCCGCTGGCGATCCTCCATGGTCTCGCCTTCGCGATGGTGGAGCCGTTCGGCACCCTGTGGTTCATCTATCTGCTGCCGATCTTCTTCGTCGTCACGAAGGCGCTACGCCGCGCCGAGGTCGACGTGGTGCTTTTCCTTGCCGCGATGGCTCAGATCGCGGGAATCGAGACGCCCTCGACGGTCGTCGACGAATTCGCGTCCCGCTATGTCTATTTTTACGCAGGCTACGCCTTTGCGCCCCAGATATTCGCATTTGCGGAGCGGGCGCGCGCAAATGTGCGCAAGACGATCGCAGCGCTGTTCCTCTGGGGCGTCGTGAACGGGCTTGCAGTGCGTTACGGCCTCGCTCCCCTGCCCGGCGTTTCGCTTGTTCTCGGCTTTGTCGGCGCCGCCGCGGTCGTCGCCTTCTCGGCGCTGCTCGCGCAGGCGCGCATCCTTCCCGTTCTGCCGGCGCTCGGCGCGCGCTCCATCGTTGTCTACCTCGCCTTTTTCCTGCCGATGGCGATGACGCGCGTCGCGCTCGTAAAAAGCGGGCTGAACATGGACGCCGGTTTGATGGCGCTGATCGTGACCGCAAGCGCGATCAGCGTCCCGCTGGCGATGCGCCGTTTCACGCAGGGAACGCGGTTAGAATTTCTGTTCGAACGGCCTGCGTTCTTTCGCCTGCCCCGCGAGCCGCAGAGGCAGCCGCTGTACCTGAAGAGCGGTGACGAAAGCGAGAGGCGCGGCGACGCCTGGCCGTTCCGCCGGGACTGGGAGCACTCGACCCGGTTCTGAAGCAACGCTCTGGCAAGTGCGCCTTGACAAGCGCCGCCGCCCTTTGCCGATAGTGCCGGCGCGCCTTTTGCGCTCCGAGCGCTGAAAAATGATCCGTATCACGCCGACGATATTTCTCGACGACTCCGAGCTCACGGAGGAATTCCTGCGCGCCTCGGGGCCCGGCGGCCAGAATGTGCAGAAGGTCGAAACGGCGGTGCGCCTCCGTTTCGACGCGCGCCGCTCCCCCAACCTGCCCGAATTCGTGCGCCTGCGGCTCGAGCGCCTCGCGGGAAAGCGGCTCACTAAGGACGGCGTGATCGTGATCGAGGCGCAGCGCTATCGCACGCAGGAGCGCAATCGCGCCGACGCGCTCGAGCGTCTCGTCGATCTGATCCGCGAAGCCGCCGCGCCCCCGCCTCCGCCACGGCGGAAGACCAAGCCGACATTGGGCTCGAAGATCCGGCGCCTCGAAGGCAAGAAGCTGCGCGGCGACGTGAAGGCGCTGCGCTCGAAACCGTCGCAGGATTGAGGATTTCCCATGGAAAATATGATTTACGTAAAGGCTAATATGCTTGTCGTAAAAGCTAAAAGCGGCCGTTTACGCATCGCGACCGCCGAATCCTGCACCGGCGGACTGGTCGCGGCGGCGATCACCGACGTTCCCGGCGCCTCGGAGGCGTTCGACCGCGGCTTCGTGACCTATTCCAACGCCGCGAAACACGACATGCTGGGTGTTGATGAGCGAATCATCGAGGCGCATGGCGCCGTGAGCGCCGAAACTGCGCGGGCGATGGCTCAGGGCGCGCTGGACCACTCCCTTGCCGACCTTGCGGTGGCGATTACGGGCGTCGCTGGCCCCGGCGGCGGATCAGCGGAAAAGCCGGTCGGGCTCGTGCATTTCGCCTGCGCGCGACGTGGCGAGGGCGTTACGCATGTGGAGCGGCGCTTCGGCCCCCTCTCCCGTCGGGAGATTCGGGACGCAGCGGTCGTTCAGGCGCTGGATTTGCTGATCGAGGCGGCGGCCGACTGATTTACCTCCGGCCGTAGACTTCGTCGGCGCGCTTCGCGAAGGCGTCGGCATATTTCTGAAAGGCCTTGTCGAACATCGCGCCCATGACCAGACCAAGGGCCATGCTCTTGAATTCATAAGCAATAAAGAAATCCACCAGAGAGCGCGGCCTGCCGTCCGGACCCGGAGCCTCCTCCCGGAAGGTCCACCGGTTGTCCAGCTTCCGGAACGGGCCGTCTATATAGTCGACCCTGACTTCGAGCTTGTTTGCGTCGCAGGTCACACGGCTCGAATAGCGCTCGCATATCGCCTTGAAGCCGACCTGCATCTCCGCGACAAGTTCTTCGACGCCCGGCGCCGTCTGCTTGCGACTGCGCACCCGCATGCCTTCACAGAGCGGCACGAACTGCGGATAGGCCTCCACGTTGCAGACCAGTCTGAACATGTCGGCGGCGCTGTGCGCGACGTGGCGGCGGTTTCGAAAGCTCTTCATGAAGCGATGCTCTTAAAGCATTTGGGCGGGCGATGAAAAGCGCGGCGCGGCGAAGCTTGCCGACCGGGGACGGAGCTATAATTTCCAATGGTTGCTGAAAACGCGAACTTAGGTCGCTCCTCACGAATCCGATGGGAGAGAAACATGGCGAACAAGTCCAATTTCACGGCGGATGAATGGAAAAAGATTTTGGAAGCCCCGCTCCTTGCGGGGTTCGCGGTCAGTGCGGGCGATCCGAGCGGGTTCATCGGCACGCTTCAGGAGGGATTGGCCAGCGCCAAGGCGCTCGCGGCCGCCAAGGCCGACCCCGGCGCGGACGAACTCATCAAGGCCGTGGTCGAGGATTTGCTCACGCCAGAAGGGCGCACGGCGGCCAGAGACGGCGTCAAGGAACTCATCCAGGGCGCGCAGCTCGGCGAGATCAAGACGCGCGCGCTGGCCGAACTCGGCCGCACCGCCGCAATCCTGAATTCGAAGACCCCCAACGAGGCCAAGGCTTTCAAGAACTGGCTCAATCACATCGCCAATATGGTGGCCGAGGCGGGCACCGAGGGGGGCTTCCTCGGCTTCGGCGGCGTGAAGGTCACCGACTCCGAACGCGCTACGCTCGCCGAAATCGCTTCGGCCCTCGGCGCGTAGCGACAAAAAATTGGCGGCGCAGTCGAAAAGACGCGCCGCCGGGATGATTGTCAGCTCTTCCCGCCGGCCGCTCCGCCGGCGATGCGAGCAGCTCTCAGGCGAGGTTACCAGAGACCTTCGCGAAGGTGCCCGACAGATTGGTGCCGAGCGCGCGGACGCCAGCAATGATGGCGACGCCGATCAGCGAGGCGATGAGGCCATATTCGATCGCGGTGGCGCCGGACTCGTCGCGGATGAAGGTCTTGAGATACTTCGTCATGGAGCTGCTCCTCTTGCGTGTTTCAAATCAGGCGGGCTGCTTTCCAGAACAGTCGGCCGCTCACCTGCGTGAATGGATACAGCCAAGCTTGCGAAGCATTGGTTAATGCGTGAGCGCGGTTTCCCCGGGTCGACGCAATAACTGTTCCGATTTCGCTTTATGATTTCCGATTGGTTGCCGGGATTGCGTGTGGCTGGAAGCTCTCGGCGCCGGGAGCAAGGGCAAAAGCGCTTTACGCCGGCGTCTTTGCTGACGCCTGTTCGCCCGCCGATCAAACGGCGGATCAGGGCTGACTGGCGCCTTCCGCTGTAGTCCGCGAAGCGCGCAACGCCCGAAGCCGCTCGAAATCCTCGCCCGCGTGATGGGAGGAGCGGGTGAGCGGAGACGCCGCCACATAGGTGAACCCTTTGGCGTAAGCCATTGTTTTATAGGCTTCGAACTCCTCGGGCGTCACGTAACGGGCGACCGGATGGTGTTTGCGGGTCGGCTGCAGATATTGACCGAGCGTGATGAAATCGACATCCGCCGAGCGCATGTCGTCCATCACCTGCATGACCTCGTTCCGGGTCTCGCCCAGCCCGAGCATCATGCCTGATTTCGTGAACAGCTCCGGATTAAGCTCCTTGGCCCGCTGGAGGAGGCGCAGCGAGTGAAAGTAGCGCGCCCCCGGGCGCACGGTCACATAGAGCGAGGGCACGGTCTCGAGGTTGTGGTTGAAGACGTCTGGCGCGGCCTCGACAACCTGCTCCAGCGCGCCCGGCTTTCGCAGGAAGTCGGGGGTCAGAACCTCTATCGTCGTTTCCGGACAGGTCTCGCGGATCGCCATGATGGTCCGCGCGAAATGCGCAGCGCCACCGTCCGGGAGGTCGTCGCGGTCGACCGATGTGACGACCACGTGAGAGAGACCGAGCGCGCGAGTGGCCAGCGCCACCCTGCCCGGCTCGCTGGCGTCCAGCGGCGCCGGCAGGCCGGTCGCGACATTGCAGAAGGCGCAGGCGCGGGTGCAGACCTCGCCCATGATCATGAAAGTGGCGTGCTTCTTTTCCCAGCACTCGCCGATATTCGGACAGGCCGCCTCCTGGCAGACGGTCGCCAGCCCTGAGCCTTTCAGCAGCGCGCTGGTTTCGCCCCAGGCGGCCGAGCCCGGCGCCTTGACCCTTATCCACGGAGGCTTGCGCAAGACCGGCTGGTCTGGCCGGGCGGCCTTCTCGGGGTGGCGCAATTCCGCCGGGGTCTTTCGGCGCGGATCGTTGTTCAGCAGATCTAGGACGGTCACGGCAATCCCCCGTGCGCCATAACTTAGGCGCGCGGGCGGTGAACCGCAATGTGATCGTCTTCCTCCGGCCGCGGATGGAGCCGACGCCAAACGTGTGCCATGAGCGCCGCCCCGGCCATGGCCGCCAAAAGCTGCCCCGGGCCGCCACGCGGCTCCTGCCCGAGAAGGTGGGTCGCTTCGGCGCCCAGCCAGGCGCCCCAGACGCCGACCATCGCGATTGTCGCAAGCCAGCAACTGAACGCGCAAGGTCGCGCCATCAACCAGCCGACAATCGAGCCCAGCAGCGCGAGTGCGATGAATTGAACATTCGCGGATATGTTCGTGCCGAACGCCGCGGTGAGGATCGAGTCCATGGCTGCCTCTTAAGACCGACTCCCAAGGCCCTCTCTTCCGCCGGCATGAATGCCGACGGACGATAATGGTTAACGCATGAAGTGTGCGACTGTTCCTGTCTGGCCCAAAAATATATACAGGAATAATCACCTATTCAGAAGCTGCGGCCGCTTTTGCTTCCAGCTAGCGAGGTCGGCGGTCATTTATTCTCGCTGCTGGGTCATCGCCCGGACGATGCCGGTTCTCGACCAGATGATCGAGCGGGCGCGCCGCGTCCTAACGACGTCGCCATCGCTTTCAGCTGGGGGACATTGCAGCGAGAGGACGCCGTCAATCACCTGTTAAAGCACATGAAGAACTCTAAAAATGCAAAACATGAGATTTGAAAACATTGAAAATCAATATATTGCTACTTAAAGTTCCAGTTGAAGATCAGGAGAGCAAGGCGCTGGGTCAAAGGTGTTCGACGTCGACAACGCCGGGGATCGCGCGCAGGGCGCTCGCCACCTGGGCGTTCACCGGGTAGCTTCCCGGGAGGCGGATCTCGATTTCCTCGGGCGCGACGTCGCGCTTGATGAGCAGCGAAACTTCGCCTTCGCCCTTTCCAGTAAGCTTGTTTTTAATCCTGTCCAACGGACTTTGATCTCTTACGACTATCCGCAATCCCTTCTGGGCGCGCGCCGCGGCATTGGCCAGAGGCTCGACCGCGACGATCCGGGCACGCACGTCTTCGCCCTCGACGCTCGCCGAAAGGGTCACCAGCACCGCCGCGCCCTTCTCCAGCACGTCGCGATACTGGTTGAGCGCCTCCTGAAAAAGTATGGCTTCATACTGGCCAGTCGTATCCGACAATTGCACGATGCCCATCTTGGAGCCGGACTTCGTCCTGCGCTCCGCGCGATCCAGAACGACCGCCGCGAGCCGCCCCGCGGTCGCCCCGCCCTTCACGTCAGCGACGAATTTGGACCATCGCGATACCCTCAATTTGGGTAGGAGACCGGCATAGGCGTCGAGCGGATGACCAGACAGGAAGAAGCCCGCCGCGTCATACTCCCGCTGCAGCCTCTCGGCCGCATTCCAGGGAGTGACCCTGGGCAGAACCAGATCATCAGCCTCCGCCTCGCCGAACAACGCGTTCTGTCCGGCCTTGCGATCTTCGGTGTGGCGATTGGCTGCGGCCAGCACCGGTTCGACGGCCGCGAAAGCGGTCGCGCGATCGGGTTGAAGCTCGTCGAAGGCGCCGCAGGCGGCGAGGTTCTCGAGCACCTTCTTGTTCACTTCGCGCGGATTGATCCGGCGGGCGAAGTCCGAGAGACTCTTGAACGGCAGGTCGCCGCGGGCGCGAACGATCGACTCGGCCTGCCCCTCCCCGACGCCCTTGATCGCCGAAAGCGCATATCGGATGGCGAGCTTGCCGTCGGACCCCGGCGCTACGTCGAAGTCCACCCCCGAACGGCGGATCGAGGGCGGCTCGACGGCGATCCCCAGACGCCGCGCCTCGTCGCGGAACTCGGCCAGCTTGTCGGTCTGGCTCTTGTCGAAAGTCATTGATGCGGCAAGGAATTCCGCCGGGTAATGCGCCTTGAACCAGGCTGTCTGATAGGCGATCAGAGCATAGGCGGCCGCGTGCGACTTGTTGAAGCCATAGTCGGCGAACTTCGCCAGCAGGTCGAAGATGAAGTTGGCGAGATCGGCCTTCACCTCGCGCTCGATCGCGCCCTTCACGAAGCGCTCGCGCTGGGCGTCCATCTCGGCCTTGATCTTCTTGCCCATGGCGCGACGCAGCATGTCGGCCTCGCCCAGCGTATAGCCGGAGAGCACCTGGGCGATCTGCATCACCTGTTCCTGGTAGATGATGACGCCGAAGGTCTCTTTCAGAATGGGCTCGATCTTCGGGTGATAGTAGTCGGCCTCCTCGTCCCCGAGTTTCACCGCGCAATAGGTGGGGATATTCGCCATCGGGCCCGGCCGGTAGAGAGCCACGAGCGCGATGATGTCCTCGAAACGGTCGGCGTGCATTTCGACCAGCGCCTTCCGCATGCCGGCGCTTTCGAGCTGGAACACGCCGACGGTCTCGCCGCGCCCGAGCATGGCGTATGTCTCGGGATCGTCGAGCGGCACCTTGGCGAGATCGAAATCCGGGTCGCGGCGTCGGGCCAGATCGCCCGCCATGGCGAGCACGGTCAGGGTCTTGAGGCCCAGAAAGTCGAATTTGATCAGGCCGGCAGGTTCAACCCACTTCATGTTGAACTGGGTCGCCGGCATGTCGGACTTGGGGTCACGGTAGAGCGGCGTCACCTCATGGAGCGGCCGGTCACCGATGACCACGCCAGCGGCGTGAGTGGAGGCGTTTGAGTAAAGGCCCTCGAGCGCTCCCGCGACCTTGAAGAGCCGCGCGACGCGCTCATCCTCCGCGGCGGCCTCGCGCAATTTCTGCTCGCCAGCCAGCGCCTCGGCCAGAGTCACGGGCTTCGCGGGGTTCTGCGGCACGAGCTTCGCGAGCTTGTCCACCTGCCCCAGCGGCATCTCAAGCACGCGGCCGACGCTACGGAGCACCCCGCGCGCAAGGAAGGAGCCGAAGGTGATGATCTGAGCGACCCGGTCCGCGCCGTAGCGGTCGCGGACATATTCGATGACTTCCCCGCGCCTCGTCTGGCAGAAGTCGATGTCGAAATCCGGCATCGACACGCGCTCGGGGTTGAGGAAGCGCTCGAAAAACAGGCCGAAGCGGAGCGGGTCGAGATCCGTAATGGTCAGGGCGTAGGCGACAAGCGAGCCTGCGCCGGAGCCACGCCCCGGTCCCACCGGAATTCCTTTTGATTTCGCATATTTGATAAAATCCGAAACGATCAGGAAGTAGCCGGGAAAGCCCATCTTCTCGATGGTGCTCAACTCGAAGTCGAGTCGGGCGAAATAGTCCTCCCGCGCGTGTCCTTCCGCCGGTCCGTGCGCGGCAAGGCGCGCTTCGAGGCCCTCCGTCGCCTGTCGTCGAAGCTCTTCCGCCTCCACCTCGTTGAGCGGCCGGTCATCGGGCGTGTCGCGCATGAAACGCGGCATGATCGGCTTTCGGGTCTTTGGCCGGAAGCTGACGCGGCGGGCGATTTCCACCGTATTGGCGGTCGCTTCCGGGAGGTCGGCGAAGAGCGCCCGCATGTCGGCCCGGGTTTTGAACCAGTGCTCCGGCGACACGCGGCGGCGTTCGCTCACGCTTGTAACCGTGCCCTCGGCGATGCAGAGCAAGGCGTCATGCGCCTCGAAGTCTCCAAGGGAGGCGAAATAAGGCTCATTGGTAGCGACCAGCGGCAGGCCGCGACGATAGGCTATGTCGAGCAGCTGAGGTTCAACTTCAAGCTCAAGTTTAAGTTTATGTCTTTGAATTTCAATATAAAGTCTGTTATTGAACATTCGCTCGAGCACGTCCAGCCGGGCGCGGGCCTGCTCCGGCCGGCCCGCGGCGAAAGCGCGATCGAGCGCGCCGTCGGGTCCGCCGGTGAGCGCGATCAGTTCCTCGGCGTCCGCGGAGAGCGCGGCGAGAGTCACGTGCGGGGCGTCGCCTTGCTCGGTTTCGAGATAGGCGCGCGAGGCGAGCCGCATCAGATTGCGATAGCCGGCCTCAGTCTTGGCGAGGAGCACGAGATTGGCGAGACGCTCATCCTGTCCCGCGAGTCCCCCCGACTTGCCGTCGCCGAAGTCGACGCAAAGCTGCACGCCGGCGATGGGTTGGAGGCCGGCCTTCGCCGCCTTCTCGGAAAACTCCAGCGCGGCGAAAAGGTTGTTCGTGTCAGTGACGGCCAGCGCCGGCTGCTCGTCTCGCACCGCGAGATCTATGAGCTTGCCGATGGATAATGCGCCCTCGCGCAGCGAGAAGGCGGTGTGGACATGGAGATGGACGAAACCGGGGTCGGCTTTGGTCATGTGCGGACTGCCGGGATATTGCGCGCTCACGCAGGACGCGCAGACATTTACTCGGATATGTAAGTCTACCGACTGATAATGGCCGCAGGAACAGGCAATTGCGCTTCGTCCACAGCGCAACCGTTGATTAACCAAAAAAGCAAAGCCCGGTGGAGGCGGACCTCACCGGGCTCGGGATATTCGGGGCTGCGTCCCGGACGAACATGCGGCGCAGCCGTGTTCGCGCCGGATTACTCCGCGGAGGTAAAAGTCTTCGTCACCGACTCCATCGGCTTGAAGGCTTCCTTGGCCATGGAGGAGTAGAGTTCGCCGATCTTCGTAGCCTCGGCGACGAAATCCTCATAAGCGCTCTTGGCGAAGTCGGTCTGAAGCTGGAAAGCCTCGTCGATCTTCTTCACAGAGATGAGCTTCTCCGCGAGGAGGCGGCTCTTTTCAAACGACTTCTTCGAGTAATCCGTGGTCTCGGCGGCAATGCTCTGCCAGCCTTTGGTGACCGCCGCGGCGGCTGCGGAAACAGCCTCGAACTGCTCTTTTCCGATCTGCTGCACGCTTTCGAAATTGGCGACCATTGGGCTCGTCCTTCTCTTGGCGGCTGACTCGCAATCGCCGCCCTCCTGGCGGCGCGGCGTGCGCGCCTGCTAACAGATTTCTATATATGCGCTGCACAAAAGTTCGTCAATAAAAATGTTGCGTCGCAAAATCAGCCAAAAAAATTCATGTGCCGCTTAACCGCCGGGTAACCGCGTTCTTCTAGCCTGATCAACTGTGGCGTTTTGGCGACGCTGCCTCCCCGGGCGTTCCGCCAGTTCAAACGCCAGTAGTTGAGGCGAGTAAAATGTTGAAACCGAGTCTATTGGACCGCCTGGCGCAGCCACGCTCCCTGGCGGCAATCTTCACGGTCATTATGGCCTTCGTGGCGATTTCGGCGATCCCCGCGGAGGCGCGTCGTCATGGCTACCGCCAGCATTACGCCTATCGCCACACCTATCACCATTATTTCGCGCAGCACCGCGGCTATGCGCGTCATGCACGCAGTTATCGCATCGAGCGGGCGCGGTATTCGGGCGGCGACGGCGGAATTGTCGGCGAGCATCGCGGCTTTGCCGCCATCGTGGTCGATGGCAACAGCGGCAAGACGCTCTATGCGCGCAACGAGCACGAGCTCCGACACCCCGCTTCCGTCACCAAGGTGATGACGCTCTATCTGCTTTTCGAGCAACTCGAGAAAGGCAAGCTGCGTCTCGACTCCCCGCTGATGATCTCCTCCCATGCCGCCGCGCAGGCGCCGTCGAAACTCGGCCTGCGGCCCGGCGAGACGATCAGCGTCGAAAACGCCATCAAGGCCGTGGTCACCAAATCCGCCAACGACATCGCCTGCGCGATCGCGGAAAACATCGGCGGCGACGAGCACACATTCGCGCAGATGATGACGCGCAAGGCTCATGCTCTCGGAATGCGCAACACGCATTACGAAAACGCGTCGGGCCTGCCCGATCCCGGCCAGATCACGACCGCTTATGACCTCGCGGTGCTCGGCCGCGCCATTCAGGATCGCTTCCCGCGCTACTACCGCTATTTCTCGACGCACAGCTTCGCCTACAATGGCGCGCTGCACCGCAACCACAACCATCTCCTCGGTCAGGTCGAGGGCATGGACGGCATCAAGACCGGCTATACGCGCGCCTCCGGCTTCAACCTGCTGACATCGGTCCGTCGCGGCAATCATCACATCGTCGCCGTCGTCATGGGCGGCGCCACCGCCGGCGGTCGCGACCGGATCATGGCGGGGCTGATCGAGGACAATATCGGCGGCGGAGCGTCGATCCGCACCGCGGCGGCAATTACCGAGGACTCCGCCGCAGAGCAGCTCGCGGAGGAGTCGCCGGTTGACCGCGTCCAGGAGCGCCAGCCCGAGCGTTTCGCCGAGCGTGAGGTAGAACGCCCGGTCGATCGTCAGGTTGAGCGCGTCGCTTATGCGGAAGAGCCGTCGGTCGAGTCCGACGAGGTCGCGTCCATCCCGGAGCCCCGCGTCCTGCGTCGTCCAGCCGCGCCCGCCCCCGCCGCCCAGATCGTTCCGCCCGCTCCGATCCCCGGCCGTGAGAAGGCCGAGAAGATCGAGAAGGCCGAAAAGCCCGCCCAAGTTCGCCCGGCCTTCGTCTCCGGCGTGCAGAAGCGCGTCGCGGAGGAAAGCCCGGACAAGAAAAAGAGCGCCAAAAACCAGGCCAAGAATGACATAGCCGCCATCATCGACGGCTCCACGACGAGCCGCGTCGCCAGGTCCCGCGAGGTCACGGTAGCGACGACGACGCCCTCCGCGATCCGTTCCACCAACTCGCAGGTCGCCAAGGCCGATCCGGCGCGGCCGTCCCGCCCCGGCTGGATGATCCAGATCGGCGCGGCCGAGAATCCGGACAAAGCCAATCAGCTCCTGTCGCGCGCTCGCAGCCAGTTGCAGGGCTTCCCGGTCAACGCCCGGGCATTCACGGAAAAGGTGCAGAAGGGCAATGAGACGCTCTATCGCGCACGCTTCGCCGGTCTTGAGGAACAGAGCGCCGAATCCGCCTGCAAGGCGCTGAAACGCTCCGGCTTCTCCTGCTTCACCACCAAGAACTAAGAGGGGCGCGCCGCTATGTCCGCCAGCTGGGATCAGAACTTCGGCTCTGGTCGGCGCCCCTCAATGATGTCGCCGCATCAGGACATCCTTGGCTTCATTCACCCGGGCCGCCAGAGCCGTCGTCCCGCCAAGGTCTGGATGAAATTTCTTCATCAGATCGCGGTGCGCCCGCGCGATTTCGTCGGCCGCCGCGCCTTTTTTCAGCCCGAGGATTTCATAGGCTTCGTCCTCGGAAATCGTGCCCGCTCGGCGAGCGCGCGCCTCGCCCGCGCCGAAGCCCCCCGCGTTCTGGTTCGCATCGCCTGCCGCACGCCATCCGGGAAAGCGGCGATCCAGATACGCCTCTAGCAGGCGCGCTCCGTCGGGATCGTCCCGCTGGCAGATCGCGTAAAGTTCGAGGAGCGCGGGACGGGCGAGAGAAGAAAGACGTTTCCCCTCATCCTTTCCCGCAAGGATGACTCCGCTGATCGCGCCGGTGGAGTGATCGAGCTCCATCTCGATCATCGCGGAACGGACGCGGGATACGCCAGCGCCCCCTGCCCCAGCGTTACGCAATCCCCGGGGGACCGAAAAACCCATCAGCCAGAAGCCGAACCCTCCGAGCGCCAGCCCGAGGTCGAGCCGCCCGCGCAGCAGTAGCAGCCCGCCGAGCGCCATGAGCGCGAAGCCGCCGCCCCGCCGGATGATCTGCGCCAGCGCCGCGGGCGAGGCTTTGGTGTAGGCCTTCAACGCGACCAGCGTAAGAACGAGCGCGAAAAATCCGAGAAGGACAGGCATGGCTTATCTTGCCCCCATCTGCGACAGAAGCAGGCGCGCGGCTCCCTCGCCCCGCTCCGCCCGACGCTCCAGCTCCATCATCCCGCCGACGGCGTAGGCCGCCGCCGCGCCTAGCAGTTCCGCGAGGCGACGCGGGGCCGACGAGTCGAAGGCCACATGGGCGCCGCCCGTGAGGCGAGCGATTTCGCGATAGGCGCGCTGCGTCTCCAGGTCGGCCCCCTCCTGAAACATGAAGGCTTTGAGCCCCAGCAATCCGAGTTCTCCGGCGGTCGACGCGAGAGCGTCGGGGTTTTCCTCCATCGCGTCGCCGATATAGACCAGAGCGCCCACGCGCTGTGCGCGGGTTTCATCGAGCGCATGGCTCAGCACCCTGCCGATCTGGGTCTTGCCGCCGCGACAGGAAATCTTCGCCATCAGGGCGCCAAGCCCCTCGCCGCCCGAGACGAAACGTGAAGCGCGGCATTCTCCGAACCCTCGAAAATAAACCAGCTGAACATCCAGTCCGCCATGCGCGGCGGTCGTGCGGAACATTTCGCCCTGTATCGACTGCGCCAGATCCCAGGTGGGCTGTCGGCTCATCGTGGCGTCGAGCGCGAAAATCAGGCGTCCCCGCGAGGCGCGCGAATCCGTGACGCTTCTCGCCTTTTCGAGAAATGCGTCGATCGCACTATTCTGTGCGGGTCGCGTCGCCGGCGTCTTGTTCAGGTCATCGCCCACGGCAGTTCACGTCGCTTGATGGTAACGCTATATAAAATCGGGCGTCGCCTCTTGCAAAACAAGTGGCCGCAGAGGGGGCGAAGCGGCTTGCGCGCGCCCACGCCGAAGATTGCTCGCCTGGCTTTCGCGAAAACGGCGAGCGACGCAGCCGACGAGGCGTCAAGTGATCCGCAACGAGCTTCCTCCCACGCCCATCGCCGCCTTGCCGGCGCAAGACAGCGAAAATGTGCAAAGTCTCATGCGCCGATTCGCGGAAGAGCTGGCCGCGGCCGGCGTGCGTATCGCGGGGGTGACGCAGACGCGCGTCGCCGACCCGGATGGAAAGACGCGCATCATGCTGCGCGATCTGTCCTGCGGCGCGCATTATCCGATCTCGCAGGATCTCGGCCGCGGCTCGGTCGCTTGCAATCTCGACACGGGCGAACTCGCCATGGCCTGCGCCGCCGTGGAGCGCGCCGCGCGCGCAGGCGCCGACCTGATCGTGATCAGTAAATTCGCAAAGCAGGAGGCGAGCCGCGGCGGCCTTTGCGACGCCTTCCGCGCCGCCATGACCGCGCGCATTCCGGTGATCGCGGCGGTGTCGCCGCATTTCCGCGAGGAGTGGAGCGTCTTTGCGGGCCCGCTCGCCGAGGATGTCGCGCCGGATCGCGAGGCTCTTTCCCGCTGGTGGACGCGGGTGAGAAATCCGAATTGAAACGACGAGCACGACGACGCAATCTGTGACATGTTTGATGTCGCGAGGGGCACGCTCAAGCGCGATAGCGGATGCGCCGCCGGGTCTGACCGACGTGGCGAGGCGGGCTTTGGAAGCGAGGGGGGAAACGCGGATGAGACGATACAAGTCGCTACTGCTGGCCATCGGCGCAATTCTGGCTTCAGCCGTTCTGCCTTGCGCGGGACAGGCGGAAGAGGCCTCCGGACGAAGCGCCAATGCGTATGGCTACAACAATTTCGATCCATACACGCCAATATTCACCAGATTCCAGGTCAAGGA
The DNA here is from genome assembly GCF_000188155.2 of Methylocystis sp. ATCC 49242. NCBI lineage: Bacteria > Pseudomonadati > Pseudomonadota > Alphaproteobacteria > Hyphomicrobiales > Methylocystaceae > Methylocystis > Methylocystis sp. ATCC 49242. The sequence continues at coordinate 827,843 of NZ_KE124774.1, forward strand.
CGTAATGACGAGCGATAGCCGGTTCACATACCTGCTCCTCGCCGACGCAATAAACTACGAACCGCTTCTGGTGGCGCGCGGAACCCAGGTGCATATGGGCTTCTGGTCCGGCTGGGGCAATCACGGGAGCCTTGTGCGGCTTCTGGACAATATCAATGAAGGCCAGAACCCCGGTTACGACAGAAAGAAATGCAGCTCGGACTCGACCGAGCGAAATTGCGCCATCTGGGACGAGGGGCAGACCACATCCTTGCAATATCCGTCTTATGTGAGGATGTTGGTGGAGCACTGGTATGACCGCGGCAACGCAGGACCAAGCGCCTGGACGGTGCCAATTTATGGGCGAATTTACAGAAACATAAATCCGCTGACCTTCGAGCAGGCCGACGTCATTTGGGGCAAATATTCGCAACGATATGCGGACATGGCGCAGGAATTCTATCTTAGAACCGGCAAACCTGTGAAAGTCTGGTGTTTTGTCGAAGGCGCCCGGAAGAACCGCATTTTCTACGCTTACGAATATCCTGAGCTGCAAAGACTCGAACGCGCCGGCGTCGTGCGGGTCTATTGCGCGAAGAATCAAAACGCGAAATGGACGAATCCGAACGATTGGACCGTCGGGTTGGGCTCAGCCAGTTGCAACAAGGACTCTGCGCCTGTCGCTCCGCGCGTTCCCGGCGAAATCATCAACGTGAGCAACAGAAAGTAAGATCGGTCGCCCGGTCAGGGAACTGCGGAGGATCGGGTTTCTTCGCCGCCGCCTAAAAGGAGACGCCGCGTCATTCGACAAGGCGTCTTCATTTGTAACGGAAACCAATAAAAGTTTGCGCCGCCCCCCGTCACCGGACTGGCGGCGCATACATCAGCCCGCCGTTGCTCCACAGGGCGTTGATCCGCCGGTCCATCGCCATAGGGGTCGCCGGCCCCAGATTGCGATCGAACATGTCGCCGTAATTGCCGATGTGCTTGATGATCCGAAAGGCCCAGTTCTTCGCGAGACCGAGACCCGCCCCGAGATCTCCGTCCACCCCCACCAGCCGGCGAATGTCGGGATTTTCCGACTTCAGCGCGAGATCGGCGTTGAGGATCGAAACCTGCAGCTCCTCCGCGTTGATCATGGCGTAGAGCGTCCAGCGCACGATGTTGAGCCATTGGTCGTCGCCTTGCCGCACGACAGGCCCGCGCGGCGCCTTCGACAGCATGTCCGGCAGGACGGCGTGGTCGGCCGGCGAGGCGAATTTCGCGCGCGCCGCATAGAGCATGGAGGCGTCGGCCGTCAGCGCGTCGCACTTCCCGGCCTCATAGCCGGCGGCCGCCTCCTCGAAGGTCTCGAAGGCGCGCGGCTCATAGGGAGCCTTGCGCACATTGAAGAAATCGGCGAGCGTCAGCTCATAGGACGTGCCACGCTGCACGCAGACCGAGACGCCCGATAGGTCCCGCGCCGAGGCGAAGCTGCGCTGCCGCCGCACCAGAAAGGTCTGGCCGTCATATAATGAGACCCCCGCATAGATGATGCGCTGGCCGGTGTCTCGCGACTGCGTCCAGGGCGCGCCGCTGGCAAGAAGATCAACCCAATTGCCCTGTAACGACGCAGCGCGCTCCTTCGCCGGGAGCGCCGAATACATCACTTTTGTCGGATCGTCGAAAATCGCCGAGGCAAGGGCGCGGCAAATATCGACGTCGAATCCGCGCCATTCGTTTCCGTCGAGCGGCTCGGCGAAGCCGTCCGCTTCGGTCATGCCGCAGATGACAAAGCCGCGTTTGAGGATTTCACTGAGCGTCGGACCAATCTCGATTTGCGCCTCCGCATCCTGCGCGGCGGCCAGCGCGCACATAACCGCCAGAGCGACGGCGAGGAAAAAGCGTCGGGCGATCATGGACGGGCTCGGATTCGGTTGGTCGGTATATTAGTTTGGCGCCGGCCCGGCGCAAGCTGGGGGCCCATGGGCGCGCCGGGGAATAGCATGAGCACTGATAATCGGAAAAAGCGGCGGAAAATGCGCATGGACACATTGGTGACCCAGGCCGGCCGCGCGCCATTCGATCATTTCGGCTTCGTCAATCCGCCGATCTATCGCGGCTCCACGGTGCTTTTCCCCACGCTCGCCGATCTCGAAGCGCTGCGGCAGCCCTACACCTACGGCACCAAGGGCACGCCAACGACGCGCGCGCTGGAGGACGCCTGGAGCGAAATCGCCGGCGCTGCGGACACAGTGCTGGTCCCCTCCGGCCTTGCGGCCATCGCCCTCGCCTTGCTCACTGCGACGCACGCCGGCGCCCACGTACTTGTCGTCGATTCGGCCTATCAGCCGACACGGAGTTTCTGTGACGGTTTTCTGAAGCGCTTCGGGGTAACGACGGAATATTACGATCCGCGGATCGGCGCCGAAATCGCCGCGCTGATAAGGCCCGAGACGACGGCGGTGCTGCTCGAATCGCCCGGCTCGCAGAGCATGGAGATACAGGACGTTCCCGCCATCGCCGCGGCGGCGCGGGAGAGAGGCGCTTGCGTCATCATCGACAATACCTGGGCGACGCCGCTTTACTTCCCGCCGCACGAACGCGGCTGCGATCTCGCAATCGAGGCCGGAACCAAATATCTCTCCGGTCATTCAGACTTGCTGCTCGGCCTCATTTCCGCAAACGCCAAATGGGCGAAGCGTCTGCGCGCAACCTTCAACATGTTCGCAATGGGCGCCGGGCCTGACGACGCCTCGCTCGCTCTGCGCGGTTTGCGCACCATGGCGCTGCGCTTGCGCGAACAGGAGCGAGCGGCGCTCGAAATCGCCCGCTGGCTTTCGGCGCGTCCGGAGGTGTCCCGCGTGCTGCACCCCGCCCTGCCCGACCATCCGGGCCACGCCCTCTGGAAGCGCGATTTCTCGGGCGCCTCGGGCGTGTTTTCGGTCATTCTGAAACCTGTGTCGAAACAGGCCGTCGCCGCCTTTGTCGACGGACTCGAGCTCTTCGGAATCGGCTTTTCCTGGGGCGGCTACGAGAGCCTCGTGATCCCCTTCGACTGCTCGTCCTATCGCACGGCGACCCGCTGGGTTGCGGAAGGCCCCGCCCTGCGTTTTTCGATCGGGCTGGAGGATGTCGCGGATCTCGAGGAGGATCTGGAAGCGGGCTTTGCGCGCCTAAACGCCTAAGCCTTCAGCGCCGCGCCGAAAGCCAGGATGATCTCGCGCAATTGCAGCTCGTCCACCTGTTCGGCGGCGATCCTGTAGGGAAACCAGTGCGTGACGCGCTGGCCCTTTTCCGGCCATTTCTTGCGCTGACGCTCGACACGCAGGGAAAACACCTCCACGCGACAGGTGACGGAAGCGCCGCCTTTCATGCGCTTGTCATACTCGTAGTCGCCGAGCTTGGTCTTCTCGATCTTGCCGTGCAGACCCGCTTCCTGCGTGGCCTCGATGGCGGCGGCGATATGGGGCTTGCGGCCCTTCATCGGCCAGCCCTTGGGGATCACCCAGCGCTTCGTGTCGCGCGAGGTTGCGAGAAGGATCTCGACGCCCTCCTCCTCGCTAATGCGCCATGGCAGGGCCGCATATTGAACCCGGGTCGCGGCGCCGTCAGCTTTCTTCCTGGCCTTCGGCGCCTTTTTGGCAGCCTTCATCCGGCTAGCCTCGCCAACGTGTAAAACATTGCCGCGATGAAGGCCGCCATCGGCATGGTGATGATCCATGCGACGACAATATCCTTGGCGATGTTCCAGCGAACGGCCGACGCCCGTCTTGCGGCCCCGACGCCGACTATGGCGCCGGTGATCGTATGCGTCGTCGAAACCGGAATGCCGAAACCCGTAGCCAGAAACAGGGTGATCGCCCCGCCCGTCTCGGCGCAGAAGCCCTGCATGGGCGTGAGTCGCGTGATCTTCGAGCCCATGGTGTGGACGATCCGCCAGCCGCCGAAGAGGGTGCCAAGGCCCATCGCGGCCTGACAGGTCAGCACCACCCAGAAGGGCACATGAAACTCGCCGCCATAGACGCCATGCGAGTAAAGCAGCACCGCAATGATGCCCATCGTCTTCTGCGCATCATTGCCGCCATGGCCGAGGGAGTAAAGCGAAGCAGAAACAAATTGCAATGTGCGGAAAAGCCTGTCGACCGCGGCAGGACTCCTGCGCACGAAAATCCACGACACCGCCAGCACCAGCATGAGCGCCAGCACGAAACCCAGCGCCGGGGAGAGCACAATTGCGGAGCCGGTCTTCAACAGGCCGCTCCAGACGATGGCTCCGGTTCCGATCTTGGCCACGCCGGCGCCGACGAGGCCGCCGACGAGCGCATGCGAACTCGACGACGGAATGCCCAGCGCCCAGGTGACGAGATTCCAGACGATGGCGCCCATCAGCGCGCCGAAGATCACTTTGTCGTCAATGATTTCCGGCGAGATGATGCCGGTGCCGATGGTCTGCGCAACATGCAGGCCAAAGAAAAGGAAGGCGATGAAATTGAACGCCGCCGCCCAGAAGACCGCATATTGCGGGCGCAGCACGCGCGTCGATACGATCGTGGCGATGGAGTTGGCGGCGTCGTGCAGACCATTGAGGAAGTCGAAAGCCAGCGCCACGGCGATGAGGCCATAAAGAAGGAACGCGGAATCGGCCACGCGTATCCCCTCAGTTGTGCTCGATGACGATGCCCGTCACCCGATTCGCCACATCCTCGAAACCATCGACGACCTTCTCCAGATGGCCGTAGATCTCGGCTCCGACCACGAAAGCCATCGGATCACTGTGGCGATGCGCGCGGAACAGCTCCTTCAGCCCCTGGTCGTGGATCCCGTCGGCCTCTTCCTCGATGCGGGAGATTTCCTCGCTGAAGCTGTTCAGTTTGCCGGCGTTCTGATGCATCGCGCGCAGCAGCGGAATCGCCGCGCGGGTCAGATCCGCGGCCTGCACGATGATGTCCCCCATCCGACGCATTTGCGGATCGAACTCCCGCGTCTCATAGAGAAGCGTCGCCTTGGCTGTCTGATGCATCTGATCGATCGTATCGTCCATCGCGGTGATCAGATCACGGATGTCGCTGCGGTCGAATGGCGTGATGAAGGTGCGCCGCACGGCGAGCAGCGTGTCGCGCGTGATCGCGTCAGCCTCGTGTTCCTGACGGCGAATTTCCTGGCTGCATGGAAAGACGTTGTCACCGCCCTCCAGAAGCGTCCGCAACCCCTTCGATCCCGCGACAAGCGTCTCCGCGTGCTTCTCGAAGAGGTCGAAGAAACGCTCCTCTCTGGGCATGAGCGCCTGAAACCAAGACAGCATCGTCGCCTCCGCCGGTTCGCCGCTGTCACAAATCTGTCACAAACGACAGCGGCACTTAGCCGGCCTGGCGGCCCGCTGTAAAGCGCTAAAGCGACCGCGATGCGACTAACGCGTTGTGGTTCCGGTCCGATCGGCCTTGCTTAGCTCGACCGCCTGTTCTTGCGGCGTCAAAATCTCGGATAGCGACGGGTTCCTCGCCGGAGCGCGATTCAGGACCATCCGGAGACGCTGGCGAACCTGCGACGGCACGAAAGATGCGCGGTTGAGCGGCACCAGTGTCGTTCCACTGTAAACGAAGGCGCCGTTGGCCTCGACGACGATGTCGCCGGAGTGCAGCGTGGGGTCCGTGAGCGCGGTGCGCTCGAAAAATGCCGCCGAGGATTTCGGGTCATTGCAGGAGCAGTTGACAGACGCCTTGTCGCGGAAGGCGAAGGCTGTCTTGAGCGCCGTATAGCGTTCGCCCTTGTAATTGCGCGCCGTCTCTATGCTCCCGCCGTCGTAGATCTCCATCGGCGCGGAAGGACAGGCGAATTCGCAGGATTGCTGCCGCGTGGCGCGGGTCGATTTTATCAAGGGGAAATAATAGCCGTCGCAGATGCGCACACAGTAGCCGCCCGTCGACGGCTCGCCCTGTCCCGGCCCCCCTTCTCCAGGCTTGGCGAAACGCAACTCGCCGACGGCGCCTTTATGGGCGCTCGCGCGGCGGCTCGACGCCGAATCGCGGGGCGCGCGCGGCGGCGGAGCCGAAGGCCTGGCCGGCGTCGGGTCCGGACCGAAGAGAAATTCGAGCAGGCCCTCGGCCTGCCCTTCCGCGGGAGCCAACAGAAATGCCGCTGCAAGGCCCGCGGCGATCGCTGCAAATATTGGACGGATGCGCCGCATTGCTTCTGTTTCCGTTTTCATTTCCCGCGTCGCGCTGGTGACCCCGGCAGGATTCGAACCTGCGACCCACTGCTTCGAAGGCAGTTGCTCTATCCAGCTGAGCTACGGAGCCCGAGCTACGCGAACGCAAGCTGCTACCAAAATATGTCGTTTCTGGCGACGCTCATAAGAATCGTCTCAATGGCGGACAAGCCTATATCAGACTTCGCCGTAAACTGTGCACTGGCTCACACGCGCCACTGGAATAGCGGCGAATTCGGGGAATGTCTCGGCGGGCTGCATCCGATGATTTTCGCCGCAAAACGCGGCTGGCGACCCCGGCAGGATTCGAACCTGCGACCTACTGCTTAGAAGGCAGTTGCTCTATCCAGCTGAGCTACGGGGCCGTGAGGACGGCAAATCTCCTGTCAATGTGTCCAGAGACCGATGCGGCTGGTCTTGAAATTATCCGAATAGGAAGCTGTGCGCCGCGCCGCAAGGTTCTCCTTGGGCTCCTCGACGCGATAAGGAATGCCGTTGCGCTCTGCGTAGGCGATCGCCTCTTCCTTGGTGTCGAATCGCAGGCGCACCTGCTGCTTCATGTCGCCGGAGCTGGTCCAGCCCATCAGCGGGTCGATCGTGCGCGGCGATTCCGGATCGAAATCGAGCCGCCACGGTTTGACGGCTCCCGGACCTGATTGGGTGGCGCTCGGCGCCGGACGATAGATTCGGGCGGTCATTTCAACCTCACGATTTAGAAGGCGGGGAAAACCACCGCTGCGCCGGCTCGGCTTCCGCCCATCGGACGCCGACGCCAGCCGCTCGACGTTCTTCGTAATGGGCCGACAATTTTTTGCAACCTCATCTTCGCGGCCGGGGGAGAACTTTCCGGGTCGCGGGCTTTCCGGCTTTCAAATTCCTGTGCCCGCCTTGGCGCCCGCCAGCAGTCGCCTGCACCCAGGCAAGCATCGATGGCCGGGAAATCCGTGGACCACAGACAGGCGATCACGCTGGGGATAGCCGCGAAAAAACAGTCAATAACGGACTTTGCCGCAATCTGTCGATTTTGCAAAGACAGCGGGGTTCGCGTCGGGCGGTCTGGTCGGGGCAGCAGGATTCGAACCTGCGACCTGAAGTACCCAAAACTTCCGCGCTACCAGGCTGCGCTATACCCCGACGTTGATTTTACTCAGTTTCTTCCCACGGCTTACCTTACAACTCCTGCTCCTGTGAGAGCAATGTGCTGGGACTGTGTTTGTTGATCGACACTAGGAGTGTCTCAATCGATCCGTTTGCATATCCTCCGTGCGTTGTGTCGTCCAGATGCCCGAGGACGTCTTTTCGGTCTTCGCGCGACATTCCTGACTGCCTCGTCCAAGACGCAAATGTATGACGCAGATCATGAATGCGCGCTTTTGGAACCCCTGCTCTCAGCCTCAACCTTCGCCATCCAGCGCCGATCGATTTGTATCGATCTCCAGTCCTGTGGTTAACGAAGACATAAGGACAAGCTGTGAGTCGGGAAAGGTGTGTGAGTGTGTGTAGAGCTGTGTTTGACAGTGGGATGATGCGACCTCTCTTGGCCTTCTCTCGCTCCCATCCAAGGGTGATAATCTTCCTGTCAAGGTCAACCTCTGACCATGGAAGGCCGAGAGCTTCCTCGTGCCTCATCCCGGTCTCGAGGATCAGGGTGATGAATGGATGCCAGAAGCGGTCGCCCTTGGCAGCGTCGAGCAGCTTTCGGACTTCCGGCAGCTTGAGCCACCGTGGTTTCTTGACAGGCTGCGCCAGTCCTTTCTTCCGGTAGTGGTGGCAGGGGTTCTCTTTTGGGGCCCCTTCCATCTCCCGATCGATGGCGAACTCGATGACCGAGGAGAGAGCGGTCAACTCTCTCCTGATCTGGATGTCGGTGGTTGCCTCCCGGCGCAGACGAACGAAGTCACGCACCCAATCCACGGTCAGGTCGCAGAGCGCCGGCCGGATGGGCGTCGCCTTGAGGATCTTCGTAAGCTTCAGCGCGTAGTGCCGCCGCGTGGAGGCCTTCAACCATTTGGTTGAGGCATCGAGGAACTCGAACGACGCCTGCTCGAGCGAAACGCTCAGCCTACGGGCGCCCTGTTCCTTGAGCTCCTGCTCTTTCTGAAGGGCTACTTCAAGAGCCCTCTTCTGAGTAGCTCGGCCTCTGGGGATATTGGTTGATACTCTTTTGATCTTACCGTCGTGATTTGTGATTTCAGCATACCAGTAGGGGCTGTCTGGACGTTCGTAGAGCTTCGGCATGATACCTCTGAGGTTCGATTGGCAATCCACTCATTAAGAATATGTGGATCAACCAGCCAAGTCCTGTTGAGGTTGACAGCCTCAGGCAAGAGCCCGTGCCGTGCCCAGTAATATACTACCCTCTTACTAACTCCCAGTTGGTTATATACCTTTGAGAGTCTAACTAGATTACGAACGTCCATGATTCTCAATCTGTAGTGTTAGAGTGGAGGTGGTTTGGAACCCACCTCTCACTTAACACCTCACCTCAAGAAGTTAAACCTCCTTAAAGGTTTATTGACATTAGGACTTTGTAATATCTAATATTTAATGCTGAGCTTTCTTGAAGATCCTGATCACCTCACTAACAGTGAATGGGACGGGAACACCCTCCTGAGTTAAAGCATCACTGGCCCGTATCAGCCGAACCAGTGATTTGTCCAAATGGACATAATCCTCTTCATCAAACCCGGAATATAGCTCGAGAGCTAGATCCTCGCTAACATCGGCAAGGATCTCAAGGATTTCACGTTTCTCCACACATAACTCCTACTCGAAAATTGCTGATCAATATTTTTCTTACGAGACCCATGAGCTGGGAACCCGATGATAGTGCCTCCCACGCGTGGTTTCGAACACGCCTGGCAGTGAGCACAATCCGTCTTGAGGTATGTAGCTGGACATATTGCAACCCGGTTTCCACCCTGGGTTGTAAAGCGCAGCCTACCTCCGATACGATCACGATATTCGCGTAGAGTTTCATCTTTATACTTACCCTGATCTGAGGGTAACACGACTACCACAGGTAGTCCTGTCTTGTACAACTCGTCTGCCTCTTCGATGGTAGAAGCCGACAAGTTAACATGCATACCATGTTTTGAGAGTGTCCGATATAGCTCGAAGTCTCGTTTATGGGTGTAAACGATTGATTTTGTATGAGACGAAGCCTTTGCCAGAGTAATCACCTCTGCCTCATCATTTGGCAGATCACCAGCTTGTCCATAGCGCCAGAGTGTTCCTCTTGGGAGGTTCTTGATGTTCTGGATCAGAGTAGTGAACGAAACACCACTTTCTGTGGTGCTATCCCAGACCCAGGAGATAGGCCCAAGCTCTGCGTAGCACCCCTTCCCCATCAGCGGACAGTCAGTCGGACAGGTGTCTCTTGACGATGTAACGACCGGGATCGGGCCTGTCTTTGGATTACGGGAGATGGGGGTGAAAAGATATCTCGACATGGATGTTGGGGTTCCTTTAGGCAAAGAAAAAGCCCGCCCCTTTCAGGGGCGGGCTCTGTTAGAACAGATGTTATGACGGTTTACGCTTTACGTATCTCGTGGATGGATAATGAACCGGCCATCGTTGAACTCAGTCTCCGGTCGCGCCCACAACCTCCCATCAACGGGAGATCGATAAACAACGATCTTCGTCCCCTCAGATATGGGAAAGGCTGTTTGAAGCTCACCTACTCCCATCACATCGTAGGTTGAGGGTGATCTTCCCCTCACATGAGTGGCAGTCCCCTCATAAGGTTGCAGAGCCCACCCATCGTATTGGAGGAAATTGAGGAAGCCATTGATGGCTCGCTCGACATCCTCCGCTGATACATTTTCCCCAATACAGGCCCAGGCGACACGCTTGGCTCGCTTAAGCGAGGAGTCGAAGTCAGCCAAGATGATCCTCCACCCAGTCATAGATCCGACGACAGGTTCGTGCTGTGATAGTTGAAAGACCCCACAGCAAAGCAAAACCGATGAGGGATAGGAGAGCCCAGGCCAGGATCTGGAACACCCAGTCGATGACCACCGTGAGGATGGCGACGATCGTGATCATGCGGCGATGTCCTCCTCGACGGGACGACGGAGCTCAGAAGGAGGGACCGGTGTGTAGTAACCACCTTCGCTCTTGATAAGGGCCACATCCTCGTTGATGAACACCACGGTCCAGAGGTTGTCTTCGTCAGCCACCGTCACCTTATCCCCAACAAGGATCATTGGTTTCTCAACGTGGATGAGATTCTTCTCTTTGATGTAGATTGTATCATACTCCCTTCCTTCTACGACAACCGCGAGATTGTCATCCTCATTAGTATTGGTATCATATTTCATGACCATACGAACAGCGACCACATCGCCCTTGCGATATTTGATTGCCATTAGAGGTGTTCCTCTTCCAGAATGTCGTTGATGATGTCGACCGTGCTCTTCCCGCGGATCTTGTCCTTGGTGATCACATGGGCGGCTCCACCAAAGTCGTGAGGCCGCATCTTGTCGCAGTAGAAGGCTGAAACCACCGTGATGTAGGTGAGCGTCTCGGAGCGCTTCACGATGTCCTGCAGGATCTCGAAATAAGTCTGCCCCGGGGTGGTGAGGTTGATGTCGAAGTCCTCGTCGATCTCAGTTGAGAGCAGAAGATCCTCGACCAGCTTGTTGAGGAAGCTATCCCTATCGTTCGACGTTGCGAGAGCATCGGCCAGTTCCTCGCGAGATATATAGACAACGTCGTTGGATGCTTCCTCCGCGAAGAAGTAAGCCTTGTCTCCGTCGACCACAGATGTGAAGACCGTGTGGAGGATCAGGAACTCAAGGTCCGTCATGTCCTTGAGCGGGATGTTGGGCTGGATGATGGTGGGGAAGTAGTTGTTGGCCATGTTACAGCCTCTCCCCTGCGAACGTCTCGCGACCGAGAGGTGCCTCGGGTTCATCCGGCGCCGTCGCTGGTGCTGGTGCTTTGAACTGCACCTGCTCCAAGGCCAGATCCAATGCCAGCTGGAAGGCTCGATGCGTGACCGAGTTCGTGTCGCCGCGCATCAGTTCGGCGATCACGTTGGAGTGAAAACGATCTTCCAGCAGGCGGAAGTCGTGCTGCTTCGCCTCGACCTCAGTTGCGAAGAACTTGTTGACGAGGATCCGGGATTGATAGGCAAGAACCTGAGGGTAGTAGACCATGTTGTGTTGCCCCGTTCATTAGGCAAAGAAAAACCCGCACACATGCCTGAGATCATGTGTGCGGGTCTGGAAGCCTCCTGGGAGGGAGGATGGAGTATTTACGCGGCGAGCTTCACGTAGAGCGTCTGCGTCTCTTCGTCGATGCGGGCTTCCGGATGGTAGGTGTTGACCTTCTCGGTCGTGCCTGCCGGCTTCAGGGCCGAGCTCGCATAGACGCCGACGCCGTTCGGCTGGATCTTCAGCTTCGCACGATGCTTCGCATCGGTCGGCGTCAGAGCGAACCAGCCGGCGTCTTCATCCGTGCCGACCGCGATGTCGAGACACGTATCGGCCTGCCAGCCCAGCACCTTCACGAGCTCGACCGGCATCTTCAGACGACCGGTCAGATCGTTCGGCGTCTTCACGACGGCATAACGGAGCTCGGTGACGAGAGCCGCACGACGCGGCTCGCGGGAGATCTTTTCAAACGCCATAGAAAGTGTTCCTCACATCAGTTGTAATCGTAGTGGTCGTAGTTGTCGTCACCAAAACCGTCATCGGTGTTGTCGTCGACAGTGACTACAATCTGATTATTTCGGATGAAATCGTCAACGTAGTTTCTATCCAAGACAGACAGTGACTCATACTCACAGACACGAATTTTTGTCTGCAAGTCCTGAGGAACTGCGACGACATCATGCGGCCAGAAGGCGACGAGGATGATCTTGTCGCTGTGGCTATTTCCATAGCTGGCGACATATTCCCACGAGCCCACATGAAGCCCGGGAGCACAATGCACATTGGGATCATCGCTGATCAGGCTTCGATCCATACGGCACACCTTGCCCGGGGTGTTGTCGAACTTGCCCTCCCACTTGTCCATGAAATCGTGACGCACGGCCTTGAGGCCAGTCAGGCGCCCATCAGGCAGGAACCCAAGCTGGTTGTGCTCCTGGAACAGAGGGAGTCGCTCACGAGCCATGTAGGAGGGGTTGCGCTGCAGGCTCTCGAGTGCGGAGACGAGCGGGTCGATCGGCAAGCCCTCGGAGAGGAAGCCAAGGAGTTTCTCCGTCCACACGTTGTGCAGTGGGGCGCCGTTGTAGAAGACTTCACGGCCCTCACGGACCTCGATCTTGCCGGCCGTGAACATGTGGATCGCAGTCGGGATGTCGGCGAGGTCGACGAGCTCCTGCGGATCGTGGTTCCCGGTGAGGAGCTTTTCACGGATGGTCGTGAAGTTCATGTGGTCGCGGCCGACGTGGTAGGGTCGGCCGTTGACGAAGAAGATGACGTTGTGGTCGGCGATGTTGAACGGGATCATCAGGCAGCTTCCTTCTGGGTGTGATTAGCGAGAAGTGTGAAGTAGTGGTTGATCTCTGCAACACCCTTGGGTTTCACCTCCCAGTAGTAGGAGATGTAGGACGACAGTAGATGAAGCAGAGGATACTTGATCTCGAGGGCCATTCTCTGGTCCTTGAGGATAGTGTTGAGAGTTTTTCTCTCCGTCCTGGATTGGGAGCAGTATTGAATGTAGGCAGTATAAAGCCCGTCATCGACGAATTTGAGATTGAAGGCTTCATCAACCTGCTTGCAGAAATCAAGAAGATCCTGCGGAACAACAGTGGTGTCGAGATGAGGAAGGCACTTGCTCCACCGCTGAAGTTCGCCTTCAAGTCCCTTGCGATCCTGGAACCGGATCAGTTCCTTGTCGTCGATGAGAGGGGTGAGCTGAGCATCGATGTAATCCCCGAGAAGCACCCAGTCATCAGTCTGGGGAACTTCATCAGGCAGGAAGCACCAGATGTGTTTCTGATCGATCAGCTTTCGATCAGTCAGGAAGTTGGTGATATTCCTGACCTCATACCCACCAACAACATTCTTGAACGGAGACCTGAGAAAGAACTTCTCACGACGATGGTGGGGACGATGATGCAGCACCACGAATACACCACCCTGTGACAGGTCACACGGCAGCTTGGCATCTGCCCTACCATTCGAGTTGATGAAGTAGACAGGCTTGACGTTCGGATCACGCTTCTGTGCAGGTTTCACAACCCGCTTCGGGAGTTTGACCTCATCAATGTTCTGGCAAGGCAGATCATCGAGGCCCAGATTGAGAAGGGCTTCGTTGATCGACATGTTCTTGGGGCGAACCCACAGGAACGGAGTTTCTGGGTTGAGATGCTTCAGCTTCAGGAGCGTCAGGAGCATCAGGGACGACTTAGTGTTGTAGACGACGCTCTTGATGCGGGACATGTTACAAGCGCTGATGCTCCAGCTGGAAGCTCGGCGATCATGGACCCCATCAGCTTCGAACTTGTCGATATTGGACAGATCATCAACGACCATCACTCGGCACTCTAGAAGTCTGGTCGAGAAAGATGTGCGGAGGTTCTTACCCTTGAAGTTCAAGAGATTATTGCTGAGAAGATGACCGACTCCCTGATGGGTTTGGTAGAGACTTTCAACGATGCTGCACGCCTCGACGTAAGTCTTGGCGCTGTCGATCTTGGATTGCAGCTTGGCTGCGTAGTCCACCTCGAATGAACGAAGGAGCTCGTTGATCTGCTTCTTCGTCGGTTCGTCGTAACCAAGTTCCTCACGCGAAGTCGTGAAGCTCAGAGATCCGATCGGTGCGTCGAAAACGATATTGGCATGGCTCCAAGGCCAGTTGCGTTGACCAATTGTCTCGAAGTTGATCGGATAGGCCACGCATCCCATGCGGACGTGAGGATATTTGAAGGGAGGGTTGTTGAAGGAAGTGTTGCTGTTATACAGCGTCCAATTGGACCCCTTCTCGAGCTCCGATCCAGTCCACTCAATTACAGATGAGGGGGTGATGTTGGGACGAACCGGGAAGTGCCAGTAGATCTCCTTCGCCGCGTTGGTGAACTCCGCGATATCCTCCTTATCGACCGTGAAGGAGACCTCGAGTCCTGAAGGTTCATTGGTGGGGGTTGATCCGAAGTAATGACACTCAGGCATTCCCTCGGGAGAAAGAGCCATGACGTAGGTATGAACTTCACCGTTCTGGAACGACTGCACCGTGAAGGAGGCACCTCCCTGCCCTTTCGAGATCAGATAAGCAATCGGGCTCTTGCAGCCATATCCTAGACCGCCGACCTGATCGTTCGTGTGCCGCTTTCCGGAACCACCGAAGGTCGTGTAGAGTGTCATCATGGCATGGTGGCTGAGACCGGAGCCGTTGTCCCGAACCTTGAACGTCGGGTCAAACATCGTGGGGAGCTGAACGTGGAACGGCTGCGAGGGGTTCGCGTCGTAGGCGTTGGTCCCGACCTCGCGGACAGGATAGCGGATCTTATCTTTGGCGATGCCCGACATCAGGGCATAGGCCATCGTGGCGTCGAAGTTGATGCAGAACTCGGTTGTGGCGAGAGCACCGTTGGAGACGGACGTGAAGTCCTTGTGGATGATTTTCATGTTTCGTTCCTCGATTAGGCAAAGAAAAAGCCGCCCAGAGTTGGGGCGGCTGTTTTCGGTAGGTATCAGTGACTGGTGGTCATCACCCTTTCTCTTATCTTGTTGAATAGATCAGGATGTTCAGTTCGAATGATCGAGATGAACCTCTGATCCAGGGACTCACGATACATGCGCTTGAGGGCCGAGCGCTTTCTCTGCACGATTACTAGCCCCACCTTTTTGAGCATCAGAGCCCTGTTGGCTTTGTGGATCCAAGAGGGATCATCATCATATTGGTAGGGTTGCTCGAGCTGGAGTTTGATAGTCGCTATCTGCTCGTCGAGGATCGACTCTGCCTCATCGCAACCCTCGAGAGTAGTAATGTCGTCGGTCGTGAAATTTTCATCGATAACTATGGGTCTGTGTTTCACTATTTGATGCCTCCTATTTAAGAACCTCATGAAGAGCGAGTGGGCGATACCCAGGAACCGCGTCCACACCAACATCCCGTTTGCGAGGAGTTGCCGGAATGGTGTTGTGGGTGTGGCCGTGGAGGTGGATGTCGCCAAGGAAGTGATCCTTGGGGTGATGAGCCAGGAACAGGGACTTCCCACTGATGCCAACAGCGCAGGTTTGATAGACAGCATACCAACCCGGTGATTTTCGGGTGGCTTCATGATCGTGATTGCCGACCACAAGGATCTTCTGTCCATTGAGCTTGGAGAGAAGGGCCGTCACCTCACGCTTGTTGCGATAGAAGGCGAAGTCCCCGAGGTGGTAGACGACGCCATCGGGTGGGATGGTCTCGTTCCATTTGGTGATGAGGTAGTCGTCCATTTCGTCGACTGACGAGAACGGACGGTTGCAGTATTTGATGATGTTGGCGTGGCCGAAGTGGGTGTCCGAGGTGAAGTAGATGTGTTTCATCGTGAGGGAAGCATCCTCGGTGCGTTGGGGTTCATGTTTCTTTATCCTGAGTAGAGATAAGCCTGTATGTCGTCTCAGATCGTCGGGCTCCTCCCATCTTTCCAGGAGATCGAGTAGTCTCTCTCGATATGAGACCCTGTTTGATGAGCCCCGTCATAACTGCTGAAAAAGAGTTCTCCTTTATTCCGGTTGCTTCCAATAGGTCGGTTCCAGTCATTGGATGACCTACCTGTTTAAGAACCTCGAGGATTTCTTGCTGCTGAGGACTTATTGTTGATGACGTCCCAGGAGAATCTGGGCGTGGAGAGGAGGCTCGTGAAGAACCACTTTCAAAGGTCAACACACCAGTTTGTGAAAGTCGTTCAAGAGTAGCGAGGGCACCCGCGGCGCTCGCCAAATCCTCAAGAGACAGCTTGTCTAAATCAACTCTGCCTCTGAAATAACGAAGGCTCATCGGGCTATAATCCTGACGTCGAAGATCTGACCGTTGTCG
The DNA here is from genome assembly GCF_000188155.2 of Methylocystis sp. ATCC 49242. NCBI lineage: Bacteria > Pseudomonadati > Pseudomonadota > Alphaproteobacteria > Hyphomicrobiales > Methylocystaceae > Methylocystis > Methylocystis sp. ATCC 49242. Next base: position 843,990 of record NZ_KE124774.1, read on the forward strand.
AGGTGGATAACAGGGTTGGGGGCGTCGCCTACATCGACGAAGGTGACCCTCTCGGTAAGACGAGTGGAGATCACTTCACAGTCGCGTTGCTCGAAGTGTTCTATGATCACGTCTTCGAGAAGATCCCGGATAGCGATGCCGATGTCGAAGGTGGTGAACTTTATGTTGAAGGTGTCGATCGCCCACCATATGCCTGCAACTCTCTCCCGATAGTCACAGACTTCGGAGCTGGTCTCCGCGAGTTGCTGAAGAGCTTCGGCGGCGTCGAAGAGCATCTTGTGCTGTAGGGTGCCCTTTTTGAAGGAGCGTGCGGCATTTGACATTTTGTTTGCGAGCCACGCTCGTGCCTCGCTGATGTCGGTGAAGTTTCGCACCGGGTGGTTGTTCCAACTGACCTTAATTGTCGCGGGCATGTTCAGCTTCCTTCATATATGAAAAAGGCCACGTGTTGTGGGCGTGGCCGTGTCGTTGGGTATCGGTGGGTGTGGGCGGGATCAGTCACCCCATTCGTCAGGGTCGAAGTGCTTGAGGACTTCGGGACATTCCTGTCCTGGTTCCTTTGGATAGAAGGGAACCAGTATTCCTCCTGGGTAGTCGAAGTGTGCCAGATCAACGTCGACGTTCAGGTGAAGGCAGAGCCGTTCAGCCAGTTGGTTGGCGACTGCTTCAATGATGTCCACGAAGATGTTGGCTCCGTCCATCTTGGACAGGCGAGCAGCCTCAAGCATTTCGTCGATGGTGAGTAGTTTTGCCAAGAGGAACCTCCTTGAGCCCATCATCACCTTCCCAGCCACAGTCGTCGCACCATGCGTTGTCGAAGATGCCCGAGACTTCGTATGCCTGGGTGTCGACGCTCCAGCGGACGGTGGCGTCGTGTCCTACGTTGTCGGAGCCGCAGTTGGGGCAGACCATCTTGATCATTCTTCAATCTCCTGCGTGTCGTATGGGGCGCCGACTGCCTCGAGCCATTCCTTGTGCGTGTTGAGCTCCTTCATCCGGCGCTCGAGGGCGGCGCGGAGCATTTCCGGAGTGAGGTCGTCGCCGGTTGGGTGGTTGGAGATGACCGTGAAGGCGATGGTGAGGGCGTGGTCATACTTGGTGGTCATCGGCGTTCTCTTCCTTGACGAGCTGATCAAATGTCCACTCCTGACCATCTTCATCGAGGAAAAGAGTCTTCCCATCACGGGTTTCAGGATGCTGTGCATCCCAATAGAGTTTCGTCTCGCCAACATACTCTGGCTCGCCCGTTTCGCTGATGCCGTAGATCAGAGCGATACCTGGGATGATCTCACTGGTTCCAATTATGAGAGAACCTGTTGGGCTTTTGTAGGTTGCCATGATTATTCTTCCTCAATGAGGTCGATGTGGCGATCGATCGACGTGAAGATAACTTCACCACTCATGATCTTGGCGAAGGCATCAGCCTGTTTCTGGGTGGAGAATGCAGCGGCGTAGAGGGTTGTTTCGTAGTCGTAGTGGTAGACAACTAGGAAGACATCCTTTCCCTGCGCTACCTGTTGTTCGAGCTTGTCGATGTGGTCAGCAGCCTTATTGAAGCCTCGCTGCTTATCGAAGCGACCTTCCCGGAGAAGTCTGGTGAAGTAGCTCACTGATCAATACTCCGAAGGCAGCATGAGGGTGTTGTCGACGAGGAAGAACTTGATCTCCTCGAGTGGGAAATCCATGTAGCGAATATCCTTCGTGTAGAGGACATTCCCGTTCCCATCGTCGGTGGTGAGGATTGCGGTGTTTTTGGTGAGATCGGTCTTCAGGGTCCAGGTCTGGAAAGCTTCGTTGAGGAGCTTGTGAAATTTGGGGTCCTTGTGGGAGAAGGCGTTGGACAGGACGATTTCGTCGATCAACCAGTATGCACGGCCGTTGATGGCGACGTATTGGACGCCATCGGTGTAGATGTAGTTGGGGAAGAGGTTGTGGCGGTAGGCATAGAAGCTGCCGGTGAACTGGGCGAGATCTGAGGGTTTGAGGGTCATTTCAGAAGCTCCCTTGCTTGGATGATGAACTCCCACAGGACCTGGGCTTCATCGAGGGTTTCGTCACCGCCCATTTCGGCGATCTCTTCTTCGGCTTCCTCTTGGGTGTTGCCGTCGTAGGGGGTGGTGAGGTTGGCGAGTTTGTGAACGAAATCTTGGTATTTACTCACGATGGGTCTCCGCAAACAGATTTGCCTCTTCCTCGGTGTCGAAGAAGTAAGCCTGATAATCAGGTTCATATTCAGCTGTGGGAGGGGAGATGAGGACTCTCCATCGTTCCTTTGGTCTCTTTGGTGTCCTATGGATCAGGATCGTGAGGTCCTCGGAGAGGTGGGGCTCGATCTCAGCTCCGCAGACTGGGCATTCGTCGTTGGATTGGGACGAGTGTTCGTCATCCCAATCAGTGTCGCAATGGGTGTAGTGATTGCGGAACCATGTCATTTGGTGACCTCCCACGAGTCCCAGACTTCGACACCTTCTCCGAAGCCGTTGAAGTCCTTGGTTGGATCCGTGGAGTCAGCCCATTTGTCTTTGGCAAGTTCCTCAGCTTCCTCGAGGGTGTTGGCCTTGACAGTCATGGAGTATCTGACTGTCTCGACGAGACGGACTTTGTAGGTGTTCATGTGTTGTATCCATACGCCAGCTTGTAGTGAGCAACCGCCGACTCGATCGTAGGCGTCGGGAACCCACCGTCCTTGCGATACATGTGATCAGCGTTTTTCCAGTATGGACGGAGTTGGTCGAGCAAGCGGGGAACGACCTCGAAGTCGAAGGGCTCGTAGTATTTGAGATCCTCAGGGAGTGCGAGCCAGACGGATTGAGCCCACATGCCGATGTCGATGGCGTCGAGGCGCATCTGGGCGGTGCCATAGTTGTCCCAGTAGGTGTTGAGCTCGGGATACTTGTCGGGTTGCAGGCGGCGGGTGATGATCTCATCCCAGACGCACAGGATGGCGTCGACTTCTTCAGGGTTGTAGAGGTCGTCGTGGAGGGTGATGGTCATTTTTCGCTCTTGATCTCGTGAGGGAAGGGAAAGCCAGAGATAGCTGCGGCGAACTTGGGAGACACAGGTGTTCGCCACCCGAAGCAGAACTTCTGGGTGCAGTCGTAGTAGATCACGTTCTCGGTGTTGATGTTGTTGTCGAGGAGCCACAGGAAGCCGTCGCGTTCGCGGAGAGCGCTCTCGGTCTTCTTGATGTAGGTCTCGTGGACTTTGGATCGTTTGGCAGCAGCGCGCTTGCTGTTGAGTTGGGTCTGCGCGTCGGTGTAGAGGAGGTTGAGGTAGGAGTGCTCTTCCTCGGTAAGCTTCGGGCGGTCAGTAGGGTCGTCGATGCGTCTGAAGCGCAGGAGGTGCAGATCTTCTTTCTTGAGATATGCATTGTTCAGACAGTGATGGCAGAAGACCGGAGTTGAGGGGATGAGGGTAATGGGTTCTTGACGCCCGCAGTATCCACACGCGACGGTGTTGTGCCGGATGTTACGCATGGCTGGGGTGATGATGAGGTAGTGACCTCGTTTGATGGAGTCTGAGAAGTTGATTGGGTAGTCCTCAGCCCAATCGAAGACGCGGAGCCCCTTGTCGGAGATGCCGGGTATGGGTGTGGTGTTCCATTGGTTGTTGAAGATGAATTTGGTTTCCAGCTCGATCTCGGTCGGAGTTTCGAACTGCGGGAAATAATGGGAACTTCCACCCCAGGTTCGGAAGCATTGGGTGTTTAGGGCGGAAAACTTTTCGACGAGCTGCTTGTAGGCAGCGGCGTCTTTGGGGTCGTCGGTGTAGAAGCGGTAAGATTGGATTATAGTTTTCATTGGGTTGATTACCTTTCGGCAATAAAAAAGCCCCGTTGAGGGGGCTGAGAGCGGAAGAGGTGTGGAGGTGGCTGTGAGCTACATTGACATTGGGTTCCACTCAGGGCCGTAGCACTCCTCACATTCGAGGCGGGTGAAGTTGCAGCCGGCGTCGGCCGCGTCTGCGAGAGTGTGATAACGAGCCATGTCGAGGTGAGAGGGTTTGGCGTCGAGGAGTGCGAGGTCAGTGAGCTTTCCGCAGCAGTGACATGCGACGAGCTCTCCCGAAAGGTAGTAGGTCATGGCTTCACCTCCATCTTGGTGATCCAGACGTCGAAGTCGTCGGAGTCGTAGAAGTCCCTGATCATCTCGAGAACGGCTTGGTGGGTTTCAGGTGTGGCCAGAGGGATTTGGTTGGTGAGGGCAACATCTGCGAGGATGATGTTGACCAGTTGGGAGGCGGCTTTGTCCGCGGACTCTTGCGACTTGAAGAGTTGGATGATGTGGCCTGGGTGTGCGGGGTGGGTTCCTTGGACGACGTAGATCATGAGTGTGTTTCCCACTCGAGAACGATGAGGTGCTCGTTGTTGATCTCAAGTTGGGTGTCGCTCCAGTCCCCTCCCCCAGGGATACGGACGGAGACCTTGATTGTGTGAGGTGGGACATCCTTGATGAAGGGTTGGAGGAAGTTGAGGATATCTTCTCTGTTGAGATAAACTCGGTTGGTTGTGTGGGTTGTGGTGTGTGTAGAGATTTCAGGCATGGTGGTCCTGGTGGTGAGGGGAGTGTGGATTAGATCCTGAAAGATCCATAAATCATGAAGCTTAAGGTGAAACTGGTTCCCATGACACTAAGGATAGTGATCAGGTCAGAGGGTCCAAAAATGCCTATCAAGATGAGTTGGAAGATCAGGGTGAGTCCGTAGAACAGGAGGATGAACAAGAGCGTCGAGAAAAAACTGATAATCAGGAGTTTGAGAAACCATTGGATGGCGTTGAGAATGTTGAGAATGTTCATGTGCGTATTGCCCCTTCGAGATGGTGGGGGTTGAGGCGGTATAGCTTGCCGTTGGTGAGGGATCGAAAGACCAGTTTGTGTCTTGGTTTGTAAGTGGGGTTGAGGTTGGCGACCGCCTGGAATGTCTGGTGACTGGTGCTGTCGTGGAACTTGAGGGGAGTTGGAAGGGTGAGAGTGTCGCCGGGTTTGAGGGAGGCGAGGAAGCGTTTGTGAGCTATCGCCTGTCTGCATCGGTCACGCCATTGGAGGGCGTAGGGGTTGGTTGTGGGGGACAGGAGGTCGAGGAACTTGGAGGACAGGATGACGGCGTAAGGTCCTGTGGACTCGTCCATGTCCTTGTAGGAGAAGTTGTAATGTTCTTTGTTGTTGAGACGTGTCAGGAAGATGAGGGCGGTAGTGGGGCCGTTTGGGGTTTTGATCGCAAACGCGTGGGTTGAGGAGTTGGCCGTGTGAGCGACGATGGTGGGTCGTTCTTCGGGTGGGAGGTGGTTCCACGTCAGTTCCTTGAGGAGTGTCTGGTGGACGGTTTGATGAGGGGGGGGGGTTATGGAAGGATGTCCAGCCCATGGGAGGTATCCTTATTCTTCAGGGGAGTCGTCCATGTCGTCCATGTCGTAGATGAGACTGATTTCTCCCACCCTGTTTCCGTTTATGTCCCTGATCGAGTGAGGACCAAATTTGAAATCAGACAGTCCATCCTGAAGAATAACATGTGACAGATACTGGAGGATGCGGGAGACCTCCGGCCTGGGGTCAGGCTGGAAGGCATCGTTGATGGTGTCGATTTTGATTGTGATTTTGAGCTCATCAATCATTGAGGTGTCCTTAGTTTTCGAGGGGAAATGGAATGAGCTCATCTGGGGTGACGACGCCGCGCCAGTTGGTGGTGAGCGACTGGATTGTCACGACGTTCAGGTAAGGACGTTCGTGGATGATCTCGACGTAGTCCCCTGCGTGGTCGAAGTAATCTCGGGGGATTTTGGGGAACAGGTCGGAGGGCTTGGGGTGGAAGATGTAGGTGTTGGTCATTTGGATTTGTTCCGGCTCTCGCATTCATCCATGAGCTGGTGATAGAGCTCGGGATCGTTTTCGATATGGTAGACATTGAGGAGGTAGGCCAGCTGGTGTGCGATCAGCCGGACTGGAGGATCGTTGCGTTGCGGGACGCCTTCGGCGATGCATTCCTTGCAGGCGTTGTGGAGACTGAGAGCGATGCCTGAGGGGTTGCAGGCGCCTTGCTGGATGAAGATCGCGTCTTGGAAACGACGTTGTGAGGTGGACATGGTTGGGTTCTCCAAAAGAAAACCCCACCTGTTGTGGCAGGTGAGGCTGGTAGATGTGAGTGATGTGAGTGATGTGGTGAGGTTACACCCTTGCCTCCTATGTTGCGGTCACGACCTAATAAATATTTGTGATGGATCTCAAGTCCAACGGGGGGTGCGGTCGTGAGCGTGTGGGACGGGGCCATGGACGTGGCCGTGGATTAGAGAATTACTCGTAGTAAGGGCGAGATGAGGGGAATGACTTGGGGTTTCCCTCAGTGATGCGGGCGTCATAGACGCCATTGGAAAGGACTGATGAGAGAGGACGTCGGCCTTTGTTGAGTTTGGAGATAAGGTGCCGATCGAGACGGTGGCGGTAGATACTGGCGGCTTTTCTCGTGCGGAAGCCACGGGTGAAGCGTGAGAAGTCGTCGTCGGGGTAGCCCGTAGTATACCACCAGCCGCCCTCCTCCGGTCCCCCATAGGATTGGTCGATCATGTAGATCGCGACGGTGAAATTTGATGGGGATGATTTCATTTGGAGAAGCTCTATTAGAAGGCAATGTGGGAGTTATCATCCCAAAGGTCGGAAGTTCTCTTCTTCACGTTCTTGGCGTAAAGCGTTGTGGGTTTGGAGTTAATGTCCCCCTCAGCATCCACCACCCACAGATAACTTGTTCCGTTGGGAGTATCGTAGGTGCCAAGGACCTTGTAGCAGGAGCTACTGAGGCCGATCACAATGTCACCAATCCGGATCGGGGTGACGAAGTTGTTCTCGATGTAGTCCTTCGACTCCTTGAGACCCCAGCCAGTGATGCTGCGGATCAACCTGATCGCTGTGATCTTGTGACCAGCGAGGGTGAGCACCTTCACAGTCTCGATGATGATGCGGGGGTTGATGTCGGCATTGATGTTGATGTTGGTGTTCATTTGGAAGGGCTCCATGGTTTGGTTTTGCTGAGGGTTGATGAGAGAGAAGGAAGCGAGGGAGGGTTGGCTTCGTAATAGTCAGCCAGCTTGTTGGCTTCATCGAGGATGTTGGTCTTGGTGAGTGACCAAGAGTGGTCAGCGATCACGTCGTGGCCGTCGTTGCCGTAGACGAGGAAGACCCAGCCGATTGGTTTAGCTTCGTTTGTGTAGATGTAGAGCGTATCTTCGTCCGTGGAGGCGAGGTTTTGGACGAGATCGTTGAGGTTGTTGGAATGTTGGATTGCGAAGTCTTCTCCGTCGTGGATGGAAACGACGTAGTCTAGCGAGAGAGCGGAACGGATGATCGCAGTTGCGATTTCGAGTTCGATTTTCTGACGGTGTTGCATGGTTGAAATTTCAACCTCTGAATTTGGACATGGGTGTCCTGTTAGGATGTTCACGATGTGTTCGTGAATGTGGCCGAGACACACGCCCTCGTTCCCGATCGTGAAGACGATCGGGTTCAGGAATGTGGGCGTGTGTGGGGGCGTGGAGGAGTTAGACGTCCAACTGATATTTGTAGGTGACCCCGTGGGGTCCCTCACTGGCCAACATCACGACTGATGTGTCGCGTAGTGCCTGGGACTTTGGTAAGTCAGCAGTGGGAATAATTCCCCACCGAATACCAGTGATGTCAGTTAGTTCGATGAGTGTTGCCTTATAGCCCAGAATGGTTCTGGAAGCATCAAACAGGTCTTTTAGGGTGTCAAAGACACCCACATAAGTTGATCTGTTATTCACTACTGGACCAGTGTGGGTGAGAGGGTGGATAGCCTCCTCAGAGAGGGTGACAGCGATAGTATATGACTCAGGGGACTGGCTTGGACGGCTGGTGTTATACTGAATAAACAGTTTGTAGGTCATTGAAGCCTCCAAGGAGAAGGAGAAGGGGTGGGGGTTGCCTCACATTGAGAGCCAGTCTTGGGCGGCGTCAAGCGGTGCGCCCGTCATTTCGGCCAGCTGTTCGGGTGTGAAGCTGGTGGCGTCGGGGATGGTCTCGAATATGGACGACCAGTCGATGGTTGCGGGGTTGAGAGCCACTGTGAGCGTAGAGGCTTGGAGGTTGGCTCCTAAGTTCTGGGTGTGGAGTGGATTGACGCAGGCTGGGTTTCCACAGGTTGCCTTCAATCGCGGGGTCTCTTCGTTGAAGAGGTTTTGATGGAAGGCAAACAAGAGGTGGCGAGGGTTGACGAGCTTGCCGAGGAGTTTGGCTTCAGGCTGCTCAAAACCCGATCGTTTGTTCGGCTTGCCGTTGACGTAGGTGTAACCCTGGGGGGCTGGTCGCACGTAGCCAGTCCAAAGCCAGCATTTGTCTCTGGGCGGCTCGTCCGGAAAGCCGGTGGGGTCCTCGATGAGGCTGGTCCAGCGGTTCTTGATTACCTGTTGGAGGAAACGCTTCACGTTCATTTGGAGAGAGCCTCCATGATGATCTGGACCTTGACGGTTACAGTTTTAATGGAAACTGATCCCAGGGCCATGACGGATGGGAGTGAAGGTATTAAGAGTCCGTCCCAGAAGTTAGTCAACAATTGCAGAGCTTTCGTAGCATGAGCCGAATCGACGCGAAACGCAGGAACACGAGCGCTGTGATATTGAGGTTTTCCCAATCCTTGGCCAGTCTTCTACAGCGGTTTAGCCAGGCGATTGATCTTTCGACGATCCAGCGCATGGGCAATTTCACGAAGCCCTTCGCCTGATCGGATCGTTTTATAATCTCGATTTTGAGACACGGTAGGATTTTGCCCGTTGCGTCGGCGAAGATCGGTCCCTGATAGGCGCTGTCAGCCAACAGCTTTTCAAGAAAGGGAAACCGCCCATGCAACGTCGAAAGCAGCAAGACGCCGCCGTCTCGGTCCTGAATGTCGGCGCCGTGAACGACGGCGCCCATCAACAAACCTTGCGTATCGACGAGTACGTGGCGTTTCTTGCCTTTGATCTTTTTGCCGGCGTCATAGCCATGCGGATCAATGCGCGCCCCCCTTTTTCCGCGCTCTTCACGCTCTGACTATCGATGATCGCCGCGGTGGGGCTCGCCTCTCGTTCCGCTCGTTCGCGACACATGACGTAGAGCGCGTCGTGCATGCGATCCAGAACGCCGCACCAGGCCCAATCGCAAAAATAACGATACACTGTGCTCTTCGGGGGAAAATCCTTGGGAATGTACCGCCATTGGCATCCCGTGCTCAGCACATACATGATGGCGTTGAACACCGCCCGCATGTCCACTTCACGCTTGCGCCCGCCACGCTTGGCCGGAGGAATAAGCGGCGCCACATGCCCCCACTCCTCGTCCGTCACATCACTCGGATAACGTAACCTGTCGCGATTGTATTTCGCCCGGTTTGCCTTCGTCCACATCGACGGCCTCCTACGAATCAGACCGCCTCCCATCCATCACAACAGATTCATTCGATTCAACATCTTTCAGGACGGACACTTATATTCAGGGAGGATCCTCTGACGGGTTGCCTTAGCTCCAGGAGGATCCCAGACCCATATTTGGGCCTCTCCATTGCACATCAATGCTTCATTGATGATGGTGCGAGGGGCTCTGCCCGACACGTCTTTCTCGAAGACGCGTCGGACATAATTCATTCCATCCACAATCCGCATGATTTGATGACCGTAATGATGAAGACGAGGAGGAAGGCAGCGATGACATGACGGAACATTGGGTGCTTCTCACACTCTTTAAGACCAAGCTGGTCTATCCAGACCCACAGAAGCAGACCGTAGGCGGTGTCGAGTGCAATGAATGGGAGGGCTTCGACAGGAGGCATTTACGTGCTCCGTAAGACATAAAAATAGCTACGCGGCCGAAGCCGCGTAGCTATCAGAGACGTGATTACTCGATCTCGGTGGCCGAGATCACACCCCACTTGTTCTGGCCCTTCTGGCGCTGAACGTGCTCCAGACGGACCTTCACCGTGGCGCCGGCGCCGTGCTTCTTGAACATGTCGCGGGCGAACTTCATGATCGGGTCGTAACCCGTCCGGGAAGTCGTGTGCCCCAGACGCTGGCCGATCACGGGAGGCGTCACCTCCTTCTTGCCGCCGACCTTCGTGACCTCCTTCGTGAGGGAGATCGTGTATTCGACAGCCTCGTAGACGTCAGCGCCCTGATCGATGCGCTTGGCCTCGTCGAGAGCCTGACCCCACGACTTGCCCGTCTTGACCTCACGCACACCGTCGTAGGTGCGCAGATAGTCATGGGTGCCGGCGCGGGTGTAGCGGCAGACGCTCGGGAACTTCAGATCGTCGAGCTTCATCTCGCCCTCGATCTCCTTGATGATCCCGTCATCCTCGATGTGCATTCCGTAATAGTCGACTTTGATGAACAGCTCGGGACGTTCGACGAAGGTCTCCACCGCATCAGCGAGCGTCTTGACGCGACCGACGCCCATGGGGGCGAGAGGGGCCGGAGGCGTCATGGGAGCGAGCGGAGGCGGCGCGACGTTGTCAGCGACGTTACGGGCAGCAGCGATAGCAGCTTGAACAGCATCCATAGTGTGTATCCTCAATTTGTCAGGTGTTGACGAAGTTGAAATTAAAAAACCCCTTGGTTTTATCCAAGGGGTATTGAAGTAGACATAGGTAGTGTCTCCTACAATTCCAGAATAGTTCTCGAAGGATCGACCTTTTGTGCATCTCGTGACTTCTTATTCACAAGGTATGCAATTCGGTCGTCGAGTGAGTTCCTGTATTTTAGGATGGTGAGTCGTAGTGCGGACTCTCGCTTCCCTCTAAGGAAGCGACCATAAGACTGAACAAACGAGGTGTCTCTGAAGTCTAGCGACGCATAGATAGCATGTGATACTTCCTTACCCCCACTGAACTGCCAATTGAAACCGGCGTCAGCAACGAGAGGACTACAAACGAGCCCATCAAGGGCACCAGTTTCGAAGGCCTTACTTATCTGAGAGCTCTCAGCATGAGAGACCTCACCATTCAGGATCTCGAAACGAAGTCCATGTTCTCGGGAAAGTTCAAGGATTTGTCGTTCTTGTGGAATGAGAGAGGCAAACACCACCAAGGGTTGTTTGTTCGCAGCATGGTTCTCGAAATGCAGGTCGAGCAGCTCTAGCTTACCAGGGCGTCTTTCAGGGATGATATCGACAGTCGTTCCTGGCATAGTAAGATCAGGAAAGTAATTTGGATGCTCGAGGATCTGCCGGCATCTAATAAAAGCAACACCCGGGAGAGTCCCATCGACGAAGAAGCGCTCGAGTTCGAGTATTGCCTCATCTTTTAATGTGTCATAGAGCCTCCGCTGCTCAGGCTCCATATCCACAATTTCCTTGTGGAGAACTATGTTCACATCTCCATGAATGTCTCGCCACAAGCGTCGTCGACCATGTTTGGTCAGCAGCTTCTGGAGATGGTCAAGGTTTCGATAGTCAGTAACCTTGCCCGTCCACAGGTCGATGACATGATGAAAATTCTTGAAACCGTCGTAGTTTCCATAATAGCGAGGTTCGATGATTGACAGAGCACTGTAACAAGTGTCAGGCTTTCCGTTATATAAAGTGCCTGTCATAGGGAGATAGTGAGTCCCTCTCGTCCACATAAATTGGTTCATTGCATTCGTTTGTCCAGAATTAACACCTCCGAAGCCCTTATGATGTTCATCAATATGAAGAGCAGTAACGTAAGACGGTAGTTTCTCCCAAGACATCCGGAAACGGGCAAAAGTCATGATGAAGACCTTGGCTGGTTTCTCAAGATCCTTTTCCGACTCGACAATCACAACATCATCTGAACTAGGCCATTGTCCGAAGAGCATGGCTTCTTCTTTATTCTTGACCATCAGTTTTGATGGCATAGTCCAGACAGTTCCTATCTGGTGTTCAGTCCAAAGCCATCGTTGGAGCACACAGACTACGGGGGTCTTTCCCGTCCCCGGCTCAGATAAGAAGAGAGCCTTGGGGTTGGCCATAAAGTAGGCAAGATCAGATATCTGATCTTCACGCAGCTGAAACTTCATCAAGCAGTCCTAGATTAGCGTTGGTTGGGAAGTCAGGACCAAGGTTCTCGATAACAGCCCGGTCATAAGCTCGAGCAGCTTCCTGTGGAGTGGCGAAGAACCCAAGGGTTCTAAGTTTTCCATTTAGTCTGATCTGTGAATAATAAGGTCTTGATATTCTATCTTTACAGTAGTAAACCCCACGAAAGCCCAACGCATTATTCTTAACTTGGTTTCGTATCTGATCAGAACGAGTTGCCTCACGGAAATTTGAAATAGAATTATCCATCCTTATTCTATTTCTATGGTCTACTTCTAAATGTGGCCATTTATTATGGTATATTGCGTAGATAATGTTGTGAACCATATGTGGTTTTCCATCAACCGTGACCCTTAAATAACCCTTAATAGTGATTGTTCCGGCCTCCGAACCAGCTTTTACTGGTCCCTTACTAACCCTCCAATACAACTTCCCCGTCTCCTCGTCGTAACGGAAAAGCTCCTTCAACCTTTCAACCGATGGTTTCATGCCGCCCTCGCCTTCTCGACGGTTTCAATCACATGTGCATGCAGCGCCGCCGCGCCGGCCGCGCGCCAGTTGATGTTGGGGAGCTCCCCACCTTTCAGGGGCGTCGTCCCCGGGGGGCGCAGGACGCCGCAGAACAGGATCGTCCGGACCCGCGGCAGCTCGAGCAGCTTGGCGATCGATCGCAGGTGCTTTGCCTCCGCGCTGACGAGGATAAGAGGCGCGATATTGGTCAGGTTCAGCTGCGGGATCAGGTCAGTCGCCGAGTGCGCCCACATTGGGAAGATCGTCGGAGAGCTCGGCGAGCACATTTTCGCCGCCTCGAAGACAAGCGGCCGGTCCTGCAGCGGCGCCCAATAGGCGCCGCCGTTCGGGACCGGCCTCAGCACGTCGATCACAGGGTCGCTCGGGGGAAGCTCCCCGGGCGATGGAGTGATGTGGTGCGGACACCGTGGGCCGCGCCTGGGTGGCGCGGCGAAGGGGCTGGGGAGAGCCCCCAACCCCGGCGTCAGGCAAACCGAGCCTTCCTGCTGGTGCAGGAAGACCAAGTCTCCGTCCGTGTGCAGACCGTAGTGGGTCACGCGGCCAGTCCCACTTCGACGCTGGGCTTGCGCGCCACCGTGATCTTGTCCTCGACCACAACGACGCCGGCCTTCGCCAGTTCCTGTTTCACCTTCGGGGGAAGGCGCTCGTAGGCCTTGGGGTCGAACTTGGCGACGGTGCCATCCTTCTCTCCACCCTTGCTTCCACGCTTCGTCTTCACGAAGCCAAGCGAGGAGCTGAAGACCAGAGGCTGGTCGGCGGTTTCCGTCGCCTGACGGAGGAAGCTCTTTCCTTCCTCGATCGCCTCCAGGTCCGGACGGATCTTGAGGCTGCGAGCAAGGATGTCATCAGCGATTGACTGCAGGTCGTTGCGGAGGGTCATGACGTTTTGTCTCCTTCTTTAAGATGAGTTATGCTTTCCAGAAGCCCTAAATTGGCATTTGTTGGATAGGTATTCCCAAAATGCCTTAAGACTTCAGCATCATAAGCAAGAGCTGCTTCATATGCTGAATTAAAATATCCAAGTCTTACTCTTTTACCATGTAATTTTATGTAGGCTATATAACGAGGAGCCTTCTTTCTATAATCAACATCAACTCCTCTGAAACCAGTTCTTTTACTTATTCTAATAATATTTCTTGCATTATCTGATCTACTTACCTCTCTAAGATTCGAAGGCCTATTATCAGTTTTAATCCTATTAATGTGATCAATATGGGAAGAAAGATACCTACCATGAACTAATGCAAATATGACTATATGGACCTTTAATTCAGTATTATCTATACCAACCTTTAGATATCCTTTATCGGTTAATGTTCCTGCCTCATTACCAGATATACCATTGGTTCTATTAACTCTCCAATATAACTTTCCAGTTATTTCATCACATCGAAATAGATATCTAAGCCTATCAATTGTTGGTCTCATAAGGAACTCCTATCTTATAGATTGTGATGTAAGATAGGAGTTCCTTATGAGACCAACAATTGAATCACTACCTGTGTCATAATTGAAAAGGGCCTCAAACTAGAGGCCCTTTTCACTAATCTAACCCAAGACGTTTCAACTCTTTATCAATGAAGAGTCGCAACCCTCTTCTTGTGTCAGAGCTAAAACTTGGATGTTCTGACAAAATAAAAAGTCGCCCACGGATGTCGGCGACTTTTTGATCTAAGGTTTTCATTGTTCTATATATCCGAAGAAGTCGGAATAGCTCCCTCAGATCAAGCAGCATACACATTCTTGATGAATGGTTTCACCAGCTCCTCCACAGGTATCTCGATGATAGACGCTATACGCTGGAGTTCTGTCAGTGAAAAATCATACTGACCTAACTCCATCTGACGGATACGGATATGATTTGCGAAAGAATACTTCTTGCAAAACTCGGCCGGCTGCAAATCTTGTTTGGTCTGACGAAAAGTGTTCAGCCTCACACCTACAGAAAGGTGTGCTTGGCTAATGGCAGGGGTGTTACCAAGTGGTTTGAACCCTCCACCTCGACGGCGGGGTGGAGGCAGGAACTCAATGCCCTCTTCTCTGAGGGCAATGGTAATTTCCTTGATCAGGTTCCTACAAACATCGGGTTTCATCCGATCCTTGTATCGTTCCTGGATCTCAGAAATGCTTAGCTTATCCTCGACCAGTAGCTTTTTGATTGCTTCGTAGTGCGGCCTCATGCTGTCCCCAACCAGTGTGTGGGAACTGTGTGGAACAAAACGACCACACAGTGCCCAAAAAGTATTTTCTGATTGGGAAGTTTGCTGAGTTACATCAGCGGGTTAGTAGGCGCGTTTGGTAATTACCCAAAACTTCCGCGCTACCAGGCTGCGCTATACCCCGCCGGAGCCCGACGCCGCATGACGCGGCGTCCGCCTTCATCAACCTTCGCTACCATGCGGCGCCGCGCGTCACAAGAAGGCTCTGACCGACGTCGAGCATTCGGGATATGCGTCCGAGGCTTTCCTCCCGAACGCGGCGCGAACATGAAAGACCAGCAATTTCGGCGTCGCCAAGTGCGCCGAACTGGCGCTAGCGGAAGGTCGAATGCTTCACCACATCGCCGGGCGCAACGCCGATCTTGCGCGCAACGCCGGCGTTGAGCTCAATCACCGCATAGGCGGGCGGCCCGGACGGGATCACCCGCTCCGATAAAGGCTCCGCGTCGGTTGCGACGCCGGTCACAACGCCCTTCCGCGAGACGAAGATCATGTCGAGAGGGATGTAAGTGTTTTTCATCCACATCGCCACGGGCTCCTCGATCTTGAAGTCGAAGAGCATGCCCTGATCCTGCGGCATCGAGCGACGAAACATCAGGCCGCGCGCGCGCTCTGTTGAGGTTCGCGCGACTTCGACCTTGAAATCATGCGCCCCGCTCGCGGTGACAATCTGAATGTGCTCGAGAGCGCCCTCGGCCCTGGCGCTGACGGACAGTGACAGCGCGAACGCAACGGAAAGGATGCGGAAAAGCAAGACAAGGAGCGGCGGCGTCGAACGGCTCGTTTTGACGGGCGTCTGAAGCAACATGGACACGCGCCTCCGCGACGCTTGCAGGATCAGTGCGACGGAACGCTCTTGGCTTCCAGCGGACGCACTTCGGCGGCCATCAGTCCTTTGGGGCCGTCTCCGTAGCGAACGAGCACGCTGTCGCCCGGCTTGAGTTCGGTCATGCCATAGCGGCGCACGGTCTCCATGTGCAGGAAAATATCTTCCGTGCCCTCGCCGCGCGTGAGAAAACCGAATCCCTTGACGCGGTTGAACCATTTGACGATGGCGATCTCATAGCCGCTCGTGGGCTTCACCTGAACATGGGTGCGACCGGCCGCGGATTGCGCCGGGTGCACCGCCGTCGTTTCATCCATGGCGATGACGCGAAACACCTGCATACCCTTCGCGCGCTTCTGCGCCTCGCAGACGACGCGGGCCCCCTCGAAGGCCGTCTGCAAGCCGCTGCGGCGCAGGATCGTCACGTGCAGAAGAATGTCGGGAGAGCCGTCGTCGGGAACAACGAAGCCGTAGCCTTTTGCAACGTCGAACCATTTGATGCGGCCGGCGATCTCTACAAGATCGAGACCGGCTTCATCGCCTTCTGCGGCGCCGGACGCGGAGCCCAAATCATCCTGAAAAGTCACTTTAGCTCCCAACTGACCAACTCCCCATGCTGATCCAGAGCGTTCGACCAGCGCGCGCATGCGTGCGAATTACGTAACTCTCGAATCGCCGCGCGGCTCCTGAATCACTTTGGTTAAGATACCATCAGCGGCGTCGCGTCCAACCGGCAATTTCGCCGAAACGGCGAATGGCTGTGGAAACGCAGAGGCCTTTTGACCCGCCCCGCTGCGGCGATTTTTCCGCACCGTTCAGGCTGTTTTTTCAAAAGGGTTTGAATTTTATGGCCCCGCCGATGTCACCATGCTAAGAGGCGGCGTATATGGAGCCGCTCGCTCCTCGCGGGACGCGGCGACAGCTTTACGCAAGTTTCGCGCCCGCGCGTGGTCGCCCCGCGACGCGGGGTTTGACAAAATCGCGCCGCGCGCGCAATCGAAACGGGCGCGGATCGGCGAACATTCGGACGAACCGCGACGCCTTTCAATGAAAAATCTGGAGTCGCCGCAATGACCGACCTGTCGACCGCGTCAACGAGCGTTTCGGCTGCGGATGGCGCCGACCGGCGCAAGTCGCCCTATGACCTCGCCGCGCGCGTCGCCGAACGCGAAGGCGAACGCTACGTCTTGCATTCCAAGCACCTGAACGAGATGTGGGTGCGAGTGCTCAAGACGATCGGCTATGATGTCGGTTTCACGCGCGGCCTGGGCCCATATCTGTGGGACCGGAAGGGCGACCGCTATCTCGATCTCCTCAGCGGCTGGGGCGTTTTCGCTGTCGGCCGTAATCATCCTGCGGTGCGCGACGCGCTGGTCAGCGTGCTCGACGGCGAATTGGCCAATCTGGTCCAGCTCGACGTCTCGGTTCTCGCCGGCATTCTCGCCGAAATGCTGCTCGAGCGCGCGCCCTGGCTCGAAAAGGTCTTCTTCGCCAATTCTGGCGCCGAGTCGATCGAGGCCGCGATCAAGTTCGCGCGCGCCGCGACGGGACGTCCCGGGATCGTGCATTGCGCCCATTCCTTCCACGGCCTGACCTATGGCTCGCTGTCGATGAACGGCGACGAGATCTTCAAGAAGGGTTTCGGGCCGCTTCTGCCGAATGCGCAGGAGATCCCCTTCGACGATCTCGAGGCGCTGGAGCGCGCCCTCGCCTCCCGCGAGGTCGCCGCCTTCTTCGTCGAGCCGATCCAGGGCAAGGGCGTCAACATCCCGAAGGACGATTATCTCATCGGCGCACAGGCGCTCTGCCGGAAATATGGAACGCTGTTCGTCGCCGATGAAATCCAGACCGGCATCGGCCGCACGGGGCGGTTCTTCGCCGTCGACCATTACGAGGGGCTCGAGCCCGACATGGTCGTGGTCGCCAAGGCGCTCTCCGGCGGGCATGTGCCGGTCGGGGCGGTGCTCACGCGCAAATGGGTCTTCGACAAGGTCTTCGACCGTATGGATCGCGCGGTCGTCCATGGCTCGACCTTCAGCAAGACCGATCTGGCCATGGCGGCCGGCATTGCGACCCTCGATGTGTTGAAGAACGAGCGCGTCGTGGAGAACGCGGCGGCGAAGGGCGAACGGCTCCTCGCCTCCTTCCGCAAGATGGCGGAGGGCTATGAGCTCGTCGCTGACATTCGCGGCAAAGGGCTCATGATCGGCGTCGAATTCGGGCCGCCGAAGTCCTTCAAGCTGAAGGCGGCGTGGAATCTTGTCGAGACGGTTAATTCCGGCCTCTTCTGCCAGTTGATCTCGATCCCGCTGTTCCGCGACCACAAAGTGCTAACGCAGGTTGCCGGGCATGGAAATCACACCATCAAGTTGTTGCCGCCATTGACGATTTCGGACGCCGATTGTGACTGGATCGAGTCGTCTTTCGACGCCGTGATCGCCGATGCGCACAATGCGCCCTCGGCCGTGTGGTCCCTTGGCAAAACCCTCGCGGGCCACGCGATCAAGGCTAGAATGAGCGGCTGAGGCCCGCCGCGCAGGACGGCTCCAGCTTGGCTTTATAGACAGGAACGCTAATTGCCCTGAGTATCCGGGTCGCCGCGCGGGCGTCCCGAAATCGTACGGTTCGGCCCTCTCGCGCGGGCAACCGGTTCGATACGATACGAAAGGGCGTCAGTCATGCGTTTCATTGCGGGATTCCGGGCGGCCAGTCTGGCGGGCGCGACGGTCATGCTGCTTGCCGGGGGCGGCGCGTTTGCTCAGGGGTTCGGCGGCGGCGGCTTTCACGGCGGCGGGGCGCCGGCCGTGGGCGCGGGCGTTGGCGTCGGCGCCTATGGACCGGGACAAGGCCCCGTTGGCGCGCGCGGTTTCTATGGCGGCGGCTTCCGCGGCTATCAGCCGGTCGTCGGCTTCCTTGGCGGCTGGGGATACGGCGGTTACGGCGGAGGCTACGACGGCGGCGACAGCTATGTCGCGCCGGGCGGCAACGCAGCCGTCTACAATTATTATTATCACGACGCCCGGCGCAATGACGGCGGCTTTTACGGCGGCGGCGGCGTATTCTACGCCGACGACGGCTATAGTCGTCTGCACGCCGTGCGCCGCCCGGCCGCGCGCCATCACGACGAATACGCTGACGATGCGCCGGAATACCTTCCCGCGCCAGTTTATCGTCCCTCGCAACACATCTTTTACCTGCCGACGAACTACCACCGCGGAGCCCGTAGGCATAACCGTCACATCACGCAATATTGAGCTAAAGCTTCACTGGCGCGGCGAGGCCGCAAGTAGGGGGTAAGTGTCATGAGTTTGGTTTGGAAAATCCGTTCTCTCGCCGTGGCTGGATTGGCCGTCGGCATTCTCACGGCGGGCGGCGCGTCGGCGCAGGGCTTCGGTTATGGCTACGGCGGCGGCGGATATGTGGGAGTCGGCGTGGGAGTCGGTTACGGCGGCTACGGCTATGGCGGCGGCGCCGTTGGTTATGACGAAGGCTATTACGGCGGCGGCGCAATCCAGGCGCTCGTCGGCGGTTATGGCGGCGGCCCCTATCGCCGTTCGGCCTATAGCGCGGCGGACGTTTATGTCGGCGGCGGCTATGGCCAGACCTATGAAAGCAGCTACGTCGTTCCGACGACCGTCTATCAGCCGGTGGTGCGCACGCATTATGTGCCGGTGACGACCTATCGCGCCTACAACACCGTGGGCTATCAGCCGGTTACGCAATATCGCGTGATGCGCAAGCGCTGCCACTGCGAGACGTTCTACTGATCCGAAGGCTGCGGCGGCTCCCGGGCGGCCGCAGCTTTTTTCGTCGGGTCAGCCAGCCTTGCCGCCGTTGACCTCGCGCTCATAGTCCTCGACCATCGCGCGCGAAACGTCACCCGGCGTAAATTTGTGCGGACCGATCTCCGCCACCGGCGTCACTTCCGCGCCCGTGCCGCAGATGAAACATTCCGAGAAATCGCTCAATTCGTCGGGCATGATGCGACGCTCGACAACCTCGATCCCGCGCCGGTTCGCGAGCTCGACCACCGTCCGCCGCGTAATGCCATCGAGGAAACAATCGGCGATCGGCGTATGCAGCGCCCCGTCCTTCACGAAGAAGATGTTGGCCCCGGTGCATTCCGCCACCCGGCCCTGCCAGTCGTACATCAGCGCGTCGGCGTAGCCGCGTCGTTCGGCGCGATGTTTCGAGATGGTGCAGATCATGTAGAGGCCGGCGGCCTTCGCCATCGACGGCGCCGTTCGCGGATCCGGCCGGCAGTAGTCCGCGATGTCGAGCTTGATGCCCTTCATCTTCGTCGAGATGTCGAACATGCTCGGCCAGTCCCAGACCGCAATGGCGACATTGATCGTCGAATTCTGCGCCGCGACCGCCATCATCTCGCTGCCGCGCCAGGCGACGGGGCGAACATAGCAGTTTTTCAGCCCATTGGCCTTGACGGTCGCGTCCTTGGCCGCATCCAATTCCTCGACGCTGTAGGGAATCTCGAAATCGAGCACCTGGGCGGAACGCTTGAAGCGCTCCGAATGTTCGCGAGACTTGAAGATGACGCCGCCATAGGCGCGCTCGCCCTCGAACACGCAGGAGCCGTAGTGAAGGCCGTGCGAAAGCACATGCAGCTTGGCGTCGCGCCACGGGACAAGAGCGCCGTTGTGCCAGATGAATCCGTCGCGCTGATCGAAGGGCGGAAGCGACATTTCAAGCTCCGGGAAAGCGGCGTCCGTGAGGGCCGAGCGGCCGGCGCCGAACATGATCATGCACTAGCCATCGGCCAGAAATATGTCAATATAGCTGACGTATAAACGCGCTCGCATGCGCAGGGACATTGACGGGACCAGGCGGCGTTGAGCGAACTTCTCCAGCGAAAGACGGCAGCTTCACCGCCCGTCGCGGCGTCGCCTGTCCCCTCGCCTGACTGGCGCCGCGCCCCGACCGGCGACATGGCGCGCGACGACGACGCCGCCGTTCTCGATCTCGTCGAACTGTTCTTCTTCGCCTATCGCGATTTCGTCGGCGACGCCGACCGTCTGTTGGAAAATTACGGCTTTGGCCGCGCCCATCACCGCGTGTTGCATTTCGTGCTTCGCCGGCCCGGACTGACCATCGCCGCCCTGCTCGACATTCTGAAAATCACCAAGCAGAGCCTCAACCGCGTCCTGAAGCAGCTGCTCGACGCGGGCCTGGTCGAAGCGCGCGCGGGCGCGGTCGACCGTCGCCAGCGCCTGCTCTATCTCACGCCTCAGGGGGCGAAGCTCGCGCGCGAGCTGACGGCTTTGCAGTCGAAGCGATTCCGGCGCGTTCTGGACGATTTGCCGCCGTCGGCGCGGGGCGCGGCGGCGGAGTTTCTCTTCGCCATGATCGACTCCGAGGAACGTCTCCGCGTGCGCGATCACCTCGCCCGCGCGCGTCGCGGGAACGAGAGGAAATGAGAGCGCCATGAGCCTGTCGCCGCGCCTCCACGCGCCGCAAAAGCCTGCGCCGATGGGGTGCAAGGGCGCGCACATCCTCGTTGTCGACGACGACAAGCGAATTCGCACCCTGCTCTCCCGCTACCTCGCCAACGAAGGTTATCTGGTCAGCTCCGCCGCCAATGCGCAGGAGGCGAGCGAAAGGCTACGCGATCTCGCCTTCGATCTCATCGTCCTCGACGTGATGATGCCGGGAGAAAGCGGCAAGCAGTTCGCCGCAAGGCTGCGCGAGAGTGGCGAGCCGCAGGCCTCCGCGCCGATCCTGATGCTTACGGCTCTTGCCGAAACCGCCGACCGCGTAGAGGGGCTGGAGGCCGGGGTCGATGATTATCTCGCCAAGCCATTCGATCCGCGCGAATTATCGCTGCGTATCGCCAGCATCCTGCGTCGGTCGCGGCGCCATGAGCCCTCCGACGGACTCGCACGGTTTGGCGCGTTTGTTTTCGATCCGGCACGCGGCGAATTGCTGCGAGACGGCGAGCCGGTGAAACTGACGACGCGGGAGCGCGATCTCATGCGCGCGCTTGTCGAACATGCGGGCGCCATCGTTTCGCGCCAGACTCTCGCTCAACGCGCGTCGGAGCAGAATGCGTCGGAGCGCAGCGTCGACGTCGAGATCGCCCGCCTGCGCCGCAAGATCGAAACCGACCCCAATGCGCCGCGGCATCTGCAAACCGTGCGCGGCCATGGCTACCGGCTGCTCGTCGAGCCGCCGCACGCCAAACTTATGCAAAGCTAGAGACGTCTCTCATGACCGCCGTCATCAACGAAGTTCTCTCCGCCCCGCGCCAGCTCTGGCGCGGATTCACGGACTGGCTGCACGCGCGCATGCCCAAGGGCCTTTACGCGCGCGCACTGCTGATCGTGATCCTGCCGGTGGTGCTGCTACAGTCGGCCGTGGCCTATGTTTTCATGGAGAGGCACTGGGAGGTCGTGACTTACCGCCTGTCCGCCGGCGCGGCGCGCCAGGTGGCGACGATTGTCGATATTTACCGGACTTTCCCCACAGACGCCGACCATAAGCAGCTTCAGCGAATCGCCGCCATGGACATGACCATGGAGCTGACGATTCTCCCCAAGGAGCCCCTGCCCGAACCGATCCGGAAGAAATCGCTCTTCTCACTGCTCGACAAGGCGCTGACGAAGGAATTGTCGCGCCGCGTCACGCAACCCTTCTGGATCGACACTGGCGTGCCGGGCAATCTCTTCGAGGTTCGCGTCGCGATGGACGACGCAACGCTGCGGATACGCGCGTCCCGCAACCAGGCTTACGCCTCCAACTCCTATATTTTCTTCATGTGGATGGCGATCGCCTCCATCATCATCCTCGCCATCGCCACCTCCTTCCTGCGAAACCAGATCCGGCCGATCCTGCGGCTCGCGCGCGCGGCGGAGGAGTTCGGCAAGGGACGCGACGTGCAATTCAGCCCGCGCGGCGCGCGCGAGGTGCGTCAGGCGGGCGCGGCCTTTCTGGAAATGAAGCGGCGCGTGGAGCGCGCCATCGAACAGCGCACGACCATGCTCAACGGCGTCTCCCACGATCTGCGCACCATCATCACGCGCTTCAAGCTGTCGCTCGCGCTGATGGGCGAGTCGAGCGAAGCCGCCGAGATGCGCAAGGACGTCGACGAGATGGAGCGCATGGTCGAAGCCTATCTCGCCTTTGCGCGTGGCGACGGCGGCGAGCCCTCCGCTGCGACGGACATCGGCGCAATTCTCGAGGAGCTGAAGGCCGACACCGAAAGACGCGGCCTGACCGCCGCGACAACGACCGAAGGAGAGCCGTGGATCGTGGGCCGTTCAGCGGCGATCAAGCGGCTTCTCGCCAATCTCGTCGGCAACGCCCAGCGCTATGGCAAGCGCATCGAGCTTTCGGCGATCAACACGGGCGCGTCGATGGTGATCCATATCGACGACGACGGGCCGGGCATCCCCGTCGAGCGGCGGGAGGACGCCTTCCGGCCATTCTACAGGCTCGACGAGTCGCGCAATCAGGACAATGGGAATTCAGGCCTCGGCCTCGCCATTGCGCGCGACATTGCGCGCTCTCATGGCGGCGACATTACGTTGGACCGCAGCCCGCTGGGCGGACTGCGGGCCACGGTGACACTGCCACTCTAACCTTCAGGCGTGGGGGTGCGGAAAGTCGTCGTCGGCCGTCTGGCGGCTGCGGAGCCCGCTCATGTCGAAGAACCGCGAGGCGAGGTCGCGCAACGGCTTCGTCATGCGCGAAAGCTCCTCGGCATGCTCGACATAGCGCTCGCCGCGAGCGATTTCCGTGTCCAGCGCGGAAAGGCCGTCGGTGAAATCGCCCTTGAACCACGCGTCGAGCACGCGGTCCCAGGCGAAGGCCAGTCCCTGCAGCTTGAGCGCGCCGACGGGGCCGTCGCAATCGATGTCCGCGGCTTCGAGCATGAAGCGCATGGAGTTGACGGTCTCACGATTGAGGGCGGTCCGCATCAGCGGGTCGCGGGACGCCCAGCGGGCAATGCTCGCCAGGGCGTCGCGATAGGGCTCCAGCGCTTCGAGACGCCGGCGCAAAACGTCGTATAGCCGGTCACGGGCGGCGTCGGTCGACGGATGATCCGCGACCGCGTCGAGCACCTTCCGGTCGATGCGGCGGGAGAAACCGCCGAGGATCGCGCCCTTCGACGGGAAAAGGTCGCGCAGATCGGCGAGCGATAACCCCGCCTCATGCGCAATGTCCGTCAGGCTGACGTCGCCGAAGTCGCGGCGGGCCGCAAGGCTCAGCGTCGCGTCGACCACCCGGTCACGGGGATTGGTCATATCGATCTCCGAAAAAGCGTTACCGTTGACGACAGATTATCCGCCCGCCACAGACTTCAGCAACGCGATAGCTCGCCAATCGTCAACCGGAAAGTTCGCCGGCCCGGCTTTTTGCGGCCGCCACGGCGCGCGCCAGGAGCTGCGCAAGACCGTCGGAGGCCATCAGCACGTCCAGCGCGGCGGCGGTCGTTCCGCCCGGCGAGGTCACGCGCTGGCGCAGGGTCTCGGCGGCAGTGTCTTGCTGTTGATGCAGCAGCTCCCCCGCGCCCTCCACCGTCGCCCGGGCGAGCCGCGCCGCGAGATC
Source organism: Methylocystis sp. ATCC 49242 (assembly GCF_000188155.2). Lineage (NCBI taxonomy): Bacteria > Pseudomonadati > Pseudomonadota > Alphaproteobacteria > Hyphomicrobiales > Methylocystaceae > Methylocystis > Methylocystis sp. ATCC 49242. The sequence continues at coordinate 868,157 of NZ_KE124774.1, forward strand.
GGCGGGAAGTCCGGCCTCGACGCCGGCGGCGGCGAGACATTCCACGAGATAGAACACATAGGCGGGGCCGGAGCCCGAGACGGCCGTCACCGCGTCGATCAGCGCCTCGCTCTCGACCCACTCGACCTGCCCCACGGCCGACAGCAGCACATGCGCCAGGACGCGCTGGGCTTCACTCGTCGCCTCATTCGCGAACGCCCCGGTCATGCCACGGCCGATCGCCGCCGGCGTGTTGGGCATGGCGCGGACGACGGCCTTCGCGGCCGGCAGGCGCGCTGCAATGTCGGCGATCCGCTTGCCAGCGAGGATCGAAACGACCATGGAGCCGGCGCTGACGAACGGGGCCGCCGACGCCGCTCCCGCCTCGAGCAGCTGCGGCTTGACGGCCAATACGACCGCCTGCCGGGGTTCGTCAGCGCTATCTCCTTCCGCCAGCCTGAAGCCTCTCACGGCGCAGAGATCGCGGAGACGCTGGGAAGGATTGGGCTCCGCCACAACGACCTGGTCGCCCGCAAGACCTTGCGCCGCCCAGCCTTCGAGCATCGCAAGACCCATGTTGCCGGCGCCGATCAGGGCTATGGAGACGCCGCTCCAGTCAAACGGCGCGCTCACGCCTCGCCCTTCGTCTCGAAATTGGCGGTTTCGAGCGCCTCTCTTGCGGATTTGCCCGCCCAGAGCACAAACTGGAACGCCTGATAGTAACGCTCGCAGGCTGTGAGCGCATTGTCGAGCAAGGCCGCGCATTGCGTGGCGGAAGGCTGCGCGCCCCCGGTGAGAATCAGGCCATGACGGTGCATCGCCACGCCCTCCTGCGGCCAGAAATCAAAATGCCCGATCCACATTTGCTCATTGATCGCGCTGACGAGCGACATCACCTCGGCGCGGCGACGTTCCGGCGCCTTCAGGTCGAAAGCGCAGCTGACATGCAGGGTTTCGAGATGCGGAAGCCAGGTGAAGGCGACATGATATTCGGTCCAGGCGCCCGCGACGGAAATGGAGATCTCGTCGTCGTCCTCGCGGTCGAAGGACCAGTCGTTGGTGGCGGCCAGTTGCTCCACAACATCCACCGGATGTTCGGCGCGCTCTGTTTCTTTTTCTGATGCGATCAGCATGAGCCAACCTTTTTCGGGTGTCAGCAGGACGCGGCGACAAATAAAACCAGACAGCGACGCATCACGAGACTTTGAATGGACGCCTTCCTTTCGAGCAGTGGATCCAGTGCAACGACTACAAGAGATCGAATCATCTCTTTCGTTCACTATACTCTAACTGCAAGAAACGCGTGACGGTTCATACGCGAAGCGACTGTCAAACTGCGCGCACACTGCTGGATTCGCCATGTGTCGTCTATGGGCGCGCCGCTGCCGTCCACAAAAAGACGCAGGCGCCGCCGTGAAAAAAGCTTTGGAGAAAAAGCGCTTTTCGTTACTGCCAAGCTCGACGTCGCGCACGGCCGCGCCGCCGGTCGATTCGTAAAAGAACCCCGCCCTGCTGCGACGTCAAGGCGGGATTCAATCGCTGCGGGAAAGTCTGTTTCTGTCGCCCTACGGCGCCATCACCACCGGCGCGCCGACGCTCACACGTCCGTAAAGATCGGCGACGTCTTCGTTAAGCATGCGGATGCAACCATAGGAGGCGGCCGTGCCGATCGACGCGCGCATCTTGCTCGTCGTGCCATGGATGGCGACCTCGCCGCGATCGAGCGTCAGGGCGGCCACCCCCATCGGATTGCGGGGCGAGCCGCCCGGAATGAGATTCGGTAATTCCGGGTGATCGGCCTTCACGGCCGCCGGCGGCGTCCAGTCGGGATTGACATATTTGCCGTCGACAGAAGTGACTCCCGACCATTCCTTGCCGCGCTTGGGAACGGCGACCGGATAGCTGATGGCGACGCCCGGACCCACGACATAGAAGAGCCGGCGCTGATGGGCGCTGATGACGATCGTCCCGGGCTGCACGTCCGGCGAGAAGGCGACCATGTTGCGCGCCGAAGCGGTTTGCGGAGCCGCCGCAATACCCAGCGCGACGACGGCGCCGAGGAGCAGGCTGTGGAGGCTGCGCCGTCCGATGCGACGCAGGACGCAGGAAAGGGTAAGCGAACTACGCATTGTATTTCACCTTGTGACTTTGCGCCGGGAAGGAAGCTTTCGATGTGATCATTCTATCTTTCGCCACGATCTTGTCGAAGTGTTCCTTGGCTTGCGGTTAGTGTTTAACGTTAAGATTTCTCAGGATGTTGCCGCTTTGCAACACCTGCTCTTTCCGAGATGCCGCCATAATTTGGCCGTCGGAGCTCCAAAATCTATGCGCTATCGCACTTGCCGGTTCGGACGCCGCGCGCGATACAAAAGGCGATGCCTCCTACCAACACCCCACCCCGTATTTTCGACCGCTCCCTGCTGCATTTGCGGCTGCGCCGCGCGCTTGCCAGAGGCGCTCCCGATTTCCTTCTGACGCGCGCAGCCGACGATCTTCTCGACCGTTTGCTGACCGTGAAGCGCGAGTTCCCGCGATCGCTCGCGATCGGCCTGCCGACGGATCATTTCGCCCGGGCGATCATCGCCAGCGGGCGCGCCGCGCCCTTGCGCGCAAGTCGTTTCGGCGGCGATGTGATTGCAGACGAGGAGGCCCTGCCCTTTGCACAGGGGTCCTTCGATCTGGTCGTCAGCGGCATGGCGCTGCAGTGGGTTAACGACCTGCCGGGCGTGTTAACGCAGATCCGGCGTGCCCTGGCGCCCGACGGGCTGTTCATCGCCTGCCTGCCGGGCGGAACGAGCCTCATCGAGCTGCGCGCGGCACTTGCGCAGGCCGAGGAGGAGATCACCGGCGGCGCCAGTCCGCGCGTGTCGCCTTTCGTCGACGTGCGCGACATGGGCGGGCTTCTTCAACGCGCGGGATTCGCCCTGCCCGTCTCCGACGTCGACAGCTTCACGCTTCGTTACGATTCGCTTCTGGCGCTCATGGCCGATTTACGCGCGATGGGCGCTGCGAATGTGCTGGTGAAGCGCGCCTCGCGATCGATGCGGCGCGACGTTCTCGCCCGCGCGGCGCAGATTTACGCCGAGCGCTTCTCCGATCCGGACGGGCGCGTGCGCGCGAGCTTCGAGATCGTCTGGCTTTCCGGCTGGGCGCCGCATGAAAGCCAGCAGAAGCCCGCCAAACCCGGCTCGGCGACGGTACGGCTGGAGGATGCGATGAAGGCGACGCGACGCGAAGAAAAATAGTTACCAGTCGAGCGACCAATTTCTATCGATGCGTCAAGACGCCGCTTCAAAGTTGAAAAACTATTCGGGGCGGCGAGATTGTATTCCTGGCAGATCGTTCTATATCATAGTTATCGGGTTTCGGCCGAATGATCTTGCTCTATCGCCTTTGGCGCCTCGGCTCGTGACTTTCTATCCAGAACTTCGATCCACGGACGGCCGCGCTTCTGCGTCCGGCCAACTCATGTTTCTGGAAAGGAAGCATCATGCAAATTGGCGTCGTTAAATGGTTCAATGCAAACAAGGGCTTCGGATTCATCCAGCCGGACGCTGGCGGAGCTGACGTTTTTGTCCATATCAGCGCGTTGGAGCGCGCCGGTCTCCATGGCTTGGCCGAGGGGCAGAAGGTCGGCTACGAGCTCGTCGTCGACAAGCGAAGCGGCAAGTTCTCGGCCGACGCATTGCAGCTTCAGGGCTGATTGATTTCTCCTGCGCCTCTTGCCGACCGCGGATGTACCGGCGGCGAGGCGTACGAAACACCCAAGACCGGCGGGCGCGCGAGACGACGACCGCCGCTCTTGCGGCGATGTCCCGGCAAGACGCTCTCTGTAACGAGGAGTGAGTGACATGGCCAAAGGACAACGACGCGGCAATCGCGAAGTAAAAAAACCCAAAAAAGAAAAATCAGCGGGCGGCGCGGCGCCGGTCGGCTCGGCATGGCTCACCGTCGAAAAGCTGAAAGCACGCGAAGACCTGATGCGTGGCAAGAAATAAGTCGCGCCTGCGGTTCTTCGCGCGAACTTCGCCGTGAGGCGAATGAACCCGTTTGAACTCAAAGAGGCGTAGCACGTGACCGATTACATCAATTCACGCGAACGTTTTCGCAACGCCAAGGTGAGAGCGATCGCGACCCATAAATTCGCGGTGGGCGCTCATGTCGTGCACCAGGCCAGCGTCAGATCCGGGAGGGAATCCTTCAAGGTCACGCGTCACCTGCCAGACGGCGGACAGGGCTTGCAATACCGCATCCGCGCCGATCGAGACGGACAAGAGCGTGTTGTCGTCGAATCGGCCCTCGAGCGCGCAACCTGAAACGCAACTCGACACAACTCAAGGAGGCGGCGATGGACGCAACAGACTATCGGATGGAAGCCTCTCTCTACTACGCCAAAGGCGGAAACACGAAGCGGAAATCGCTGGTGTTCAGGCGCTTCCCCAAGGCCGCCGAGGCCATTCGCTTCGCAGTGGAGGAACTTGCTCCCCGAGTGCTGGACAGTTGCTCGCTCGAAGTGAATGAAACCCACTATTTCGGACGCCAGATTCGGCCGCTTTACGAGAGCGGCGACTTTCCCTTGCGACGGCGGCAGAAGAAATAGACAGCCGATCGGCGGCGGATAACCCTTATCGCGCTATTTCGATACCCACGCGCCGCGTCTCGACGGGCGACGGCTCCCACGGTCGCAGATAGACGAACTGGATTGCAGCGTGACCGCGCCTGACGGCCCGGATCGTCCAGCGATGCGTTCCGGGCGCGCCGGGCAAGGCGGCTCCGCGCCTGTGGCCATCATCGGTGATGGCGATGTTTTCCAGACCGTCGCTCGCGTCTCGATCGATCCGCCACGTATAGCCGGTCGAGGGATTCTCCGGCAGTTCTATCTTCGCGGCTTCGCCGGGTGAGAGGCGCATGGAGTCCCCGGCAAAGGCGCTGGCCGGGAGGCAGATCGCCGCCACCGCCACAATTGCGTGGATAGTAAAGTTCACGATTGCGCACCCCGTTCAATGACGGCAGCGATCCGCCGCGCCGCCGCGCCCGCGCCATCCTCCCGCCGCACGGTCGCGGATAGCGTCTCCGCCCGCGCAGCGTACTGGTCCTGCTTCAGCACAATGTCCAGCTCGCGCGCGAGCGCATTGGCCGTCATTGTCTCGCCATCGACGCTACGCGCCACGCCGAGCCGTCGCAGACGTCCGGCGTTGTCGGGCTGATCGCCAAGGAAGGGCGTGACGATCTGCGGCCGTCCGGCGCGCATGGCCTGCCCCGTCGTGCCGATGCCGCCATGGTGCACCACGGCGCAGGCGCGCGGAAAAATCAGCGAATGCGGCGCATAGGCCGCGACATGGACATCCGCCGGCAGCTCCTCGCGCAACGCCGCGACGTCGTCCTCATGCGCCAGCAGCAGCGCGCGCCGCCCCACCTGTCGGGCGGCGGCCGCGAAGACCCGATAATGGTCGTTGCGCGACCGCGCGACGAAGCTCCCGAGCGTGAAGACGACGGGCGGCGGCCCTTGTTCGAGAAAAGCCTCGATGTCGGCGGAGAGCGCTTCCGCGCCGAGAAATCGGTCGTGGAACGTATGGCCGGCGATCAGCATGTTCGGCGCGTGATCGGGCTGCGGCGGCGCCAAAGTCGGGCTGAAAAGGCCGATGGTCGCATCGCTCGATTTCGCGCCAAGCAGCAGGTCGAGGCCGTAGCGCCGCCGCAGGCCGAGGTCGCGTCGCAGACGCCGTAGCGGCCGGGCCGAGAATGCGATCGCGTGCGACAAACCCCACAGCAGAAAGCGGTTGAGCATGAGCTCCGGCGCCGAGCCCGGCGAGGGCCGGAAGGGCGCGCGCGAGCCGATGGGCGGATCATAGGCGGAATAGACCTTCATCGGCGACAGCAGGACCGTCACGAGAGGCAATCCGAGGGCCTCCGCCGCAATGCGTCCCGCAAAGGCGAGACTGTGCGCCACAATGGCGACGGCGCCGTCGCTGGCGGCGACAAGATCGTCGTAGCTTTCCCGCAAATGCGGGAAAATCAGATCCTTGAACAGGAATGTGTCGTCCTGCGCCATGCGGCGGGCGATCTCGCCCATATCGATCCCGAGCCGGGCGGTCAGATCGTCGGCGTCCGGCCGAATCGGCGCAAAATTCAGCCCCTCGCCCGCGATATATTCGGCATAGGCGGCGCTCGTGGCGATCACCGGAGCGAAGCCCTCCCGCTCGAGCGCATGGGCCAGCGCGACGAAGGGGTGCAGGTCGCCGAGCGAGCCGAAGGTTGCGATGAGGATTTTGCGTGCTGCAGAGCTCAAGTCGGGATTTTCCCTGTAAAAGGCGTTAAAGGGCTGAATGAAAGCTTATCGTGAATGAACGGGCGGCCGACTGCGCCACGGCATGTGCTATAATCCGGGCCTTGTCCAGAGGTTGATGATGACTGCGACTGAAATGGAGCGCCCCGCGCTCGCCGAAAAGCCCTCTCTCGCCGGAATGACCCGCGCCGAGATTGCAGACACGCTGCGCGCGTTCGGACTTCCCGAGCGCGAAATCCGCATGCGCGTATCGCAACTCTGGCATTGGATCTATTTCCGCGGAGCGCGCGATTTCGGCGAGATGCTGAACATCTCCAAATCGCTGCGTCTTACGCTCGACGGGGCTTTCGGTTTACGCCATCCGGAAATCGTCGAGGAGCAGGTTTCGGTTGACGGAACGCGTAAATGGCTGCTGCGCCTCGCGCCTGTCGATGCGCAGGACAAGGGCGCGGAAGTCGAGTGCGTCTATATTCCGGAAAGCGACCGCGGCACGCTTTGCGTCTCCTCGCAGGTCGGCTGCACGCTGAATTGCAGCTTCTGCCACACGGGCACGCAGAAGCTCGTGCGCAATCTCACGAGCGCGGAAATCATCGGGCAGTTGCTCGTCGCGCGCCAGAGACTCGGCGACTTCCCGGACCGCGAGCGGCCAACCGACGGGCTCGTGCCGTCGGGCGAAGGCGTGCGCGCCGTGTCCAACATCGTGTTCATGGGCATGGGCGAGCCGCTATACAACATCGACAACGTAATGGCCGCGATCGAGGTCATGGCCGACGGCGACGGCCTCTCCCTAAGCAAGCGCCGCATCACCGTCTCGACCTCCGGCGTTGTGCCGCAGATCGAGCGGCTGGGCGCCGAATGCGGCCCTGCCCTCGCTATTTCGCTTCACGCCGTGCGCGACGATCTGCGCAACGAGCTCGTGCCGCTGAACAGGAAATACCCGATCAAGGAGCTGCTGCAGGCCTGCCGCGACTATCCCGGCGCGAGCAACGCCCGGCGCATCACCTTCGAATATGTGATGCTGAAGGGCGTCAACGACAGCCCCGCCGAGGCCCGCGAACTCGTGCGGCTGCTCAAGGGCGTGCCGGCCAAGATCAATCTGATCCCGTTCAACCCGTGGCCCGGCGCCCCTTACGAATGTTCGGATTGGGAGACGATCGAGCGCTTCTCGGACATTGTCTTCAATGCGGGCTACGCCAGCCCGGTGCGCACACCGCGCGGCCGAGACATCCTCGCCGCCTGCGGACAGTTGAAGAGCGAGACGGAGAAACTGCGCGCGCGGGCGCGGCTGGCGGCGGGGTGAGCCGATAGCATAAGCTAAACGGTAATCATTCACTGTTATTCAGCGCATGGTCACGACGTTTTACGGTGGGACTTCATGCGCAAACCTGAATCGGTGGGCGCGCTCGAGCAGTTTGGACGAGCGCGTCTGTCGCGCAATTTTTTCATGCGGGATTTTCTCTATTCGGAAATTTCCGCGATAAGCGGCATCTCCAATATCCCGGACAATCCAGACCTCGCCATCAAGGCGGGCTCGCGGCTATGCGAGGAATTGCTCGAGCCGCTTCAGGCGACGTTTGGACGCATAGCGATCCGTTCGGCGTTTCGATCCTGCGCGGTGAACTCGTTTGGGAACGAGAACAGATTGAACTGCGCAAAAAACGAGGCCAATTACGCCGGACATATATGGGATCGTCTCGACAGTAATGGCCGCATGGGCGCCACCGCATGCATAGTTGTTCCTTGGTTTATGGATCGCGTTGAGGCGGGCGCCGATTGGCGCTCGCTGGCGTGGTGGATTCACGACCATCTCCCATACTCGACACTCTACTTTTTTCCAAAGCTATGCGCGTTCAATATCTGCTGGCGCGAAGAGCCCGAAAGACGGATCGATAGCTACATAAAACCGGCCGGCTGTCTCACAAAACCCGGCATGCAAAACCACTCGGGCGACCATTCGGAATGGTACGAAGGCTTTCCGAAACTGGTCCGATGAATGTCTCGGAGACGAGCGTCGCTAGAGCCTCGCTCGTCTCGCTCCGGCGAAGGCCACCCCAGCCAGAACCGCCGCAACCACGACATTCCAGTTCGCGAGAGTCAGCCCGAGCACCCATAAGGTCGGCTCGTCGCAGCGCACGACTTTCACGGTCTGAAGCTGCTTCATGAAGTCCATGACCGACCCGGCCGTGGTCAGCGGGCCGGAGCAGTCGGAAGGCCCCGCGAAGATCTTCCACTCGACGCCCGAATGATAGATCGACAGCGCGGCGTTGCCGGCGAAGAGCAGCGCCATCAGCAGGAAGGCGCCGCGCGCCAGCCCCTCTCTCCCGGTCTGCGCGGCAAACGCGGCTAGCGGCGCCAGCGCGAAGGCAGCGTAATAGGGAACCCGTTCCTTGTAGCAGAGCTCGCAGGGCAGATAGCCCAGCGACTCGTAGGTCCACGCGCCACCAATAGCCGCCAGCGAGACGGCCGAAATCAGCAGCGCGAGATTGCGCGGAGTTGCAAACCGCAAGAGCGCCGCCGCCATCTCAGAACATCTTCGCCGCGAAAGCGAAGCCCGCGACGACGATCACCGCCAGCGACCCGATGAACAGGCCGAAATGGCGCTCGAGCTTCAGGCGGATCGTGTCGCCGAAATGATTGATCGCGGCCGCGAGCAGGAAGAAGCGCGCCCCCCGCGTGATGAGCGAGAGCCCGATGAACAGCGGAAAATTATAGGCGAGCAGTCCCGAGACGATAGTGACGAGTTTGTAAGGAATGGGCGTGAGGCCCTTCACCAGAATGAAGATCGCGCCCCATTGCGCATAGAAGGCGCGGAGCGCGTCCATCTTCTCGGCGTAGCCGTAAAGATTGATCAGCCAGAGGCCAATCGTGTCGTAGAACAGCGCGCCGAAAGCATAGCCGAGCGCCCCGCCCGCGACCGACGCAATGGTGCAGAGCGCCGCGAAATACCACGCCTTTTTCGGTTCGGCGAGCGTCATCGGCACGAGAATCACGTCCGGCGGCACGGGGAAGAAAGAGCTCTCCGCGAAGGCGATGGCGCCGAGCGCGAAGGGCGCGTGGCGGCTCTGCGCGAGCGACATGGTCCAGTCATAGAGCTTTTTCATTGTGCCTCGTCGATCATTCCGGCGCCTGGGCGTTTCCCAATTTAGGCGCTTAGCACGAAAAGATTAACCTAAAGATGGCGGACGGCGGGTTGACGGCGCCCCGCGCGTCGCTAATATCCGCGCCGCTCGCCGGACATCCCGCCGGTGCAAGCCCCTGTGGCGGAATTGGTAGACGCGCTCGACTCAAAATCGAGTTCCGCAAGGAGTGCTGGTTCGACTCCGGCCAGGGGCACCATAGCCGAAAATCTGCTCACCTTTCGCCCGCGGGCGACATTCCTGCGCGTCGCGACATACAATCGTCGGACGGCTTGTCGACAGACACGAGCCGCCTGTCGCCATTCGTTGCCAATAGTTTTAGCTTTGCCAATACCTTAGCGCCTGATATAAGCTGGAGCACAACCTCCGGTTGGTGGACTTAGTTTGACTGTGCGAGGAGAGATTGCAACGCCCCGCCGTGGGTCCATCTCGCTTGGGCGGAGCAACAGGGTTCCGGCTGACTTTTATCGAGGGGCAATTCATGAAACGACAGCGTTATGCAGCGCTCTCGCTCGCCATGGCGGCGGCGGGGCTGACCTCCCCCACATGGGCGCAATCCGCCACCGGCGTCGTGCAAAACACCGGCGCTCACGCGAACTACGATTCCGTGAGGGCCAACACCAGAGAGATCGTCAATCCCCTCCCCGCGCCCGACACGACGCGCGTACAGGCCCAGACGTCGAACGCCGTCAGCAATGTGACGCCCGGCGTCTCGCCCGGCTCCGACCCTGTTGCTAGCGGCGTCAATACGCGCGCTTTCGGCAGCTTCGGAATTCCCTACACGTCCACGCGCGTGCAACTGGGCGGGTCGAATAAGACTTCAGCTGTCGGCGCCAGCTATCTGAGCTCGACATACCCCTATCGCGCCATCGGCAAGCTGTTCATCAACGGCGGCCATTGCTCGGCGAGCCTCATTCGCCGAAGCGTGATCGTGACGGCTGCGCATTGCATTCAGAATTTCGGCTCTGGAACCGGCGGCCTCTTTGGCGGATATGTGTTCGTTCCGGGCCATTACGGACCCGGCGCGACCCTAGCGCAGCGCGAGCCCTACGGCCGCTGGGCTTGGCGGGCGCTCAATCGCCCCGTCACCTGGTTGAACGGCACTGATCCGGGCTCGGGCGCGGCGCGCAACAACGACGTCGCCGTCATCATTCTCAACAAGAACGCCTCGAACCAGTTCATCGGCGATCTCACGGGCTGGCTCGGCTATGGCTGGAACAACTATTCCTTCGTCTCCTCGCCGAAGACGGGAAATCTCAAGGTCGCCGCGACATCGACGCTTGGCTATCCGGGCCTGATGGACTCGGGCCGCATCATGCAGCGTGCTGACGGCCCGTCCTATCTGACGACGGTCGGCGCTGCGGCGCAGATCTGGCAGGGCAACAATTTCACCGGCGGCTCCAGCGGCGGCCCGTGGATCGCGAACTTCGTGTCCTTCAACCCCGTGCTCTCGGGCGGCGCTGCGATCGGCTCGGCGCCAAACAGGGCTGTGGTCGGCGTCACCTCCTGGGGTTCAGCCGATCCCAACGCGATCAAGGACAATTATTCCTCGCGCTTTGGACAGAACCCGCAATATCCGAACGCCGCTTACGGCATTTATGGCGCGGGCAATATCGGCGCGCTGCTGCAGCAGGTTTGCAGCCTGCAGGTCACGCCCGGCGTGACCTTCGCTCAGGCTGGATACTGCAACTAAATCCGCCGCCAGAATTGGCGCAAAGCTCCGGCGCGAGGTCTCCTCGCGCCGGTTTTTTTATGAGTTCCGGCGCCTTCACTCGCCCGACGCACATTCTGCGCCGCCCATTGCGAACATCAGCAATGTCGACGAGCTCGACATTCCAGCCCATACCGCAACAGCTCGACGCACATGGGATCGAAAATTGTGATACGCCATCCGCGCGCAAAACCCGATAATGCGGGATTCTTGGGCGAAACCATATAAGTACGGATTTTCCTTCATCAAATTCGGCATTACAGATATTGTGAATTGCAACATTCACAGTGCTGAGTTCTGAACGAATGCCGCCACTAAGGAAAGCCAACCCGCTGCCGCCCCTCGCCTTCGGCGAGGCGCATGCGTTATCGACAACGAACACGAAGGTCGCGGCCGCGCGCGCGGCGCGGACGGTCAACGCCCTCGAATTTTACGAGGCGGCCGACAAAGACGAGCAATTGCATCACAAGGTTGCGGCGGTCTCCATAAACGGCCTCAACCTTACGGCGACCGCTTCAACCTCCCTGCGACTCGGCGTGAAGTCGTCCCGCGACTTTCACCTCTTCATTCCCTTTTTCGGCAGGTGCAGCACCACGGTGGGGCAACGCCAGTTTGAATGGAACGCAAACGAGAACGCCGCATTCTTCACCGAATGCGGGCCGAGACAGGGATTATCCGAAATGCGGTCGCTTTTCGTCGCCGAGCTCGACAAGGCAAGGCTGATCGACACAGCCTGCGCCATGCTGGGAGAGGATTTCCGGCAGGAGTTCTCGCTCGGCGTCGAATTTACGCGCACGCTGCCGCTACAATATGGCCCTGTGAGTTTCACAAACGTCTTCCGGCAGATTTGCGTCCATATCGATGCTCTTTATGACAGGAAATCAGCGCTGGAGCTGCTCGGCGTGGACGATTGGGTCTATCGCCACGCGGCCTGCCTCCTCGAACCCGGGTTGGTTCTGGGCCGACAGCGTGATCGCGACCTTGCCGGATGGCCGTCTCGTAGCCCGGTGGACGCCGTTTGCGACGCAGTCAGGACCAGAGGCCATCGGCCGCTGACGCTGACGGAAATGGAGCAGATCAGCGGCCTCTCCCGCCGCAGCCTGCAATACGCCTTCCGGAAAAGATTCGGTTGCTCCCCGATGGCCTGGCAGCAGCAGGAACGGCTGCATATCGCGCGCGAAAGGCTCATCAGGGGCGCCGAGGCGCTGACAGTCACGCAACTCGCCTATGAGCTGGGCTTTTCCTCGCCTTCCGCTTTCACGGCCTATTATCGCCGCATGTTCGGCGAGACGCCGACAGCCACGATCGCGCGCGCGCAACGTGTGGAATGACCGGCATGCGATCCGAACGCCGCCTTCCGCCACGGCGCCGGTTCCACGAGTGGATAACATTTATCGTGTTGCTGCGGCGCGGCAAATTGCGTAAAATTGAACTCAAGTGGATGGCGCGGAACCGTTTTTCCGTCGGGACGTTGATCGGTTGAAAAAAGACGAGTTTCGACACAAGCTTGGCGTGACGGCAGACGCTGCTGGAGCCCGTCGTAAGATGCAGATGACCGAAAAGAGGCAGGATGGGCTCCCGCGACTGGCCTTCGGCGAAGCGCAGGCCATCCACACGACCAGCGTAAAAGAGGCGGCGGATCGAACCGCCCGAATGATTTCCTCGTTCAATTACCTCGCGCCCATCGCGGGCGAGCAAAAGTTTCATCAAAAGGTCGCCACGATCGACATCAACGGGCTCGTCCTGCAAGCGAATGCGATGACTCCCGTCCGGATGGACGCGGGGTCAAACGAAGAGCTCCATTTTTGCTTTTCCTTCCGCGGCAGGATGCAAGTAGTCGTCGGTGGAAAGACAATTGAATGGAATCCTGGCGCTCAGGCTGTGCTTTACACGAGGCACACGCACCGGGCGGGTGAGGCGGAAATTCGTTCCTGTCTGCTCGCGCGACTTTCGCGCGAGCGACTGATCGCAACGGCGCGCGCGATGCTGGGTGAGGACCAAAATCAGCAACTTCGCCTCGAAGACGGGGTCATGCGGCTCATCGACATGAAGCAAGGCGGCGTCGATTTCGCGACATTGTTCAGCCAAATCTGCCAGCAGATCGACAATCTGTATCTGAACCGCGCGGCCCTCGAGAGGCTGGGCGTCGACGACATGTTTTATCGCCACGTAATATGCCTGCTGAAACCTGAATTGCTGAGCGCCGACGCGCCGGGGCAGAAGGTTCGGGCGGCGTCGACAAACGCGATTGACGCCGTATGCTCGGCTATACAAGACAATAGCGCACGTCGGCTTACCTATACGCAGATGGAGCAGATCAGCGGCCTGTCCGCCCGCAGCCTTCATTACGCCTTTCAGAAAAAGTTTGGCTGCTCGCCGATGGATTGGCAGCAACGCGAGAAGCTTCAGGCCGCGCGCCGAACCCTCATGAAAAGCGGCGGAGAAATCGATCTCCAGCAACTCTCCCGCGACCTCGGCTTTTCAACGCCTTTGAGCTTCGCACACTGCTATTTCCGCATGTTCGGCGAAACGCCGGCGGAGACGCTGTTGCAAAGCTGGTCCCTTACGGATTAGGCGCTGACAGGCGCGGCCTCAACGCGGCAACTCGGCGAGAAGCTTTTTCAGCGCCTCTATTTCTCCGGGCTTCACCATGTGAAGGTCGAAGCCGGCGTCGCGGCCGCGCTGTCGATCCCCTGCCCGCCCCCAGCCGGTCAAGGCCACAAGAAAGGCATCGCGTCCCTCCGGGCGCTCGCGAATCCGCCGCGCCGCTTCAAAACCATCCATGCCCGGCATGCCGATATCCAGCAACACCAGCCGGGGCTGGAAGCCCGCCAATTCGTCCAGCGCCTGCGCGCCGCCGTACACGACGCGGGTCTCGGCCCCGAGACATTGCAACAGCTCGGCGAGGCTGTCGGCGCAATCCTGATCGTCGTCGACGACGAGGACGCGCGGAAGGGACGTTGCGGGAGATTGCATGAAATTCACATTATCCTTTTGGCCGCTCATTGGCGCACCACCAAAGGCAGACGGACGATGAATTCGCTGCCATGGCCGAGACCCGCGCTGCGCGCCTCGATACGGCCGCCGTGCAGTTGAACGATGCCGCGGGCAAGCGCAAGGCCGATGCCGATGCCGCCTCTACCGCTTCGCACTCCGGTTTTGATTTGCGTGAACATATCGAAGATGGACGACGCCATCTCGGGCGGGATGCCTACGCCATTGTCGCGCACCCTGACGATCGCCTCCCCCTCTTCCCGGTCCGCAATCACATCGATACGACCGCCAGCCTCCGTAAACTTTGCGGCGTTATTGAGAAGATTCGCGAAGACCTGCGCGAGGCGGACGGGATCGGCCTCAACCGGCAATGAATGTGAACGAAGCTCTACAATAAGCTGGTGGGGACCGGCTTCGATCTGCGAATGGCTGAGATCGATCGCCTGCGACAGGATCGCCGCGAGCTCGACGGGTTCTTTTCTCAGCTCGATCTTGCCATGGTTGATGCGCGTGACCTCCAGCAGGTCGTCGACCAGTCTCACGAGATGAGTGACTTGCCGCTCCGCGCGCGAGAGCGCCAGGCGTCTTTTCTGTTCGGCGGTCGGATCGTCATGATTCAGCATCTGCAGCAGATGAATCGCGTTCTTGATCGGCGCGAGCGGATTGCGCAGCTCATGCGCCAGCGTCGCAAGAAACTCGTCCTTGCGACGATCGGCCTCGCGAAGCGCCTGCAAATGCTTGCTCTCGGTGACTTCCTCCACCACGACGCTGAAGCCGGCAATCTCGCCATTGGAGTCGAACGTCGGATACCAGCTTTCATCCCAGTATCGCGCGACGCCGGGGTTTGCGGCCGTTTCACCCTCGAGCTCGATGTTTCTGACAGGTTCGCCCGTAGCGATGATCTTATGGGCTAATTGCTCGACCTTCGACGACAGATCGGGAACGACTTCATGCACCGTCCGGCCGATATGCGCTTCGATCGGCAGGCCGTTCATTTCGGCAAGCCGACGGTTGATGCTATGAAAACGCAGATCCTTGTCGAGCGACGCCAAACCGACCGGCGTGTTCTCGTAAATCCACTTCAGTTCGTCGCGCTGTTTACGCGCCTTGGCTTCGCTTCGCCGCAAGGCTTCTTCCGCCCTTTTGCGCTCGGTGATCTCCTCCACGACCACGCTGAAACCGGCAAGCGCTCCCTCTTCGCTGAACGCCGGGTACCAGCTGCTATTGATGTGACGGACGACGCCGGAGTTCGGCGGCATTTCTCCCGAAAACTCCAGGTTCCTGACCGGTTCGCCGGTCGCAAGTATCCATTCCTTGATCATCTTCGCGCCGCGGGCGAATTGCGGGACGACATCGAACACGCTAAGGCCAATATGCTCCTCGACCGGCCGCTGACTGAGATTCGCAAGCCAGTCATTTATGCGCCGATACCGCAAATCGAGGTCGAGATACGCCAGTCCGATCGGCGCGTTCCGATAGATCCAGTCCAGTTCGTCGCGCTGTTTCCGCGCTTCGGATTCACTGTGTCGTAAGGCCTCTTCCGCCAGTTTCCGATCGGTTATTTCTTCAAGCAGCACGCTAAATCCGCTCACCTCGCCATGTTCATCAATTAACGGAAAATAGCTTGCATCCAGAAAGCGAACGGCGTCCGAATTCGGTGAATTTTTTCTGACAATCAAATAATTTTTCAGAGGCTGGCCGGTCGCTACAACCTGACGAACCAGCTGCGCGATCTGATCGCTCGCGTCAGGAGCCATTTCGGAAACACTTCGACCAATGTGGGCCTCCATGGGCGCACCATTGAGTTCAGCCAGCCACCGGTTGACACGCCGATAATGCAAGTTCCGATCAAGTAAACACATGCCAATCGGCGCGTTCTGATAAATCCAGTTCAATTCATCATGCTGACGTCGCGCTTCGGCTTCACTTTCTCTCAGGGCCTCCTCCGCCAACTTCCGTTCCGTGATGTCGTAAACCGCGCCCGCTCCATGGACGGGACGGCCCTCGTCATCGAACGTAAACACACCGCGGCACGAAACCCAGCAGGCGACGCCGGTCTGCGCGTTCACCAGCCGATGCTCGAGCAGGACGCGGCCGTCTCCTGCGAAAGCCGCCTGCACCGCAGAATTGACAATATCGCGCTCCTCCTCAGGCACGCGCCCCACATAATCCGAGTAATGGATTGGAACGCCCTGCGGCAGCCCGAGATATTCCATACCCACATCGTCGAACCACGCAATGTCCGCCTGAACGTCCCAATTCCATGTACCGATATGCGCCGCTGACTGCGCGAGCCTCAGTCGCTCGGACGTTTCCCGCAGCGCTATTTCAACCTGCTTTCGTTCCGTAATGTCGTAGACGACGCCCATCGCGAATATCGGGCGGCCGTCTTTGTCGAATTGAAAACCGCCGCTCGCAGTCATCCATCGAATTGCGCCGTCGTTCGCGCGCACAATGCGGTATTGATCGGCGATGGCCACATCTTTGCCATTCATGGCCGCCCGGGCGTTCTCCTCGACAAGATGTCGATCGTCCGGATGGACAACCGCCATGAAATCGGCGTGCGAGAACGACGCATCACGCGGCAAGCCATACAAATCGAGCAGAACCTCGCTGGCGACGGATTCGCCCGTCTTCATATTCCATTCCCAAACGCCGATCCTGGCCGCTGATTGAACGAGGCTCAGTCGCTCGGCGGTTTCCCGCGCCGCCGCCTCGTTCCGCTTGCGCTCGGTTATGTCCCAAACGGCGCCCAGGAGGCGCGTCGGGCGATCTCTTTCGTCAAGTGTGACCTCACCCTTGGCGACAATCCAGCGCACGACCCCGTCGTTCGCGCGAATGATCCGGCATTCATTCTCGATGTGTCCGCCAGCAGCAAAAACCGCGAGGTTTTGCGCGTCGATGCAAGCGCGGTCCTCCGGATGCACCATCGACAGATAACCGGCGTAAGTGAGCGGCGTTCCCGGCGGCAGGCCGAAGATGTCGCAATACTGCTTGTCGACAGTGGTCCGGTTTGAGGTGAAATCCCACTCGAAGATTCCGATTTGCGCCGCCGACTGGGCCATACTCAGCCGCTCTGCGGTTCGTCGCGCCTCCTCTTCCGCCTCCTTCCGTTCCGTGATGTCTTCCGCGAAAATGATTATTCCACCGATCTCGCCGTCGCCATGGCGCCACGGACGCCGTTCCCAGCGCTTCCATCGGATGGTTCCGTCGGGGCATGTAAATTTATCTTCGGAAGGATGTTCGATCTCGCCCGCGAGCGCGCGCTGGTGCAATTGTTTCCATCGTTCCGGGAGACCGGGAAATACATCGTAATCCGACCGGCCCAATATCGAGCCTTCGAGGCCGAAATCCGTCATCCAGCGCGGGCTGACCGCGAGATAACGCATCTCGCGGTCGAACATCGCCGCCGCGATGGGCGTAAATTCGATGAAGAGGCGCAGCTCGGCGCTGTCCATGCGCGATCTTTCTTGTTTTCCGACAGGGGAACCGAGGCTGCGAACCGCTCGAGGCTCGCTGCTAAGCTACGCTGAAATAAGCCTTTTTAGGTTACCATGGCAAACCGGATTTGGTCGACAATCGAGGCGTGGACGTTCACAATTTTGTAACTTACTGTCACACCACCAAAAACTGTAAATTGGCCGACCGGATCATAACTACGGGACCAAATATCAACGCGCTTCCGGTTAACCATCTGGTTCTCAGACCACCCACGCCGGTGTCAGTGATGGCGATGCGGCCTCAGATCGAGCGGCGAAGCGCGACGGGTGAGTCCGCCGCTCTCGATCCACTTCTGCGTCGCCGCCGTCGCACGCGAAATAAGCAAACGAGATTGAGTAAAATCGTAAGGCGACACATTCAACGGACAGAGCGCGGGCGCCAGATGCGCGTTCACCGTCTCCGGCAAATGTTCGAGATCGCGGATCAGTTGCCACGCGATGAGCAGCGTGATCGCGTGCAGCCCTCGCGCGACGGCGCCCGACGGCGGCTTTTCCAGCGCGCAGGCGTAACCCGTCGGAAGGATGACGACCCGCGTCGCGCCAAGTTTGGTTGCGAGCGAGAGCGGCGTATTCGCGGCGACTGCGCCATCCATGAGCGCAACGCCATTGATTTCGACAGTCGGAAAAATCCCCGGAACGGCGGCGCTGGCGAGGATTGCTTCGGCCGCAGGCCCCTGCGACAGTTGCGCCGCTATTCCCTGCATGTCCGTCGCGACGAGATAAACGGGAATCGTCGCTTCCTCCAGACGATCGAAGGGAAGCCATGTCTCGATCAGGCGCCGCAGCGCGGATGAATCGACGAGGTAATCCGACCGGCGCAACAATGCGAGAGCCGTCGAGAAGGTGAAAGGAAACACGTCGCTGCGCCGCAAGCCGTTCCATATCCCCGCGAGGGCTTCAACGCCATCCGCATCTGGCCGCCCGGCGAAATAGCAAGCGTTCATTGCGCCCACGGACGAACCGACGATGAAATCGGGACGAACGCCGGAGGCCAGCAGCGCCCGCAACATTCCGACCTGCACGGCCCCCAGACTTCCGCCGCCCGCCAGCACAAAAGCCGTTCTCGCGTCGCTCATGGCGTTTCGCCTCACTGCCGCGTCGCCGGCGCAGCGTCATCGCGCCATCAACTCAACTAGAGCGCGCCTCGGGTCTAATCCACGTCACGCTGACCCAGAAATATCATCACCAGCCCCACGCTGCCGATGAAACGGAACGCCGGCTCCTGCATGTTGTAGACGCCCGCGCGCCACATCTGGAACCACTCGCCGCCAATCGCCATGAAGCCAAAGAAGTAGAGCGAAAAGCCGACGGCAAGCCCCGCCACGGCGATTTCCTTTGCGGCGTTGAAGCGCGTCGCCTCCTCCGCTCGCGCCCGCCACAGCAGCCATGCGCCGTAGAGCGTCACCAGTGCGCTGACGAACTCCGCGACGATGATGAAGCCGTAGCA
Source organism: Methylocystis sp. ATCC 49242 (assembly GCF_000188155.2). Classification (NCBI taxonomy): domain Bacteria; kingdom Pseudomonadati; phylum Pseudomonadota; class Alphaproteobacteria; order Hyphomicrobiales; family Methylocystaceae; genus Methylocystis; species Methylocystis sp. ATCC 49242. The sequence continues at coordinate 887,211 of NZ_KE124774.1, forward strand.
GAGATGATGCAGCGCCGGACTGGTGATCGCCCGCCACGCGAGAGGACTCGGCGGGATCATGTCCATCGACAGAATATGTTTCACGACGTCGAAATTCGTCTCGTAGTCAAAGACATTGTTGATCGCGACCAGAAGGACCAGAAGGCCGGTCGAGGCGACGAGCGCGATCTTGGCGATACGGGCCATCATGAAATTTTCTCCTTCCGCGTCGATGTCGTCACACTAGCGGATGCCGCCGCAAATGAGAACTTGCCTGGATTCAACCGCGCGCGAAGACCCGCCATCCTGCGGAGCGCGCGCTTCGCCATGGGCCGCAACCGCGCCAGCGCGAAGGCGGCGAGGCGTCCCTTGAACGTCATGGCGCGAAACTGCGCCCGCACCGGCGTCTCGCCCGTCGCCCATGTCAACTTGTAGGCGTCGGCCGGCAGAAGCAGATCATAGGTCGCAAGCCCCTCCTCCGCACAGCGCTCGATCAAGCCGCCAGTCAGCGCCTGGCCCGGCGATCCCTCGGCGAAACGGGGGTCGTAACAGCCGAGCAGCGATCGATAGGCGTCACTGGAGACGAAGCCGAGTTCGAGCGCGGCCACGTCCTTCGCGACCCGCAGAGAAAAAACTCGCATAAAGCCTTCGCGCGCGAGCGCGGACAGGAATTCCTCGGTTATCGGGCTGGAAAGGCCGGCGCTGACGAGACCCTTGCGCCGAAGCCATTCGCGCTTGAGCGCCAAGGCGCGGCGCGTCAGTTCTTCGCGCTCGGCCGGCGTTTGCGCCTCAGCAAGGGTCGTGGGCCCCAATTCGGCGAGACGTCGCGCGCGCCGCTCCAGACTCTTGCGACGGCGCCTTTGCATGGCGCGCAAATCGACGAAGGGAGCGGCGAGACATTCGCCGGCAGCCGGCGTCCGCGCGTTGCAAGCTGCGACAACGCTGTCGGCGCGCAGTCGCGTAAAGGCGAAGAGATCCACGTCCCGCCAACGGGACATTTCTCCCTCGGCGATTTTGCGCCATCGCTCGCGGCCCTCGCCCGGCGCGGCGAGCGCATCGCCATATTGCGTCATTGGCTCGCCGATCCAACGAGCGACGCCCACGCCGAAGCGATGTTCGATCTGCAACGGCCACAGCATCACAAGGCGCTCGTCGTCCCGGATACAGAGGATGCGGGGGCGGAGCGACGCGCCGTTCTCGCGCGCCGTCGAAAGCCACGCGCGGCACCAGCGATAGCTCTGAAAGCCAGTCGCCTCGCGCGTCAGTCGCTCCAGAGCGGTCCATTCGGCCGCAAGCGCATCGATGGCGGCGATCGTCTCGACCCGTTCAACCCGACAGGCGGCGCGCTCCGAAGTCACTTTATTTCATGATCTGGTAAGGCGCGACGTCGCTGAAGCCCTCGGCCGCATTGGAATCAACGCGAAAGTCGATCGTCAGCGCCAACCGCTGAGCCTTGAGCTTGCGCCAGCTTTTGTGCGCGGCGGCGACGGCGAATTTGGCCCAGAAGGCCGGTCCCTGAGTTTCGCGCGACAGATCACGGCAGCCATATAGCGGCCGCAGAAGGCCGTTCGCGTAGTCGACCGCATATCCTGCGCGAAGTTCGTCCGTCCAATGTTCGGTGGTGAACGAGACGTTAACACAGTCGGCATTGCGGACGCGATGCGGCGCATTGCGCGGCCAGGTCGCCCAGTCGCCCGGCGTCATCTCGAAACTCTCGGCCGCCGCGTCGTAGGACGCGTCATAGGGAAGTTCGGTGTCGTAACTGCGCTGGAGCACGATGTTCTCGATCGTGCGTTGCGGGAGATAGGGCGGGCGCGGCGGATAAACCCAGACACGCTTGCGTCCCCGCACCTGCCAAAGACTTTGGCCCGGAACATCCGCGTGCAACGCCACATTCATGTTCGGGGAAGAAATCAGCACGCTCATTGAGCGCCGGTAGCTGCGGAAGCCAGGCACGTTGCGTTCGATATCCGCAAAAAGCGCGTCGAGAAGCGCCTGATAGACGCCGGAGGTCTCATGCACGCGCTGCAGATGAACCCAGAGATTTCCGCGCGCCACCGCCGCCATGACGTCGCGGCCGCTCACCCCGGTCATGTCGCCCTCGCGCCATTTGCGCGGATCTGTCTCGTCACGCGGGATCGTGTTGACGTGAAGCCTTTCGCGAGGCGTCGCTTCGATCAGACGCTCCAGCGCGGAGTCGGAGAACAGCTCGTCCTCAGCCACGCCATGGCGCAACCGCAACGGGCGCTGGCCAAACTCCTGCGCCTCTCCCGACGGCCATTTGGTAAGAAAGCTGTTCATGTTTACAATCTACGCAACTCCAGTCGGCTGACATGGTAGGAGGAAAATGGGAAATAAAATGTGGACAGCGGGAAGGCGTTTGAAATGATCGACCTCTATTACTGGCCCACGCCCAATGGCCACAAGATCACGATCTTCCTCGAGGAGACCGGGCTCGCCTATCGCATCAAGCCGGTGGACATCAGCCGCGGCGACCAGTTCAAACCCGAATTTCTCGCGATTTCGCCTAACAATCGCATGCCGGCGATTGTCGACAAGGCGCCGGCCGACGGCGGCGCAGAGGTCTCGATTTTCGAATCCGGCGCCATCCTCCTCTATCTTGCCGAAAAGACCGGGCGCCTGTTTCCGGCCGATCTGCGCGGACGCGCGCGTGTCATCGAATGGTTGTTCTGGCAGGTCGGGGGGCTCGGACCGATGGCCGGGCAGAACCACCATTTCGCCAAATACGCCCCTGCCCGCATCCCTTACGCCATCGAGCGCTACCGTAACGAGACGAACCGACTCTATGGCGTGCTCGACCGCGAACTGGCCAAATCGCCCTATATTGCCGGCGATTATTCGATTGCCGACATCGCCTGCTACCCCTGGATCGTGCCGCACGAGGACCAGGGCCAGGACCTCGACGATTTCCCCCATCTGAAGCGCTGGTTCGAGTCGATCAGGTCTCGCCCAGCGGTGACGCGCGCCTATGCCGCCGGCGCTCCCTATGAGCGAAAGCGGCTGGATTTCACGGCGCTGGAGCGGGAAATCCTCTTCGGCCAGACGGCCGCGCGCGGCGGCGAAAAATAGGCTATGGCTGCGCGGAGAAACGCCCGGAAAGGTATGCCCCATCCATGTCCAACGACCGTCTATTCGCCGCGCAGGAAACAGCCAAGGCTCTGATCGAAGTCGAGGCGGTGCTCGTCAATACGCAAAAGCCCTTCATCACCACGGCGGGCTGGGCGTCGCCGGTCTACATCGACATGCGCAAGATCATCAGCTTCCCGCGCCTGCGCCGCCGGCTGATCGATTTCGCCACGCGCATGATCGAACGCGACATCGGCTATGAATCGCTGGACGTGGTGGCCGGCGGCGAGACCGCGGGCATTCCCTTCGCGGCGTGGATTTCCGACAGCCTGATGCTGCCGATGCAATATGTGCGGAAAAAGCCGAAGGGCTTCGGCCGCAATGCGCGCATCGAGGGTCAGCTGATCGAGAACGGCCGCGCGCTGCTCGTCGAGGATCTCGCGACCGACGGCGGTTCCAAAAAGGACTTCGTGCAGGCGCTGCGCGACTCCGGCCAGCGCTGCGACGACGTGTTCGTGTTCTTTTTCTATGACATCTTTGCAGGCGCCCGCGACGACCTCGCGAAGCTTGGCATCAACATGCACTATCTCGCGACATGGCGCGACGTGCTGACCGTCGCCCGCGCCCACCGCTATTTTCCGGACGACGCGCTGAACGAGGTCGAAGCCTTCATCGCCGACCCGATAGCGTGGTCGGCGGCCCATGGCGGCGCGGACAGAGCGAAGAGCTGAGGCGGGCGTTCAGCGGCGCATTCTGCGTGTGCGCGACCAATCCCGGAAATGTCACGATGAGGCTCCGGCGATGATCGCCGCCGGAGCAATTTCGTTGCACCGCAAATTCCTCGAAGAAGAAACAAGGGGATTTTCCCCAGGATTCCTAATTGCCAGATGTAAGTTTTCCCGGTCGCGTTCGGAAGAACTGGGCGAACGCTTTCTATAGCGGCAATCGATTCTGGCCGGGGTCTTTCTTCAATAACAGCTTATGAATTCGCGATAGACCCAGCCCAGTCGCTTGCCGCCCTGCGTCGTCACATAGGCCCAGGGCTTTCCGGCGTCATCTTCACCGTAACGCTGCACTGTCACGATGCGGCCATTCTCGATCGTGCCGACGATGTTTTTATGGATGTCGCGAATGTTGAGCGGTGTGCCAGTTGGGTCAGTGACCTTGCAGCGGTCTCCGGCGAGCGCGGGGGCGCCCCAAGCCAATACGGCGGCGAAAGCGGCGAGCGTCAAACCTGTTAAAGGCGAAAGTTTCTGCGACATGATTGCCTCCCTGCAATGTAGGATCGTTTATAAATTGCTCGTCACGCAAAGAATGTACGCCGACGCACACGAGATTGCGACATGAACGCACGCTCCCTTTTGGCCCTTCTCATGCTTCTGCCGACGCATGCCCTCGCAGAGCCGCCGCCGGGCTTCGCGCGCCTTTCCGACGTCGCGCCGGATGTTGCGCAGGACATGCGTTATGCCGGGCCGAACAATTTCACCGGCCGCCCGGTTCCCGGCTATCGCTCGCCGCAATGCTGGCTGCGCGCAGACGCCGCCCGGGCGCTCGCCGCGGCGCAGGCGGATGCACGAGCGCACGGCTTCTCGCTCGTCGTCTATGACTGTTACCGCCCGCGCCGCGCTGTTTCGGCTTTCGTCGAGTGGTCACGCAACGCGGATCAGGCGACCAAGGCCGAATATTATCCGCGCCTCGACAAGAGCACGCTGTTCGCGCGCGGCTATATTGCCGAGCGCTCCACCCACTCCACCGGCCTCGCGGTCGATCTCGGCGTGCAAGGCTGGAATTTCGGCACGCCCTTCGATTTTTTCGACAAGCGCTCCTGGACGAATTCGGAGGCCCGCGGCGACGCGCGCGCCCATCGCGACACGCTCGTCGCCTTGATGCGACGTCATGGATTCGAGAACTATCCGCGCGAGTGGTGGCACTACACTTTCAAGGGCGCGGGCGACGCGCAGGGTTACGACGTCGAAGTCGATTGACCGCGCGGAATGATGTTGGCCCGTAACCACTCGGCGAGCCCTGCATCGTCAATTTCGCGCGACGCGAGCAAATCGATCTGGATGACGCAATCCACGTCATTCGCCATGAGCTCATAACCATTGTCGGCGAGAAACAGCTCCATGGCGATGAGCGCGACGCGCTTCTTGCCATTGACGAAGGGATGGCTGCGCAGGAATCCCATGGCGCAGGCAGCCGCAAGACGCGCCGCGTCGGCGCGCGGTTCGGCTTTCGCGACTTCCCGGGGGCGCAAAATTGCAGCTTCGAGCGCCGGCTCGCCAATGACGCCTACCGCGCCGCCATGCGCGGCAAGCGCTTCTTCATGGATCGCCAGCACGATGGCGCGATCGAGGAAACGCCAGCGCGTCATTTGGACAATTCGCGCAGCGCATTGTGCCGCCGACTCATGATCCGGCGGGCGAGCGCCATGCGCCGTTCGAAATCGGGATCGCTCTTGGTGATGCGATAACCCTCGGGGGATTTCGTGAGGTAGAGCCGGTCGCCCTTCTCGACATTGAGGTCGGCGATGATTTCGCGCGGCAGCACCACGCCGAGCGAATTGCCGATGCGCGTGATCTTGAGGGAGCCGAAGGCGTCGCCGGTTTCGGGTTCATCCATCATCTGTTATTACACCTGTATTAACCTTAACAGTTATAACTTATGTTATAACTGTTAACCGTCCCGTGCAACATGACAAACGGCCGCGCATGGCTAAACTGCCGACGACATGCGCCCCGACATACTCGCTCCCCTGTTCGGTCGCGTCGCCGCCCTGCCCGGCGTCGGCCCGAAGACCGCCAAACTTTTCGACCGGCTGCTCGCCCGCCCCGGCGCCGAGGCGCGCGTCGTCGACCTGCTCTTTCATCTGCCGACCAATGTCGTCGATCGCAGCCAGCGCCCAAAAATCGCCGAAGCGCCGATGGACACGATGGTGGTGATCAAAGCCACGGTCGTTGAACATCGCCGTCCCCAGGGCCGCTTCGCCAGAGCGCCCTTCCGCGTGCTGGTGGAGGACGAGACGGGCGACATTGAACTCGTCTTTTTCCTCGCCAACCCCGACTGGATCGAGCGCAGCCTGCCGATCGGCGGCACGCGCTGGATTTCAGGGCGTATCGAGCTTTACGACGGCCGCCGTCAAATGGTGCATCCGGACCGCGTCCTCGACGAGGCGGGGCTCGCCAGATTGCCGCCCTTCGAGGCGGTGTACGGTCTAACCGAGGGTCTGCAAACCCGTTACGTTTTACGCGCCACGGAAGAGGCGATGACGCGCCTGCCCGCCCTCCCCGAGTGGCAGGAGCCGAGCGTGCTCGCAGCGAACAAGCTCCCGGCTTTCGCCGAGGCGCTGCGCGGTGCGCATCGTCCCGAGAGCGTGAGCGCGCTTTCTCCGCAACACCCCGCGCGGCAGCGGCTCGCGCTCGACGAATTGCTGGCGAGCCAGCTCGCCTTGCGTCTCGTGCGCGCGAAGATGCGCCGTCTGCCGGGCCGGGAAAACAGGGGCGACGGCCGCCTGTCGCAAGCGATCGAGTCCGCGCTGCCCTACAGCCTGACCGGCGCGCAGCAGCGCGCGCTTGCCGACATCCGCGCCGATCTCGGATCGGACAGGCGCATGCTGCGTCTCGTGCAGGGCGACGTCGGCTCCGGCAAGACGATCGTCGCCGCTTTGGCGATGGCGAGCGTTGCGGAGTGCGGCCGCCAGTCTGCGCTGATGGCGCCGACCGAAATCCTCGCGCGCCAGCATTATGAACGTCTCGCGCCCTTGCTCGAGCCCGTCGGCCTGCGCGTCGCGCTGCTCACGGGGCGCCTGAAAGCGAGCGAGCGCGCTGCGCTCCACGCCGCGATCGGCGCCGGGGAAATTGACGTTGTCGTCGGTACTCATGCGCTGGTGCAGACCGATCTCGCCTTTCACGACCTGGGCCTCGCCGTCGTCGACGAGCAACATCGTTTCGGCGTGCAGCAGCGCCTTGCGCTCGGCTCCAAGGGCGAGGCGGTCGATGTGCTCGTCATGACAGCGACGCCTATTCCGCGCACGCTCGCGCTCACGGCCTTTGGCGACATGGACTCGTCCGCGCTCGACGAGAAGCCGCCGGGACGCACGCCGATCTCCACCCGCGCGCTGCCCGCCTCGCGCATTGGGGAGGTCGTGGCCGGTCTGCAACGCGCACTGGCGCAGGGCGCGCGCGCCTATTGGGTCTGTCCGCTGGTGGAGGAGAACGAGGACCTCGACCTCGCCGCGGCGGAGGAGCGCGCCGCCGATCTGAGGCGCTATTTCGGAGACGCCGTCGGACTTCTCCACGGCCGCATGAAAGGTCCCGAAAAGGACGCGGTGATGGAAGCCTTTCAACGCGGCGATGCTCGCCTCCTCGTCGCGACCACGGTGATCGAGGTCGGCGTCGATGTGCCGGAGGCGACGATCATGGTGATCGAGCATGCCGAGCGCTTCGGCCTTGCCCAGCTTCACCAGCTGCGCGGTCGCGTCGGGCGCGGGACCGGTGAGTCGAGTTGCCTGCTGCTTTACAAGGGTCCGCTCAGCGAGACGGCCAAAGCCCGCCTGACGATCATACGCCAGACGGAAGACGGCTTCCGTATCGCGGAAGAAGACCTGCGTCTGCGCGGAGAGGGTGAGATCCTCGGCACGCGGCAGGCTGGCATGCCCGGCTTCCGCCTCGCGGATCTGACGGCCCATGCCCGCCTGCTCGCCATCGCTCGGGATGACGCAGAGCTGATCCTGCGCCGTGATCCCGAACTTTCCAGCGAACGCGGCAAGGCGTTGCGTGTCCTGCTCTATCTCTTCGAGCGCGACGAGGCGATACGGCTATTGCGCGCAGGTTGAGCGTTACGCCGCCTGAGCCTGCGACTGTCCGAACTGCGGGACAAACCCGGCGACGGTCTCGAAGGGAATGCGCCGGTCGAAATTCAACGTGCGCGCGTCGCTCACGATCAACGCCTGTGGCGCAAGCAGCACCGTCTCGAAATCCATGTAATTATGGAAGTAATCCTGGTTCATCAGGGCCTGCGCAAGCGTCCTGTACGAGGCGTTTTCGGAAGCTTCGAGCGCTTCACCCCGCGTCACGCTTTCGACGTGCAGCGCGAAGCGCAATTTCGTCTGCTCGACCTCGAAGATCAGCAGCATTTTGGTCGCGAGCCCGCCCTCGACATCGGAACGCCAATTGCGCCACCACGGAAGCCCCTGCCGCGCCTCCTCCTGCTCCTTGTGAAGCAGGCGCGCGAGAGGCCACAGGCGGGCGAATTTGGTGCGGCTGAGCAACCAGGACCGAAATTCATGGGATTCCACGAGCCTCGACGCGAAAATCTCGTCGAGATCACAATTCTGGTCAGCGCTCGCCTTCATGACGTCGGTCCTCAATTCGTCAAATCGTGATTTTGCGCGCCTGTCGAAAAGCGCGCCTCGTTGCTTCTATTTTGTCGTTATGAATCATTGGTGTAGGAATGCTTCGTCAACAATATAGCGTAAAAATAATGTAAACGCTATCCTTTCTATTTCAGCCGGCGTGCGATGACCACACGATTGCTGTTGACGCCTTTCGCATTGTTGGCGACTCCCCAGCAATTGCTGGTTTTCGTAAAGCGCTGCCGGTTGATCATCACGCACATACGCTCGAACGGCAATCCTTCCATCGCCTTCCAGACCAGACGTTCGAGCAGCACGCCGCCGCGTCTGACCTCACCGACTTCATAGGCCACATGGCCGCCGGGCCGCACGACGCGGGCAAGCTCCTCGAACACGGCGCGGGTCATCCGCGTCCATCCGCCGATGTCACGAAGCTGGGAAATGTCGATCTTCTCCGCATCGACGCCCGCAAACCAGTTTCGCAGCCAGTTATCGGCGCGATAGTTCACGACATCGAGGAAGGGCGGCGACGTAACCACGAGATCTACGCTGGCGTCGCCCAGATGAACGAGGCGCGCGGCGTCAGCGACGGCGAGACGGGCGCCGGAAACCGGAGGCGGCGCGCCATCGGCCAGCAGCGCCCGAGATTTCTTCAGGATGATCGCCGCGACATCGCGCGGCGGCGGCGACTGGCTGCGTCGCTCGTTGATCTTCAATTGCGCCTTCACCGTCACGGCCTGATTTGGCGGCAGCGTATAGACGGAGAAGAAACCCGGCGAATGACCGGTAAGGCGGTTGAGCGCGACCATCCTGATCCAGTCATCGACGGGATCGGGCGCCTCGTCCGGATGGGCGCGTGAGATAAGCCAGGCGCGCAGGGCGCAAATCTGGCGCAGCGTGTCCGGATGATAGAATGCGAGCAGATCGTCGCGGTCGAATTCGGTCGCCTCGTCTGTTAAAGGCGCCTCGGCGAGTCGCGCGGCGATGGCCTCAAGCGAGGGCGGCCGCAAGCGAGGGCGCGCCAGCAAGACCGACAGGGGATTGGCGTCCGAACCGAACGCGCGCCGGCCCTGAAGCGCCGCCTGCAGCGGCGTCGTGCCGCGACCCATGAAGGGATCGCAAACGCTGTCGCCGGGCTGCGTGAACCGGTCGATGAAAAAGGCCGGCAGCTGCGGTTTGAAGCAGGCGCGGTAGCTCACTTCATGCAGGGAATGGCCCTGGCGCTGGCCCGCAGTCCAGAACTCATTTACGTAATACGTAACGCCGTCTTCGACGACGACCTGCGTCGGCGCCCCGAATTGGTCGAAGGCGCGCAGATCTTCGAGGAATGCGTCGTTTGGCCGCCGGCGCTCCGGGAGCATCAGTCGGTTCGATCCGCGAGACACGCCAATTTCCTGATTTTCGCGCCCATCGTTCGCCGCGCCGACGCGAGTTCGTATTGCAGCTGCAGGTTCAGCCAATCCTCGGGATCGACGCCGAACCAGTGGCCAAGCCGCAAGGCGGTGTCGGCGGTGACGCCACGCTGGCCATTGATGATGGCGGTCACCCGATTAACGGGCACATCGATATCGCGGGCGAGATCGGACGCGGTCAGTCTCAATTCGCTCAAATAGCGCGAAAGAATTTCTCCCGGATGCGTCATACCCTTCTCCACGGGCGCCGAGGCCTTTTTCGATCCGTCCTTGCGTGGGGCGCGCCTGGGCGCGTCCTTGCGCAAGGCGGCTTCCCGCCGCGCCGGCTTTGCGGCCGGCGCGGACGCATGCGGAAATTCGCCCTTCAGGAAAAGACGCGTGAGCGCCTCGCGATAAGCGCCCATGAAAGGCTCCGCTCAAGATGAAATACGTAAACCATATTATGCTTTCCGCAAATGCTAACCAAGGGTTGAATTCATCCCCTCACCCCTCGTCCAGCCCTCGCGCGTCTCGGCGATGAAGTCGTTGAGGCGGCCCTCCGAAATTGCCGTCCGCAGGCCGGCCATCAGGTCCTGATAGTAAGCCACATTGGCCTGTGTCAGCAGCATCATTCCCAGGATTTCCCCTGCTTTTACGAGATGATGCAGATAGGCGCGCGAGTAATCCCGCGTCGCCGGGCATGTGGACTCCGGGTCGAGCGGGCGCATGTCCTCCGCGTGGCGGGAGTTGCGCAGATTGACCTTTCCGAAGCGCGTATAGGCGAGGCCATGGCGCCCGGCGCGGGTCGGCATCACGCAGTCGAACATGTCGACGCCGCGGGCAACCGCCTGAATGATATCGTCGGGCGTGCCGACGCCCATCAGATAGCGAGGCTTTTCCACAGGAAGATGCGGTAAAGTCGTCTCCAGCATGTCCAGCATGACCTCCTGCGGCTCGCCAACGGCGAGGCCGCCAACAGCGAGGCCATGGAAGTCCATCTCCGCGAGCGCTTTCGCGCTCTCGATGCGTAGCGGCTTGCAGGCGCCGCCCTGCACGATCCCGAAGACCGCCCTGCCCGCTTGCTCCCTGAAGGCCTTGCGTGAGCGCTCCGCCCAGCGCAGCGAAAGCCGCATCGCGCGCTCGGCCTCCGCGTCGGAGCATGGGAGGCGCACGCATTCGTCGAACTGCATCTGGATGTCGGAGCCCAGCAGATGTTGGATCTCCATCGAGCGCTCGGGCGACAAATGGTGGCGCGAACCGTCGATATGCGACTGAAAGGTGACGCCGCTCTCGTCGAGCTTGCGAAGCTTGGCAAGTGACATGACCTGAAAGCCGCCGGAGTCGGTCAGGATCGGATAAGGCCAGTTCATGAAACGATGCAGGCCGCCGAGCCGCGCGACCCGCTCGGCGCCCGGACGCAGCATCAGGTGGTAGACGTTGCCGAGGACGATGTCGGCGCCCGCCGCGCGCACGTCCTTCACAAACATCGCCTTCACCGTCGCCGCTGTTCCGACCGGCATGAAGGCCGGCGTGCGGATCGTTCCGCGCGGCGTAAATATCTCGCCCCTGCGCGCCGCGCCGTCAGTCGCGTGGAGAGTGAAGGAGAAGCCTTGGTTCATTTCCTGTCCTTGGCGCCGAGCGCGGCGATCTTCACGATTTTATATTGACCGCTGTCGGTCTCGTTGAAACATACGGTGAAAGTCGAGCCGACATTCAGTTCCGCGTTGCGTAAATCCGTTCTCCAGATCGCTGTCTCGGCGGCGCCGAAGTCGATGCGGCCATCCCGGCGCAGGATGAAAGGACGCGGAGCCTCGCCATCGAGATTGAAGGCGCCGAAGACGTCCCATGTGGATACGAGACGCGTTTCCTCCATGCGCAAATCGACCGTCATCGGCGCCTCGGTCGGATCGTCGCGCCACAGCGCAAGCAGTCTAACGTCACGCGAATTGCTCATGGCTCTGCGCGATGCAGCAGGCAGGCGTCGCCATATGAGTAGAAGCGATAGCCGTCTTCAATGGCGTGCGCATAGGCCGCCTTCATGCGTTCGAGACCGGAAAAGGCGGAGACGAGCATGAACAGCGTCGAGCGCGGCAGATGGAAATTGGTGAGCAGCATGTCCGTCGCACGGAAACGGTAACCGGGCGTGATGAAGATGCCCGTACGTTGCGCGTAAGGAGCGAGCCTACCATCCGGCGCGGCGGCGCTTTCCAGCACGCGCAGCGCCGTCGTGCCGACGGCGACGATGCGACCTCCCCGCGCACGCGCCTCGTTCAGCGCGGCGGCAGTCCCGGAGTCGATTCGCGCGAACTCCTCATGCATCCTGTGTGATCCGGTGTCGTCGGCCTTCACCGGCAGGAATGTGCCTGCGCCGACATGCAGCGTCACGCGATGGAGCTGCACGCCGCGCGCTTCGACGGCGGCGAGAAGGTTCGGCGTGAAATGCAGTCCCGCCGTCGGCGCCGCGACAGCGCCCGCCTCCCGGGCGAAGACGGTCTGATAATCTGTTTCGTCGCTGGCGTCGGCGGCGCGCTTTCCCGCGATATAGGGCGGCAGCGGCATCTCGCCGGCGACCTCGATCGCCTCATCGAGCGACGCGCCCGAGAGATCGAAGGCGAGCGTGACCTCGCCGGCGTCGCCCCTGCCTTCGACACGGGCGTCGAGAGCGCCCTGAAGACACGCCTCTCCACCTTCACGGCCGAAACGGATGAGATCGCCGATCGCAAGCTTCTTCGCGGGGCGCATCAGCGCGCGCCAGCGCGAGGCGTCGAGCCGCTCGATCAGCGTCGCCTCGACGCCCGCGCTCAATTCGCCCCGAAGGCGTCTGCCGGAAAGCCGCGCATGTATGACGCGCGTATCGTTGACGACGAGCGCGTCGCCTCCGCGAAGACAGGCGGGAAGGTCCCGCACCGACTTGTCCTCGAAGGCGCCCTTGCCGGGCACGACGAGCATGCGCGCGCTGTCGCGCGGGTTCGCCGGTCGCAGAGCGATGCGATCCTGCGGTAGTTCAAAATCAAAGAGATCGACGCGCATTTACGCTCTACATAAAGATGGCCGGGACAAGCCCGGCCATGACGCATTTCACAAATGCGGACCGCTCAGCCAAGCGTCGCCTTGATGATCTTGTCGGGATCGCGCACCGGTTCGCCGCGCTTGATCTTGTCGACGTTCTCCATGCCCGAGACGACCTCGCCCCAAACCGTATACTGCTTGTCGAGGAAGCGGGCGTCGTCGAAGCAGATGAAGAACTGCGAGTTCGCGCTGTCCGGATCCTGCGCGCGCGCCATGGAGCAAGTGCCGCGCACATGCGGCGCGTCGTTGAACTCCTGCTTCAGATTCGGATATTTCGAGCCGCCGGTGCCGGTGCCGCGCGGGCAGCCGGTCTGCGCCATGAAGCCGTCGATCACGCGGTGAAAGACGATGCCGTCATAGAAGCCCTCGGAAACGAGCTTCTTGATATGCGCGACATGGTTGGGAGCGAGATCGGGGCGGAACTTGATGACGACGGGTCCCTTGGTCGTCTCGAGGGTCATGGTGTCGGCGGTTTCGGTCATTTTTGCTCCTGTGTGAAATAGCGCGCGCGCTCCGGCTGCCGTTCAATGGAGAGCTGGAGCGCGCCTTTTTTCTCAGCTTTCGTCGCCGGCGAGGCGCAGCTTGACGATCTTGTCCGGGTCCGTGACCATGCCGTTGTCGGACTTCGATCCCTTCTTGATCTTGTCGACGACATCCATGCCCGACACGACCTCGCCGAACACCGTATATTTGCCGTTGAGCTGCGGCGCATCGGCGAAGCAGATGAAGAACTGGGAATTGGCGGAATCCGGATCGCCCGGCTGGCGCGCCATGCCAAGCGTGCCGCGCTTGAAAGGCTCCTGGCTGAACTCGGCCTTCAGGTCGAGGTAGCGCGAGCCGCTCAGTCCGGTGCCGGTGGGATCGCCCGCCTGCGCCATGAAGCCGTCGATTACGCGATGGAAGACGATGCCGTCGTAGAAATGCTCCTTGGCGAGCTTCTCGATCCGCTCGACATGTTTCGGCGCAAGATCGGGCCGCAGCTTTATGGTGACGCGCCCGTCCTTGGTGTCGAGGTAAAGGGTGTGCTCGTCGGCCGCGCGAGCAATGTGGGCGCTTCCGAGCGCAGCCATGGCGACGGCGGCGAGAAGCAGACGGCGGCTGAGTTTCATATAGCCTCCCTAAGGGTTGTTCTTTGCTTGCCCGGCCGAATTTTATTTCCCGTTTTCAATGCGTTGAGACGAGAACAAAATTGCGTCGATCCGGTTTTCGGTGGGCGATTTTATCCTTGCGGCGAAAAATCGCCCCGGCCTTATACGCCGCCGGGCGCATGAGCGCCACGACGTTTCGGCTGGAGGCGGGTCCGATATGGGTCGCCGTGTCTTCGCCTTTCCCGAGCCGTCTCCAGTAATGAACAAATAAAATAAACATCAAATATGTAATAATGTAACCAAATTGAGACAAAGACTTTCCTGAAGAGGCTCAGTTGAAGGTAAACTTGCTTGCTTCTCTACAAGCACACAAAGATCTTCAGCTTCTAAATTTGATTTTTGTCTAGCAGAAGTCATCATTCGAACCTATCCTGACTGCGGAAACTTTAAAAAGGGGGGCTTCCATTGAAAAAGTCGATCATCAGCGCCGTCGGCGCGATGATGTTGGTCCTGTCTGGGTCAACGTCTGCTTTCGCCACGGACCCGGCCGCGATAACGGAGCCGGCCAGAGCCGGCGCCGTGCTTGGCGTTCCGGAAAACTCCGATCAGTTCATCTGGCGGCTGCTCACCCAGATGGCCGCCCCTCTCACCCTTGGCCAGCCGCGGCCGGTCGTTTTCGAAACCTGGGCGTCGGACGCCGACACTTTCACCGCCACGCCGCATTGGCCCGGCCCGAACGAACCGCGGAAATTCCACGGCAGCGTCCTCGCGGCGACAAAGAGCGCGCATGGCTTCGAGCTGGATGTTCCCTGTTCGCCGCCCGGCAACGCGCCGGTCGCGGGCTTTCCGACCGCCGGCAACCCGAAGCCCTGCGTTGCGGAGGAGGTTTTGCGCAATCGGCCGGAGTTCGACTACATCGTCAACAACGGGCTGAACACAAAGGCGGGATTGGCCGCCGCCTTCTCCCGGAACTTCGTCGTGAACATGCCGCGGTCGTCGATCTCGATGAAGGGCGACTGGGTTCCCGTGCGCACGATGCTGCGATGGATTCCCCGGCTCGGAAGCGTTGAAAACATCCGGCGTCTCTATTTCACGACGGTTTCCGATTCGGTCGAATATGCGCTCGTGGCGATTCATGTCGCCAGCAAGCAGAATCCCCTCTGGGTCTGGGGAACGTTCGAGCATGAATTCAATCCGGGCCGCTGCGACACCATGGGCTGCTACGACAGTTTCGGGAGCACGACCCCCGTCGTCCTGCCAAACAAGTCGGCGCCGAACACGCAATATGGCGAATGCGTCAAGACTCCGCGCCTGACATCTATGATGTTGCACGCCCGTCTGTCGCCAGTCTGGGGAAACTATTGCCTGAAATCGAGCCAGGTGACTTTCACCACCGCCGACGGAACGCCCACCGTTCTCGGCAATTCGGTGACGGAGCGGCTCGTGGCGAATGGAGCCATTGCGGCCTCCTCCTGCATCGGTTGCCACGCCTATGCGTCCTTCGGACGTGACGGCGCGACGACGGCGCGCGCGGAGGCGATGCTTCCCTATAATCCGACCGGAACGCCGATCCCGGCGGTTCTTGCAGGCTCCAAAACCTTTGATTTCATGTGGGGCGTGCTGTTGGCGCCGTAAGAAACGCCGTTACCCCCGTCCTTCAGCCGCGCCGCGCAATGGCGCGTTTGAGGGCCTCGACCGACGCGGGCGGCGCGAAGGCCGAGACGTCGCCGCCAAGCGACGCGATCTGGCGCACGAGCGTGCCGCTGATGTGGCGCAGCCCCGGCGCGGCGGGCAGGAAAAGCGTGTGAACCTCCGGCGCGAGCGTTCCGTTCATCCCGGCCATCTGCATTTCGTAATCGAAATCGGTTCCATCGCGCAGGCCGCGCAGGATGGCGCAGGCCCCGCAGGCGCGGGCGGCCTCGACCACGAGGCCGTCGAAGCTCGTCACTTCGATCGCGCAGGGCCGCGAAAGCTCGAAATCCTCGCAAGCCTCGGCGATGACCGCCGCGCGCTCCTCGAAGGTCAGCCACGGCGCCTTGCCCGGATGCACCCCGATGGCGACGACGATCCGGTCGAACATCGCAGCCCCCTGCCGGATCACGTCGAGATGTCCGTAAGTCAGCGGATCGAAAGTGCCGGAATAGAGGGCGGTGCGAGCGGTCATGGAAGCGGTATAGGGGATTTCCGCGCCTAAGGGGAGATTCGTCCCCCCGCTGTCCGGCGCCGTCACTTGCCCGTCACGGCGCCGTAGGGCGACGAAGCGTTCTGCGGCACGCGCGGGTCATGCCCCCGGTATGGATAGCCGTCGGTCAGCGTCTTCATGAATGCGACGATCGCCGCTTCCTCGCGAGGCGTTAGACCAAGGTTTCCGAGCTCGCTGGAATTCACATTGCGCGGAACCTCCGGCGCCGGCCAACCGGTGACGCCGAAGCCGGGGTCACGGTTGTCGGGAACCCGGCCGAGCGTGTCGCGGGTGTTATAAAAATGAGTGATCTGCTCGAGCGACTTGAACACGCCGTTATGACCATAGGGCGCGGTTATCGCGATATTGCGCAGAGACATGACCTTGTGCTTTCCGACCTCGAGGCGCTTTGGGTCGACCGCCATGATGTCGCGGCGCCCGCCAAGGCCCAGATCCGGGGGAGGATTGCCGGGAATGTCGAGATTTCGCGGCGCGCCGATGTTGTCGTAGGTGAAGTCGGTGAAGAGCGCCGGCGTCCACGTTCCGTCCGGATTTTTCGTGGGGGTGCTGATGTGGCACAAGGCGCATTGCGCTTTGTCATTGAACAGCTCCAGACCCAGCCGCTCCTGCGGCGTCAGCTGGGTCAAACCAGCCATGTAGAAATCGAACTTCGACGTAAACTTGCTGAACATCCGCGTGCGCTCGAAGGCTGCGATCGCCCTGGTCATCGCGTCATAGACCGCATTCGTCTCGGCCGGCGTGAGCTGGCGGCCGATCGACATGTTGTAAACGCTCCAGAAGAGATGTCGGTAGACCCCCTTCTCCTGCAGGCGCGCGACGACCGACGCCTTGTTCGGCATCGCCATCTCCGCCGGATTGACGAAGGGACCCGCAGCCTGATCGGCGAGAGTGCTCGCACGTCCGTTCCAGAACTGACCGCCGACGTAGAGCTCCTCTGTCCGATCCCAATGAAAAGGCGGGCTGAACGACGCGTAGCCGACGCTGGGCGCGTTGAGCCGGCCAAACCGCCCCGCCACAGAGCCACCCGAAACAGCCGTGCCGCGCTCTACATTGTCGGCGTCCACGAAGCCCGGCGCCGGCAAAGGCCGTCTGGTTATCGGGTCGATTGCCGGCGTCAGCTGATGGCAACTGGCGCAAGACTGGTTGCGAAATCGCGAAAGATCCTTGTCTGAAAAGAGCGTCGAGCCGAGCATGTTTTCGAGTTCGGGGCGGCCGGTCGATTGCGTATTGCCGGTTGACGAACGCTCCCCGGCGGAGCGCTTCGCCAGATCGGCTTGAAGCGCCCCGCGAATGGATTCAAAATCGGCCGATGAAAGTCCGTGTTTTTGCGCCGCGTTCGCCTGAGGGATAACGCCGAGCAGACCGACAGAGAGAGCGATGGCGAGATCTCGCGCGCTGGAGGATTTGCGCGAGAACAGCCTGTAAAACGCGCGCAAAACTAATGTAGATCTCGCGTCTCTCATTCGGAATTACCTGAAGATGCCGCGTCGTCGCGTTGTATACGACGCGTTAAGATGCCGAATGAGAGGTTATGCGACGCTAGGTTTTTCGGTCAACGAGCGAGTTCGTTGAATGGAAATATTTCAATGAGCTAGTTTACAACAATTACTAAGAGCATTTTGTTCGTTAGCTGACATTATGCCAATTGAGAGAGCTTACATTAGCGGGCCGTCGGAGGGGGCTACTCCTCCGCAGCCCCCTCCTCACCCTCGCCCACATCGCCAATATGCTCGACCGACACGACGCGCTCGTCCTCGGCGGTGTTGAACACGATCACGCCCTGCGTGCTGCGGCCGGCGATGCGGATGCCGTCGACCGGGCAGCGGATGAGCTGGCCGCCATTGGTGACGAGCATGATCTCGTCGCCCTGCCCCACCGGGAATGAGGCGACGAGCTTGCCGTTGCGGGCGTTGACCGCCATGGCGACGATGCCTTTGCCGCCGCGTCCGGTCGTGCGGTATTCATAAGATGACGTGCGCTTGCCGTAGCCGTTTTCGGAGACGGTCAGGATGATCTGCTCCGCGACCTGCATGGCGGCGAAACGCTCGTCAGTGAGCTCCACGGCGCCCGTCGCCGCCTCCTCGGCCTCGGCGCCCGCGTCGGGCGACACGTCCTCGCCCATGCGGCGGCGAAGCGCGTTGGCGCGCTTCAGGTAGGCCGTGCGCTCTTCGCCCGTCGCCTCGAAATGATTGAGGATCGAGAGCGAGATCACCCGGTCGCCCTGCCCCAGCGACACGCCGCGCACGCCCATGGACGTGCGGCCCTGGAACACGCGCACCTCCGGCACGGCGAAGCGGATGCACTGGCCGTCGCTCGTCGTCAGCAGAATGTCGTCATGCTCGGTCGCCGTGGCGACGTCGACGATCGCCTCGCCGTCGTCGAGCTTCATGGCGATGAGGCCGTTGCGGCGCACGTCGACGAAGTCGGAGAGCTTGTTACGCCGCACCGTGCCGCCAGTGGTGGCGAAAATCACGTCGAGCGTGGCCCAGCTCGACTCGTCCTCGGGCAGCGGCATGATCGTGGTGATGCGCTCGCCGGACTCCAGCGGCAGCATGTTGACGAGCGCCTTGCCCCGCGCCTGCGGCGCCGCGAGCGGCAGCCGCCAGACCTTCTCTTTATACGCCTTGCCGCGCGAGGAGAAAAACAATACCGGCGTATGCGTATTGGCGACGAAGAGGCGGTGGACGAAATCCTCCTCCTTCATCTGCATGCCGGAGCGGCCCTTGCCGCCGCGCCGCTGCGCCCGATAGGTCGAGAGCGGCACGCGCTTGATGTATCCCGCGTGCGAGACCGTGACGACCATGTCCTCCCGGGCGATGAGGTCTTCGTCCTCGACATCGCCTTCCGCGTCGGTGATCTGCGTGCGGCGCGGCGTGGCGTAGGCCTCCTTCACTGCCAGCATCTCGTCCTTAATGATGCCGAACAGCTTTTCCCGCGAGCGCAGGATTTCGAGATATTCCGCGATCTCGGCGGCGAGCTTGTTCAGGGCCTCGGCGATTTCCTCGCGGCCCAGCGCGGTGAGGCGCTGCAGGCGCAGGTCGAGAATTGCGCGGGCCTGCGCTTCCGACAGGCGGATCGTGCCATCGTGACTGAGCTTGTGGCGCGGGTCGGCGATGAGCTCGACGAGCGGCGCCATGTCCTTCGCCGGCCAGTCGCGGGCCATCAGGGCTTCGCGCGCGGCGGCGGCGTCGGGCGAATTGCGGATGAGGCGGATCACCTCGTCGATATTGGCGACGGCGATCGCAAGGCCGACCTGCAGATGCGCGTTGTCCCGCGCCTTGGCCAAGCGGAACTTGGTGCGCCGCGTGACCACCGTCTCGCGGAAATCGACGAAAGCGCGCAGCACGTCATGGAGCGTCATCAGCTCCGGCCGGCCGCCGTTCAGCGCGATCATGTTGACCGCGAAGCTCGACTGTAGCGCAGTATGGCGCCAGAGCTGGTTCAGCACGACATCGGCCACCGCCTCGCGCTTCAGCTCGACAACGATGCGCATGCCGTCGCGGTCGGACTCGTCGCGCAGATCCGCGATGCCCTCGACCCGCTTTTCCTTCACAAGTTCGGCGATGCGCTCGATCAGCGCGGCCTTGTTCACCTGATAGGGAATTTCGGTGAAGATGATCGCCTCGCGCTCCTTGCGCAGCGTCTCGATCTCGGCTTTCGCGCGCATGATGATCGAACCGCGGCCGGTGGCGTAGGCGTTGCGGATGCCCCCGCGGCCGAGGATCGTCGCCGCGGTCGGGAAGTCCGGCCCCGGCACGATCTCCATCAGCTCCGCGACGGTCATGTCCGGCTTGTCGATCAGCGCGATGGCGGCGTCGATCACCTCGCCGAGATTGTGCGGCGGAATATTCGTCGCCATGCCGACGGCGATACCGCCGGCGCCGTTGACGAGGAGGTTCGGGAAGCGCGCCGGGAGGACCGTCGGCTCGCTTTCCTTTCCGTCATAGTTGGGCTGGAAGTCGACCGTGCCTTCGTCGATGTCCTCGAGCAGCGCCAGCGCCGGCTTGGCGAGACGCGACTCGGTGTAGCGCATCGCCGCCGGCGGGTCGTTGTCCACCGAGCCGAAGTTGCCCTGCCCGTCGACGAGCATGAGCCGCATCGAGAAGGGCTGCGCCATGCGCACGAGCGCATCGTAAATCGCCGCGTCGCCATGCGGGTGATATTTACCCATCACGTCGCCGACGATGCGCGCCGACTTCACGTAAGGCTTGTCGGGCGTGTGCCCGTTTTCGTTCATCGAAAAAAGGATGCGCCGGTGCACCGGCTTCAGGCCATCGCGCACATCGGGAAGCGCGCGGCTCACGATTACGCTCATGGCGTAATCGAGATAGCTGCGCTTCATTTCATCGGCGATCGAGACCGGCCTGATGTCCGAACCGTGCTTCTCGGGGTCGTCTTTTTTCGTGTCGTCTTCGGCCAAGGGCGCGCCAATCCGAAAGGAGCTTTTTTACCTCACAGGGGTATAGGCGATTCGGCCCGCCCGCGCCAGCAAGACTGGCATATGATCACTATTTAAAAACAGATATTTATGCCGCTGTTTACGCAATTCTGGGGATAGATGCGCCAAAGACCCGCGCGATTTCGCTTCAGCGGTCTGATTCCCTGCATTTCGCCAGCGGCGCGCGGTCCAGCAGAAAGACGCTGTCGTCGCTTTTGCCCTGGACGACTTTGCCCTCTTTTTCGATCGCGAAGGCGCCGTCTTCCACGCTGAAAAAATCTTTCTCGCCTTCGAAAACCAGGCGTTTCGCCTCGACTTTGAGCCGTCCGTCGGGGAGCGGCGTCAGTTCGAGTTCTCCGCCGTCGGCTTCGAGAAAGCAGTGGAATCCGCCCGCCCGCGCTTCGCAATAGGCGTGACCGCCGTACCACTCCTGCGAAGCCTTGCGCTTGACGCCCACGCCCAGCTCGAAGCGGCTGGCGCTGGCCGGCTTGCCGTCTTCGCCGGTCTTGGACATTGCCAAAGTCATGCGCGTGATCTGCTGGGCGGGATGCGCCTTCAGATGCGCGCTGTCATAGGCGCGAGCGTAACAGGGCGCCTCGCCCTTTAGCGGCGTGAAGGCGTCGTCGAAAGGAGCGCTCCAGGCCTCGCCGGAATTGGCGAGACAGCAGTTCGCCAGAAAAAGAATCGTTGCCGCCTTCTTCATTCGCCTGCCCTTCGAACTGAATGAAACTGGCCGATTGTAGGCGCGTCCGCCTCTGTGAGCTTGTGCGCATGAGCACAATGCGCGCCTACTTCCTTCTCGTCCGGGATTTCTTCGCGTCCGCCGCTCGTGCGGCGCCGAGCGCCAGCGCGGCCCAGCGGCGAAATTCGCGTTCGTCCTCCAGCGCCTCGTGCGGCAGGCTCCAATAGGAAATTGTCACGGGCCCGTTCTTGCCCTGATAGACGAAAGGACTGGAGCCGGCCGCCTCGAATTGCGGCGCCGTTTCCTTGTCCGCCTTCAAATAGATTTCGCCATCGGTTTCGATCGCGAAGAAAAGCCCGTCGGCGTAAATTCCGTGGCCGCCGAACATGCGTTTGACCTTGACCGGACCAAGGGGCGCGAAAAGCTCCTCGATCCGGTCTCGGTCCATTCGATCAGCCTCCGGCTGCGCGCAGCGCCCTGCCGGCGTTGATCGCGGCGGAGGTCGCCGCTTCGTCGCCCGGCTCGATGAGGCCGAAGACGTCAGCTTCGGCAGTCGCTTCATTTACCGGCGCCGGCGGCGCGTTTTCAACGCCGGGCTCGCCCATTTCGGCCCTCGGTTCCCCTGCCGTGACCCCTTCGGGAGCGGCACCCGGCAGGGTGCGCGTCGTGCGCATCGCCCTCGACAGGTCGACCGACGGCGCTTCCGGCTCGGGACCAGAACGACGCATTTTCATCGCGAGCTTCTTGAGAGCGGAAACCGGTTCGTCGGCGCCCTCCGCGGCGGCCGGTTTGCTCTCGACCTTTTTGGCGATCGGCGCGGGCGACGCCTTATCGTCTGAGCCCTTGCCCGCCGACCGCAGGCTGGTGAACTTGCCGAGCAGGACGCTGACCGCCGATTTTTCCCGGGGCGCCCCCGATTTCGGCGTGACGCCCGACTCGACCTTGGACGCCGCCAAATCTCCGGCCGCCTGCGTCGGCGCGGCAACGGATTTATCCCCCTTGGCGGCGAACCGCGCGTGCAGCGTCGGCAGCAGGCGGGCGAAGAGCGAATGCTTCGCTTCCGCGGACGTCGCGGGCGCTTCCTTCTCCGGCGCCGGCGTCTCGATCCGGGCGGTTTTCGCCGGAGCAGACGCCGCCTCGGCCGAGGACCGCTTGCGCCTCATCCAGACCAGGACGCTGCCGATCGCGGCGACCGCAAACAGGCCCACCTTCCAGAGCTTGGCGATGAGGACCAGAATCGTCACCGCGACCGGCGCTTTCGGGGCCTCCGCCTCTACCGGCGCGATGGGCGCGATCGATTTTGCGGAGACGTCGCGCGTCAGGAGATCGGCGGCGGCGTAAGGCGCAACCTTGTCGGCGGCGAGATCGACCTCCTCATAGGCCTTGCCGCGGTCGTAAACGATTGTCTCGACGAGCGCGGCGGCTTCGCCCTTCAGGCGTTCGGCCTGCTCCCCGCTATCGGCGAGACTGACCTTGATCGCGCCCTGCCGGCCCAGCGCCCAGGCCTCGCAATTGAAGAATCGATCGGCGCCGCCCGGCTCGGTCTGCGTCTCGATGCTCACGCAGGCCGAGAGCCGCTTGCGGGCGTCGAGCGCCGGCGGAGTCAGCCAGCCGCCGAGCGTCACTGGCGGCTGACCCACGCCGCCGCGCTGCGCATTCACTTCCGGGAGGCTCGCTTCGAAGGCGGCGAGGAGCTTCTCGGGCTGCAACGCCTCGGGCTCGCTTGCCTTGATGTAGCCGTCATCGAGAAGCTCGACGGTCGCGAGCCAATCCAGCTTGTCCACACCCGGCGCAACAAGCCCCTGCGCGCCCGAACGCAGGTCGAGCCCCGCCTCCCTGGCGATCTTGCGCGCCGGCTCCAGCGGGATGAAGACACGGCCCGCAGGCAACCACATGGTGGCGCGATCGGCGATACGGACTTCGGCCGGGCCCTTGACGCCCTCCGCGAACAGCGCGGCAATACGGGCTTCAGCCGCGGCAGTCTGATCCTGCGCGGGCTCGCCCGGCGCTGGCGCCTGAGCCGCCGTCGCATTGTCGTTCGCAGCGGGCGGCGCGACTTCCGACTCGATCGTGGCCTGTTCGGCGGCGGACGCCGGAGATTCAGCCGCGGGCGGCTGCTCAGAGGCCTGCGCAGCGCTCGCGACCGGCGTTGCGCCAGCTTGCAGGGCCGGCTTCAGACCGGGAACCAGAGCGGGCGCCTCGGTTGACGCGCTCTGCAACTGAAGCTTCGCCGAAGGCTGCCCGGCGCCGACGAGCGATTTCTGTGTCGGGTGCTCGGTCATCAATGGCGGCCGAATGGTCGCCGCAATGGGCTCGGGAGCCGCGGCCTCCGCCTCCGCCTCCGCCTGCGCGGGCTCGGGCGTCTCGCCTCCTGGCTTGGACACTTCCCTGTTCTCGGGAGCCGGCGGGTTGATGGACGTCTGGCTCGCGACTGCCGCTTCGGCGGGCGGCGAGGCGTCGGTCAAAGGCTGCCCGCCGGGGGCCGTCTCCGCCTCGGGCTCGGGCGCGGCCTGCGCGATGGGTTGCTCCGGCGACGGAGCCGGCGCCGCCATAGGCGTTGTCGCCGCCGGCCGGACCGGCTCCACGGTCTTGGGAGGCTCGACCGTCTTTGCGGCTTCCCGCATTTTGACGGGCGCCGACATCTTGGCGGGCTCCACGACCTTTACAGGGCCGACCCGCCTCGCCGGCTCGCCGCCCCTGACGACGTCGGCGCCGGGCGACACGCCGGGTTCCGTAAGGTAAACGCTCTTTTTCACCGGCCGCATCGGCGGCATTTCGTAGATGATCTCCTGCGTCTCCTCCTGGGACGGCGGCGTGATCTCCTGAACCACCTCTCCACGGACGCGCCTGCCATCCCGCGTCCACCCTTCGGATGGGACAAGGGAAAGAGCTGCAATCAAGGCGAGACTCGACGCGGCAACGGGCGGTTTTGGAAACAACATCGAACGACTCCACGGCGCATGAACCAACGCTCGCCGGAAGCTTGACTGTTGATGTTGAAGAAAAAGCTATATGGCGACGGTTTGGCTGATGAAACCAATCATCAGGGTTAACGCCGGCTTTACGCGTCGCCGCCCGGCTTGCGTTATCGTGTCGCGGGCGCAAATCGCGGACGGAAACGGACGCGGTCTTTACTTTACAACCCTTGGTGACATTTACATACTTTGCGCGTGTTGCTCGCACGGAGGTGCGGGGAACGGGCACGCAATTGTCAAGACTGAGACGGGAGGACGTTTGTCATGTCGAAATTCATGAAGTCCGCTTTGTTAGCCGCGCTTACCGGAGGATTTTTGTTTGCTGCGACATCGGCGAGTTCGGCCGGTCCCTTGAGCGTCGCCAATCCGCAGGACGAGGGGTTATCGTCGTCGCTGATCCAGAAGGTTGCTCATTACAATCCGCCGGGTGGAAAGAAGTGCCTGAAGTGGACCCGTCGCTTCAATCCGTCTCACGGGTTTGGCCACCGTCGTTGCGTGCACTGGAAATAATGACCGGGATTTACTTCGGGTAAGCAGATATCGACAAACAGTCCCCCCGCCCGCGGGGGGATTTCTTTTTAAGTCGAGATTTTGGTCAGACGCTCGCGAGCCCGACGCGACTGGGGTCCGCCGGCTTCAACTCGACGCTTTCGCCGCAGCCGCAAGCGGAGGTCTGGTTCGGGTTCTCGAAGACGAAGGTCGAGGCGAACTGCGTCGTCTTCACATCCATTGTCGTGCCGAGAAGATAAAGCACCGCCTTCGCATCGACGATGACGCGGGCGCCGTCGGTCTCTATGACCTCGTCGCCCTTCTGCGGCTCGGCGATCTCCATCTTGTAGGACATGCCGGCGCAGCCGCCCTTCTCCACCGACACGCGCAGACCGGCGCCGGCGGACGCATTCGCCAACAATCCGCGCACGCGCTCGACGGCGGCGGGGCTCACGGTCATAACACTCAGTTTCGGCAAAGCCATTTTGGCCTCTCTCTCAGTAATTCGCCCACAAGCCCGGCGTCGCCAGTTCGACGAGGTTGGCGTCGGGATCGCGGAAATAGACGCTCTCCCCGCCCGCTGGCCATTTCATCCGCGCTTCGATCTCGACGCCTGCGGCCGACAAACGCGCCTCCCACGAGGCAAGCTCATCCGCGCCGATCGCAAAGGCGACATGCAAGCGCCCGTTCCCGTCATGCGACGGTATTCGCCCGCCGGGGAGATCGATCGTCTCCAGCGTCTCGCCGCGCTGAAAGAGAAGCAGCACGCTTCCCGGCCCGCAATCTAGCGCCCACATGCGCTTGTCCTGCACCATCGGCGCGAGGCCGAGCGTCTCGGCGTAGAAGCGCCCCGCTCGCGCCATGTCCTCGACGTAGAGTGACGTTTCCAGCACGCCTTTCGGCTTCAGTCGCGGCGCGGTCATCGCGCCCTCCTCTCACCACATGTCGAGCGCGACTCTCGCCTCGTCCGACATCCGGCTTTGATCCCACGGGGGATCGAACACCATATTGACTTTCACGTCGCTGACGCCGGGGACGGCGCTCACCGCGTTCTTGACCCATATGGGCATTTCGCCCGCGACAGGACAGCCCGGAGCGGTCAGCGTCATGTCGATTTCAACCACGCTGTCATCGGAAATATCGACCCGGTAGATGAGTCCGAGTTCGTAGATGTCGGCGGGAATCTCCGGGTCGTAGACCGTCTTGAGCGCCTTGACGATGTCGGCCGTCAGGCGCTCGGAGTCTTCGGAAACGGCCGGCGCCGCCGTCGCCGTAGCGGCCTCGCCGGTGTTGAGAGCCTCTTCCATCATGAGCACGCCAGTCTCCTCACGAGAAAAGTTTCTGAGCCTTAAGCAAAGCCTCGGCCAGCCGATCGATCTCCTCGCGCGTATTGTAAAGCGCGAAGGAGGCGCGGCAGGTCGAGGTCACGCCGAAATGCGACAGCAGCGGCATGGCGCAATGCGTGCCGGCGCGCACCGCGACGCCCGAACGGTCGATGATCGTCGCAATGTCGTGCGCGTGCGCAGCCGCCATGTCGAAAGAAAGGATCGGCCCCTTGTCCGGCGCGCGGCCGAAAATGCGGAGCCCCTCGATCTCCGAGAGACGCTGATGCGCATAGGCCGTAAGGCCCGCCTCATAGGCGCGGATCGCGCCGCGGCCGATGCTTTCCATATAATCCAGCGCCGCGGCGAGTCCGACCGCCTGCGCGATCGGGGGCGTGCCGGCCTCGAAGCGATGCGGCGGCGCGTTGTAGGTCACGGTGTCGCGCGTGACGGTTTCGATCATCTCGCCGCCGCCGGCAAAGGGCGGCAGATTTTCGAGCCACTTCCGTTTGCCGTAAAGCGCGCCAATGCCCGTGGGCCCGTAAAGCTTGTGTCCCGTGACGATGTAGAAATCGACATCCAGCGCGCGAACGTCGACATCGAGATGCACCGCGCCCTGCGAACCGTCGACGACCAGCGGAACGCCATGCGCATGGGCGATGCGCGCGACCTCCGCAATCGGCGTCGGCCACGCAACCACATTGGACATATGCGTCAACGTGACGATCTTCGTTCGCTCGGTGAACATGTTCCGGAAGGCGTCGAGATCGAAGCGCCCGTCCTCGTCCACCTCGATCCATTTCAGCACGGCGCCCTTGCGTTCGCGCAGGAAATGCCAGGGAACGATGTTGGAGTGATGCTCCGTGAGCGAGAGGATGATCTCGTCGCCCTCGCCTATGTGCGCGAGCCCGTAAGATGCGGCGACGAGGTTCAGCGCCTCGGTGGCGCCGCGCGTGAAGATGATCTCGTCGGTCGACTCGGCGTTGAGAAAGCGACGCATGGTCTCGCGCGCGCCCTCATAGGCGTCCGTCGCCGCGTTGGCGAGGTAATGCAGGCCGCGATGGACGTTGGCGTATTCGTGCTCGTAGAAATGCGTCAGCCGCTCGATCACCGCGCGCGGCTTCTGCGCCGAGGCGGCATTGTCGAGATAGGCGAGCGGCTTGCCATAGGGACGCTCCGCGAGAATTGGGAAATCCGCGCGGATCGCCTCCACGTCATAGGCTGTTTCGGGAGGACGCACTGCGTGAGCGATCTGGTTCATCGCGTAATCCTCCGCGACAGCCACGCCGATATTCTCTCCGCGAAAAACGCTTGCAGCGCGTCGTCGTCGAGTCCCTCCATCGCCTCATTGGCGAAGGCCTCGATCAGGAGCGCCTCGGCCTCGCGGCGCGGCAGCCCGCGCGCCATGAGATAGAATAGCTGATCCTTGTCGAGCCGGCCGCATGTCGCGCCATGACTGCATTGCACGTCGTCCGCAAAGATTTCCAGCTCGGGCTTGTTGTTCATCGTCGCGCCGTCGGAGAGGAGCAGGCCCTTCGACTGCATGGCGCCGTCGGTCTTCTGCGCGCCGGGACGCACGACGATCCTGCCCTGGAACACGCCGACGCTCTGTTCGTCGAGAATGTTGCGGAAGCGCTCGCGGCTCTCGCCATTCGGTTTGGCTTGATCGACGACGAGAGTCGTGTCCGCATGTTGCCGGCCCCGTGCGAGCGTCGCGCCATTCAACGCGATATGCGCCCGTTCTCCGTCGAGCCGCGCGAAAATTTGGCGACGCAGCAGCCCGGCGCCCTCGATGAGCGCGTAGGATTTTACTGTCGCGCCTTCGTCGAGATGCGCGAGGAGGCTCATTACGCGCACGGCCTGCTCGGCGGCCCCCGACACGTGGCTGACGAGATCGAGCGCAGCGCCGGCAGCCAGCCGCAAGATCAATGTTTGATTGTCCTGCGCGGGCGCATTTGCGAGCGCCCCGACTGTCTCTATGAGCGTCGCGCGCGCGCCCTTGCCGACGAGCGCGAGCGAACGCGAAAATGTCGATTGCGCAGCGTCCGTAGAGACGAAACTTGCGAGCTCGATCGCACGCTCGATCACGGCGCCGGGCGCAATGCGCAGCACCACGCCGTCCTGCATCAGGGCAGCGTTGAGCGACACCATCGCGTCGTCGGCGCCGACGTCGGCGCTCGCCAGCGCGTCCATGACCTGTGGATCGCTTTGCGCGAGCGCGTCGCGCAGCGACTGGGCGACGACGCCTTCCGGCAGGCGGGCGACGTCGGAAAGATCGGGACGAAACACGCCGTCGAGAATCACCAGACGCAGCGAGTCGTGCGCCCGCTCCAGCGACGGCGCGGCGCGGGAGGCGGCGGCGATGGGCGCGGGCTTCGCCAACGCGGCCTTGATATCGGTGTAATGCCACGCCTCTACGCGGCGGTTCGGCAGGCCTTTGCGCGAGAAGTCGTCCCACGCCGCTTCGCGCAGACGCGGCGCGCCCTTTTCGCGCATTTCCTCATAGAAGGAGGAGAGCGCCGCCTCGGCTTCTGTCGCGAGCTTCACCATCGGGCTACGCCGCCTCTTCCGCAATGTAGTCCTGATAGCCGCGCTCTTCGAGTTCGAGCGCTAGCTCCGGCCCGCCGCTGCGCTGGATGCGGCCTTGCGCCATCACATGCACCGTATCCGGCTTGATGTAATCGAGCAGCCGCTGATAATGCGTGATGACGAGGAAGGAGCGCTCCGGCGAGCGCAGCGCGTTGACGCCCTCCGACACGACGCGGAGCGCGTCGATGTCGAGCCCCGAGTCGGTCTCGTCGAGGATGCCGACGCGCGGTTCGAGCAGCGCCATCTGCAATACTTCCATGCGCTTCTTCTCGCCGCCAGAGAAGCCGGAGTTCAGCGGACGGCGAAGCATTTCCTGAGAGACGCCGAGCCTGGCGGAAGCCTCGCGCACGCGCTTCATGAAGTCGGGCGTCTGCAATTCCGGCTCGCCGCGCGACCGGCGCTGGGCGTTCATCGCCGCCTTGAGAAAGGTCATGGTCGCGACGCCGGGAATTTCGACCGGATACTGGAAGGCGAGAAACAGGCCGCGCGCGGCGCGCTCATGCGGCTCGAGTTCGAGAATGTTCTCGCCGTTGAGCAACACCTCGCCCTCGGTGATTTCATAGCCTTCGCGGCCCGCGATCACATAGGAGAGCGTCGATTTGCCGGTGCCGTTCGGCCCCATGACGGCCGCGACCTCGCCGGATTTTATGGTCAGCGTAAGACCCTTCAGGATTTTCCTGTCGCCGACCGAGACGTGGAGATTCTTGATTTCGAGCATTGCAAGTTTCCGGTTCAGAGCGTTGCGAGCGAAGCGGACGAGAGAGGCCTCACCCCACGCTCCCCTCGAGCGAAATCGAGATCAGTTTTTGGGCCTCGACAGCGAATTCCATCGGCAACTGCTGCAGCACCTCGCGCACGAAGCCGTTGACGATCAGCGCCGTCGCTTCCTCCGCCGAAAGGCCGCGTTGCATGGCGTAGAAAAGCTGATCGTCCGAAATCTTCGACGTCGTCGCCTCGTGCTCGAATTGCGCGCTCGGGTTTTTCGACTCGATGTAGGGAACCGTATGCGCGCCGCAGTCATGGCCGATCAGCAGACTGTCGCATTGGGTGAAATTGCGCGCCCCTTCCGCCTTGCGATGCGCGGAGACTTGCCCACGATAGGTGTTCTGCGACTTGCCGGCGGAAATGCCCTTCGAGACGATGCGGCTCTTCGTGTTCTTGCCGAGATGGATCATCTTCGTGCCGCTGTCGACCTGTTGATAGCCATTCGACACGGCGATCGAATAGAACTCGCCTTGCGAATTGTCGCCGCGCAGGATGCAGGACGGATATTTCCAGGTGATCGCCGAACCGGTCTCCACCTGCGTCCACGAGATGTGCGAGTTGCGGCCGCGGCAATCGCCGCGCTTGGTTACGAAATTGTAAATGCCGCCCCTGCCCTCGCTGTCGCCGGGATACCAGTTCTGCACGGTGGAATATTTGATCTCCGCGTCATCCAGCGCGATCAGCTCCACCACCGCCGCATGAAGCTGGTTTTCGTCGCGCTTGGGCGCCGTGCAGCCTTCGAGATAGCTCACGTATGAGCCCTCGTCCGCAATGATCAGCGTGCGCTCGAACTGCCCCGTCTTCTGCTCGTTGATGCGGAAATAGGTGGAAAGCTCCATCGGGCAGCGCACGCCCTTCGGCACATAGACGAAGGAGCCGTCCGAGAAGACGGCGCTGTTCAGCGTCGCGTAGAAATTGTCCGTCACTGGCACGACGGAGCCGAGATATTTTCGCACCAGTTCGGGATGAGTCTGCACGGCCTCGGAGATCGGGCAGAAGATCACGCCCGCCTTGGCCAGCTCTTCCTTGAAGGTCGTCGCGACGGACACCGAATCGAATACGGCGTCCACGGCGACCTTGCGCGTCTCGACGCCGGCGAGAATTTCCTGCTCGCGCAGCGGAATACCGAGCTTTTCATAGGTGCGCAGCAGTTCGGGATCGACCTCGTCGAGCGACTTCGGCCCCGGCGTCGATTTCGGCGCCGAGTAATAGTAGAGATCCTGATAGTCGATCGACGGATAATGAACCCGCGCCCAGTTCGGCTCGCTCATGGTGAGCCAGCGTCGATAGGCCTCAAGGCGCCATTCGGTCAGCCATTCCGGTTCGTTTTTCTTGGCGGAGATGAAGCGAACGATGTCTTCGCTGAGGCCTTTTGGGGCCTTCTCCGACTCGATGTCGGTCGTAAACCCGTACTTATAGGCGTCGACGTCGATGGACTCGACGCGCGCAACGGTCTCCTGACGAGCCGCCATTTCTCTTTCTCCTCGTCACGACGGGTTCAAGGCCCGCCGGCCGATCGGTCCGCCGTTCTAGGCGATGGATCGCCGCGACCTCAATCGGTGCACGACTTTCGCAAGAACCATTCCAAACTGTTCTACATCCTCTTTGCGCGAAGACCAACCCAGACTGACGCGCAAAGCTACTTTTTCTGTCGCCCCCATCGCCGCAAGGACGTGGGATTCCCGCACTTTCCCCGACGAACAGGCCGAACCGCTCGACACCGCAACCCCTTCGAGATCCAGCGACATCAGCAGCGTCTGGGCGCTGAGGCCGGGAATCGCGAAAGCGCTCGTGTTCGCCGTCCGGGGGGCTTCCGCCCCGAAAAACCGCGTTTCCGGCGCGATTTGCGCGATCTGCGATTCGATCAGGCCGCGCAATTCGCCGAGTCGCGGATTTTCCTTGCCCGTCGCCGAGAGCGCCGCCTCGAAAGCCGCCGCAAAGCCGGCGATCGCGGCGACATTCTCTGTTCCTGCACGGCGGCCGAACTCCTGCCCGCCGCCGCGTAATAGCTTGTCGGATATGTGGAGTTCGTCGCGCGCGACGGCAAGCGCCCCGGCCCCCGCAGGCCCGCCGAGCTTGTGAGAGGAAAAGAACAAAAGATCAGCGCCAGTTGTCGCAAATGTCGTCTCGATCCGACTGATCGCCTGCGTCGCATCGCAAATCAGCACCCCGCCCGCCGCATGGACACGCTCGGCCGCCTCCCGGACCGGCTGGATGACTCCGGTTTCATTATTGACGAGTTGCAACGCAAGCATCAGGCGCTTGCCGGGGTGGCGGGCGAGCGCGGCGTCGAGTGCGTCCAGCGAAAGCTGACCCCGGGGCGTGAGTGGGACCGATTCCACCGCCGAGGAGGGGAAACGATGGCCCTGCAGCACCGCCGCGTGCTCACCCGCGCCCACGAGCAACAGGTCGAACGGCGCGGTCTCCTTCCCCCGCTGGAGCATTGGCGTCAGCGCCAGATTGGCGGCCTCGGTCGCGCCGCTGGTGAAGGTGACATTGCGCCGCGCCGTCCCGATTCCCTGCGCGATTCGGCTCCGGGCGCTCTCCAGTAGCGCCTTGGCCGCCCGACCCTCGGCGTGGACGGAGGACGGATTGCCGAGCGTCTCCATCGCCGCAAGCGCCGCCTCCCGCGCCTCGGGACGAAGGGGTGATGTGGCGTTGTGGTCGAGATAGATGCGCATCATGCGGGAGATTTAGCCGCTGGCGCCGCAATATGGGAGAGGCCGCCCTCGCCCCATCAGGAAAAACGCAGGCGCCGCCCCAGCCAGAACCCGAGGCGCTGCGCCAGCATCGCGAGCCCGAGCAGGCCGGCCAGCGAGGCGAAAATCGCATTGGCCGCCGTGACGGCGAGCGCTCCCAGCCCGAGCGCCGAACGCCCGAGCGTAGCGAGGATGGCGCGGGTCTTGCCCCCCTTCACGGCCGCGAGGCGGGCCGCCTTCCGCACTTGCGCGCCGTCTTCCGCGAGGGCGAGAACCTGATTTGCGCCACGCGCCCCGGCCTGACGGTAGAGAACCGCCGCGTCTTCGCCAAGCGCGCGGAACGTCGCCAGAGCGCCCGGCCGCACGACGCGCGCGGCCGCAGCCCGGCTTGCGGCGAGATCAAGTTTCACTGCAGCGGCGAGCCCGGCTGTGAGCGCTTCGCGGTCGATCGCCCTGGCGGCCGTTCGGGCCAGGGCCGACGCCAAAGGGCGCGTCAGGCGCCCCGTCTTCTGAGCGGTCTTGACCAGGGTCAATCCCCCACGCGCCGGCAACACCGCGCCGACGCTGCTCCAGGCGGCCGCGCTTAGCACGAGACCCGTAGCGGCGAGGCCGATCACCAGCTCGTCCGCCTTCTCGCCTCGCGCCAGCTTCGCCGCCTCGTTCCAAAGGTCGCGGGCGTCGCCGTAGCCTGTAAGATCACCCGCCAGCGCGCCGGCGAAAGCGGCGCCGCTGTCGCGGTTTCCATGCACGAAGCCCTGCGCGAATTCCTCGAGGACTTTGCCGCCGGCGCCCGCGCGCAATTCCTCCAGACGCTCGTTCTGGGCGGCGCTGGGAGCAAACCCGCGCTCGGCGCCGAGTTCGATGAAACTCGCCGCCAGGTCCTCGTCTCGCGATACAAGCGCCGCATCGAGTTCCTCGGAAAAGCGTGCGGGCGTCAGGGACTTGTCGAGCTGCGCGTCAGTCAGGGCCGCGGGATCGTCGGCCGCACGAAGCATGCGCCAGCCATCGAGGGCGGGGGTGAAATTGATCGTCGCCAGCACAAGGAGCGCGACGGTAAGTAAGCTCAACGAAACGAGGATGAGTTTCCGGGCCATGCGTAAGATGTGGGGACCGCGCGGGAGCCGCGGTAGTCCCCCGACAGATCCGGTCGGACAGGCGTTCGATCGAAAGGTCAGTTCAGCATCGCTGGCCGGCATCCCGAAAAAAGCCGCCGCCTGCTCACGTCAGGCGACGGCTGTCCTGTTTCGGCTGTTACGCAGGCGGCCCGAGCGCTTTACTTGTTCGTCACCCTAAACACGCTCGTAGACGTCGCGTTTTCCCTCGTAAACACATAAACATTCGTGTTTACCGACAGATAGTTCAGAAACACATTCGCAAAGCCGGACCCCAGCGAGGCGACATTCGCGGTCGAGATCGTCCGGAGGTCGATCTGTGTCCAGCGGTCGACGCTCCCGATCGGCGCAGCCGGATCGAATGCAAACGTCCATACCTTGAACCCCGTGGGGAAATTCATCGTGTATGTCGTTTTCATCATTGAAACGAGCATTCTTCCGGGAAGCGACTGCGGAAGGCCCACCATTGCGACGGTCGGCGCCGGGCAAACATTGTTTAGCCCAGTAGCCGGATTCAAAATCTTGCAGTCAGCGAGGACCGTCTGTCCGGCAGCCGGGAGCAACTCCTTCGAGACGATCGCGCCCGCGGGACCCAGGATTGTTATCGCGGCCTTCGGCGGGAGCGTTGTCGGGGAAGTCAGGGTAGAAGCGTTGGTTATCGCATAAAATTGCTGCGTTACGGCCGTCGCTGGCGACGCGGGGCCAAAAGTGTAGTTTAGAGCCCAGCCGGCAGGCGGAGTGGCGACGTAACCTGCAAGCGCCGAGTCATTTGCGGCAAAGAGTTTCGTCTTTCTCACGCCTGCCGCCTGCGCGGCGCAGGTCATCAGCAGCAAGCCAGACACGACGACAAAGCGCATTTTCATCATAAGCCCCCTCAATCTGAAAATATTTCTGTTGCGGTCACCAAGGCGGGGCCCAAAAGCGGAAAAAGCCGACTCGGCTCGGTCCCAAGGCCCACGCGCTCCCGGAGTCTGCCACACCCCAGCTAAGCTTTAAAGTGGCCCCCGATGCGGCTCGCTTACTGATCGGCCGATGACGAAATTCCTTGCAATTCACACGCCCCCGCGTGCTAGAACGCGCGCCTGCCCTTTTTCCACAGGGATTTCCAAATGCCCGAAGTCATCTTCACCGGTCCGGCCGGCCGGCTGGAAGGCCGGTTCCATCAGTCCGCCACCCGCGGGGCGCCGATCGCCATCGTGCTGCATCCGCATCCCCAGTTCGGCGGGACGATGAACAACCAGATCGTCTACCATCTTTATTACGCCTTCGCGGAGCGAGGTTTCTCCGTGCTGCGGTTCAATTTCCGGGGCGTTGGCCGCTCGCAGGGCTCTTTCGACCACGGCTCGGGCGAACTCTCCGACGCCGCCGCCGCGCTTGACTGGGCGCAAGCCGTCAACCCCGAGGCGCGCGCCTGCTGGATCGCCGGTGTCTCTTTCGGGTCATGGATCGGCATGCAGTTGCTCATGCGCCGGCCGGAGATCGAGGGTTTCGTCTCGGTCGCCCCGCCGGCGAACAGATTCGATTTCTCCTTCCTCGCGCCCTGCCCGTCCTCGGGCCTCTTCATCCACGGCGACCAGGACCGCGTGGCGCCTCTGAAGGAAGTGACGGGGCTGATCGAGAAGCTCAAGACGCAGAAGGGCATCCTCATCGAGCACGCGGTGGTCGAGGGCGCCAACCACTTCTTCGAGAACAAGGTCGAGCCGCTGATCGCCCATGTCGACGCCTATCTCGACAAGCGCCTGGGCAATCCGCCGCGCATCGCCATTCCCGCGCGCGGCGACTGAAGACGTCGCGAGCCTTCGGGCTCGCGATCACCCCACCTTCGCCAGAAGCCTCGGAACGATCTCTTTCTCGATCGTTTCCTCGTCGAGCGGATCATAGGTCGACCACTCGACGACGGGTCCCGGTCCCACGACAAAAGTCGCCGGCACGCCCCGGGCCCCGAGCGCGCGCTGCAGATAAGACCGCTCGTCGGCGCCGACGGCGACGAAGGGATTTCCATGCCTCGCCAGAAAATATCTGGCGCGTTCGGGCGGATCCTTTACATCCGCGCCGTAAATCGGCGCGAGATTGCGCTTCGCCAGCGCCATCAACAGCGGATGCTCCGCCCGGCAGCTCGGGCACCAGGACGCCCAGACATTCAAAAGCGAGCGTTTCCCCGCGAGATCGGCGCTGGAGAAACCCGGCACGGGCTTGCCCTCGGCGTCGAGCAGGCCCGGCACGGCCGCAAGCTCGAACTTCCCGATCGAGAAGGGATTGAAGAGCCGCGCCGAAATATCCTTCTTCTTCCAGACATGTTCGACGACGGCGCCGCCGGCGCCCAGAGCCGTGACGCCCATCGCACCGAGCAAGAGGCTGCGTCGTGTGGCGAACCATTCGCGGGGGCGGTTCTGCGGTGGGCTATGCGTCGGCATCGAAACGGCTCCGGCTCCGCTTCGATCACTCATTGCCGAGAATGATGAATTTATCGTTGGCGAAATCTCAGACGCGCAGCTTTTCCATCAGTCGTCCGGCGCCCGCGCCAGCACGCCGCCGGGCAAGGCCGATGGCGCGCCGGTCGTTGTCGGGAATGTGAGCGGCAATCCCTCCAGAACCCGCGCGGCGAGATAGGCGAAGGCTTGCGCCTCCATGGAGTCGGCGGACCAGCCGACGGCGTCGGCCGTCGTGACCTTGCACGGCAGGCGCATCACCAGTTCGCGCACGAGTATCGGATTGCGCGCGCCGCCGCCGCAGACGATGAGCAGTTGCGGCTGGTTCGGCAGATGCGGAAAAAGCCTCAGCACGGAAGCCGCCGTGAAGGCCGTGAGCGTCGCGGCGGCGTCCTCGGTCGAGAGCTTGCTCACGGCGTCGAGCGCAAAGGCGTTGCGGTCCAGAGACTTCGGCGGCGGCTGGTCGAAGAACGGATGCGCGAGCATGCGCAACAGCGCCGCCTCGTTCACCCGCCCCCGCGCCGCCATATGGCCATGGCGGTCGATTGGCGCGCCGGTGCGCTGGAGCATCAGATCGTCGATCAGCGCATTGCCGGGGCCGGTGTCGCAGGCGATGGGCTCCTCGCCGTCGGCCACATAGGTCACATTGGCGACGCCGCCGATATTGAGCAGCGCCACCTCGCCCTTCATGCCGCCGGCCATGACGAGCGCCCGGTGAAACACCGGCACGATCGGCGCGCCCTCCCCGCCTGCGGCGATGTCGGCGGCGCGGAAATCGTAAGCCACGTCAATGCCGAGGCGGTTCGCGAGCACCTGCCCGTCGCCGATCTGGATAGTGAGCTTCTGCTTGGGCCGATGCAGCACGGTTTGGCCGTGGAAGCCGACGATATTGACGCCGCCGGCCTCGATCGCATTATCGCGCAGGAAGGTCTCGACCGCCTCCGCATGGCGGTCTGTCACCATCTTTTCCGCGAAAGCCAGCACGCCCGGCCGCGCGTCGCGGTCCTCCAGCGTCGCGGCCTCGGCGAGCGCATTGCGCAACAGCGCGCGGTCGGGATCGGTATAGGGATAGTGCCCCGTCGGCCCGAGCGTTATGGCCGCGTCGCCGTCCGTCTCGACGAGCGCGACGTCGACGCCGTCCATGGAGGTGCCGGACATGAGGCCGATTGAGCGGTAGAGGGGCAAAGGCGAATCTCCCGGTGCGACCGCAACAGATTACGCGATTTGCCCAACCGCGAGCGACGCCGACGCCCCCGGCGATCAAATTTTGGCCAAATCAGCGCGTCATTGGGAAAAAACCACGGCAATGGAGTTCTGACTTGACGCGTTATTTCCTCATTTGCGCCGCCCTGCTCGCCCTCGCCGCCTGCAATCAGCCCGCGCGGCAGCCGCTCGCTACGCCCGCCGCCACGCCCCCTTCCGGCAACCTCTCAGGCTGTCCGGGAGCCGCGGACCAGGGAGGGTGCGATTCCTACAAGGCGGGAATCGCCGCGGGAAAAGCCGACAAGGCCGCGGGTCTGAGCGCCGAATACCGGCGCCATCAGGGCGAATTCGACGGCCGCAATGAAATGCTTTTCCGTCAGGGCTACGCCAACGGCTATTTCAACGACGGCCGTTGAGCGGGCGGCTCCCCTCCCAGCCCCACGCCGCCACGACCACGCCCAGGAGCGCCAGCATCGCCCACAGACCGAGGCCCAGTGGCGTCACTTCCACGCCAACGAGCGTCGAGGCGCCCGTCTGGCGAACGCCGATCCAGTCCGCGCCGCCATAGCGGTTGGCTTCGCGCATCTCGACGACGCGGGGCATGGTCACGGCGTCGCTGTTCCTGCTCAGGCGCCGCACCGTGCCGCCCGTCGCTTCGGCGAGGGGCTGCAGCTTCTCGGTGGTGGACGCCACCTCGCGGAATTCGCGCGGGTTCGCCGGCCCGACATTTACGAGGGCCGTAAGGCCGTCGCTCTCGAAGCGCCACAGGCCCATTTCCTTCGCGTCGAAATGCGCGCGCCACAGGCCCGGCTCGCTCTGCGTCACCGCAATCTCCTCCCGGGCGCCGGAAGGCGCCGTCGCCATGACGGGCGCAGCCACGTCCTTCAGGCTCTGGCGCTCTACGGTCACCTCGCGGCCGCGGGCGCTCGCGCGCAGCGCCTCCTCCTCGAGATCGGGCTCCTTCATCAGCCAATGCGCGAGGCGGCGCGTGAGATCGGCGTTCGGTCCGCCGCCGTCATAACCCCTCGCCCACAGCCAGATCTGATCGGACAGCAGCAGAGCGACGCGGCCCTTGCCCTCATGTGACAGCACCAGCAGCGGTTTGTCGCGCGCGCCCGAGAGAATCGACGTTCCCTTCAGCACATTGGCGTCGACCTGCCGGAACCACTCGCCCCAGGCCGGAGGATCGGATCTGGCGCCTGCAAGCCCGCGAGTAACAGGATGTTTCTCGCCGTCCTTGCTGACGCGCGCCTTGAACGCCTGTTCGAACAGCGCGCCGTCCGGGCGGGCGGGCAGGATGTTTTCGAGCGGCGAGTAATAGAGGCCGCGCAGCGTGGCGTAATCGGGCCCCACCGCCGCGAGGAAGGCGCCGCCCTTCTCGACATAGCGCGCGATATTCTCGAAATAGATCGAGGGCAGCAATGTCTGGTTCGAGTAGCGGTCGAAGATGATGAGATCGAACTCGTTGATCTTGCGCCCGAAGAGATCGGCCGTCGGAAAAGCGATCAGTGACAGTTCGCTCGCCG
Organism: Methylocystis sp. ATCC 49242; assembly: GCF_000188155.2. Classification (NCBI taxonomy): domain Bacteria; kingdom Pseudomonadati; phylum Pseudomonadota; class Alphaproteobacteria; order Hyphomicrobiales; family Methylocystaceae; genus Methylocystis; species Methylocystis sp. ATCC 49242. The sequence goes on from NZ_KE124774.1 coordinate 925,610, forward strand.
GCGTGATGTCGAGCTTTTCCGGCGGGCGTAAAATGGTGAAATGCACCAGCTCGACATTGGCGTCGGCGCGCAGCAGGTTGCGCCAGCTTCGCTCGCCCGGATGCGGCTCGCCGGACACGAGCAAGACCTTCAGCCGGTCGCGCACGCCCTCGATCGCGACAACCGCCTTGTTGTCGACGAGCGTCGGTTCGCCCGGCGCGGCCGGAACTTCCAGCTCCACGATGTTCGACCCGCCGTGGGCGACGCGCACGGGAATGTTGACGATGTCGCCCGGCACGGGGCTGTAGGTCGGCAGCAACTCGCCGTCGCGGCGCACAGTGATCGGCGCGCGCGCGCCGTCTCCGCCGGTGTCGATCACGCGGGCGCGGATCGTCTGGTCCTTGCCGACGATGCCGAAGCGCGGCGCCTCGACGAGTTCGATGCGCCTGTCGCGCTCGCCCTCCCTGCCGGTAATGAGCGCATGCACCGGCGCCTTGAACCCGAGCGCCTCGGCTTTTGCCGGGATGTCGTGGATGACGCCATCCGTAACGAGTATTGCCGCGCCGATGCGCTCGGGCGGCACATCCTTCAGCGCCTCGGAAAGGGCGCCGAAAAGCTTTGTGCCGTCATTTCCGCTGGCGTCATTGGTCGCGGTTATGACGCGTGTTTCAACGTCGCCGAATTTGGCGAGCGCCGCGTCGAGCGCCTTGCGCGCCTCCTCCGTCTGCGCTGTCCGCCCGCCAAAGTTCTGGCTCTCGCTCTTGTCGAGCGCCACGGCGACAACGGTCTTCTGCGGATCGCGCTTTTCTCGCACGAGCGAAGGGTCCGCAAGGGCCGTGAGGATCAGCGCCAGCGCGAGCGCGCGCAAAGCCGCTCCGCGCTGCCCTTTGGCGGCGGCGAAAATGAGAACGAGAGCGCCGATGACGCCCGCGGCCGCGAGCGCGGGCCACGGCAGAAGCGGCGAAAAGGCGAAAGTGAGGTCGGTCACTGCCCCAGCCTCTCCAGCAGGTCGCGCACATGCACCTGGTCGGATTTATAGTTGCCGGTGAGCGTATACATCACGAGATTCACGCCGCCGCGCAGCGCCATCTCGCGCTGGCGGGCGCCGCCCGGCGTGAGTGGAAAGAGCGGCTGGCCACGCTTGTCCTGCGCCCAGGCGCCCGCAAGGTCGTTCGAGGTGATGACGATCGCCGAGACGCTGTCGGTGGCGCGCACCGGCCGCGCGGCCGAGTCCTTGGGCTCGGGAGGAAGCGCCTCGACCCATGTCTCGCCGCTGGCGTAACGACCCACGAAGCCGTCGAGCAGATAGAATGTCTTGGTGATCACATGATCGCGCGGCACGACTTCCAGTTCGGGGACGTCGAGCCCCTTGGTCAGTTCGCGCAGCCACAATGTTTCCGGCGTCGCCGCGTCGCCGGGACGTTGCGCGAGCGCGTCGCGCGTATCGAATATGACGGTGCCGCCCTGTCGCATGTAGGCCGCGATCTTCGCCACGGTCCGGGCCGCAGGCTGCGGGGCCGAGGCGACGATCGGCCAGTAGAGCATGGGATAAAAAGCCAGCTCATCCTTCGCCGGATCGACTCCCACCGGATCGCCCGGCGAGAAGGAGGTGCGAAGCGACAACGCCTTCGACAGCGCTTCGAGCCCCAGATGCGAGACTTCATCGACCCCTGCGTCGCCCGAGACGACATAGGCGAGACGCGCGTTCAGCGCCGCCTCCCTGTCGCGCTGCGTAACGACCGGCTTCGCCGGCGTCTCCGCTCTTACGTAATCCATATGAGCCGATACGGAGAGCATAAACACGGCCCCCGCGGCCGTCGCGAGAGACCGCAATCGCAACTTTCCGGAGAGAACGAGCACGATCAGCGCGTCGGCGACGAAGGCGGCGAGCGCGCCGGCAAGGAGAGGCCCGCGGAAATCGACCGGCGCTCCCGATTTCAAAGCGCTGGTCGTCAGGCCGGCGCCGGCAAAGTCGAATTGCTGCAACTCATCTCCCGCCCTCAGCGCCTGCACGGCCACAAAGGCGTCGCCGGCGCCGTAAAGACCCGGCGGGTGTTCGGCGCTGGCGGGGCCGGCGAAATCGGCCGGGATCGGCCGCGCGGTCGGCCCGGGAGCGCCGAGCGCGCCGAAACCGTCGAGCGCGCGCAGCGGCGGCAGCATTCGACGGTCTTCCATCGGCGCGGACTCGTCTTCATCGGCAAGCCGGGTCGACTCGCCCGCCATCGCGGAGATGCGCTTCAGCATGTCGACGAAGAGGCCGGAAATCGGCAGATTCGACCAGCTCGTGTCGGCATTGACGTGGAAGAGCACGATGAGCCCCTTGCCGCGTTTTTCGGCGGTGACGAGCGGCGTTCCGTCGGAAAGGCGCGCCCATGTCTTCTGGACAAGACCGGGGTCCGGCTCAGCCAGCACCTGCCGCTGCACGCTGACGTCCTTCGACGCCGGCAGGCCGACGAAGGGGCTCGTCGCATCGAAATCGCTCAGCGCCTTTGGCGTCTCCCACGACATGGCGCCGCCGAGCACGCGGCCGTTGCGGCGCAGCCGCACGGGCAGCAGATCATCGGCGGCGTTGGCGAGACGCGGACCGGCGAAGCGCACCAGCGTCCCGCCGTCGTCGACGAATTTCGCGAGCGCGTCATAGGTCTCCCCCGGCGCAAGGCCCACGTCGGCCAGAACCATCACATTTGGCCGCTCGGCGAGCAGCGTCTGCACCGGCTCCACCGCGCCCGGACGGGCTTGGCGCAATTGCGCGAAGGGCGCGAGCGCCTTTTCGAGATAGTAAAGTGGCGAAAGCAGGGGCTGCGCCTCGTCGAGACCTGCGCCGCCGACGAGTGCGATGCGTTTGACTTTCGAGCGCGCGTCGAGAAGCGCCACGGCGCCGGCGGAGTTTTCGCCTTCGATGCGTAGCTGGCTCACGTCATTGCGCAGCTCGACCGGCAGATCGAGCCGCGCCTTCACGCGCAGCGACGAGCCGAAGTCGACGGCGGCCCGACCAATGGTCTGACCCTTGGCGTCAATGGCGATGACGGAAGCGCCGCCGTCCGAGACGCTGGCGCGAAGCACATCTACGCTGAGCGCGCTCGCGTCATTGGATGGCACCGCGAGAGCCTTCGGAACATGTTCATCCGTCAGCGCCTCTACGCGCGCGCCGGCGTCGGCGGCGTCTTTCAACGCTTTCGCGAAGGCCCCCGCCTCGCCCTGCGCGAGTCCATCGCTGAGCCACACGATTCGCACGCCTGCATGTGACTTTGCGAACGCCGAAACATGCGCCGCCGCCGCGCGACGATCCGCGAGAAAGGGCTTTGGGCGCGCCGACCGTAACTTCTCCAGCGCGCGCGCGCCGTCTGTAAGCGTCGGCGCCGCGGGTTCGGAGACGGCCGCAATAGCGACGGGCGCGCCCGATCTCGCCGCGCTCTCGATGATGGCGCCGGCGGCGCTGATCCGCCGATCCCATGTCGGCGCCGTGGGCCACCCATCATCGAACACGACGAGCGTCGGCGCGGAGGACATGACCACCGCGCCGGTGGGGCTCCACACTGGTCCGGACATGGCGAGAATTATCGCGGCGGCGAGCGCCAGTCGCAGGGCCGTGAGCCACCATGGCGTCCGGGAGGGGGTTTCTTCGTCCGGCTTCAGCTCGCGCAGGATTTTCGTCGGCGGAAAGATGATCTCCCGCGGGCGTGGCGGCGTAATCCGCAGCAGCCAGTAGATCAGTGGCAGGCTCGCAAGTCCGACCAGCGCCAGCGGCGCGGCAAAGGAAAGGCCGCCCATCAGCGCCGCTCCTCCACGCCGGAGGAGCCCGCTCCGAGCAGACCCATGGCGAGCGTCAGCGCCGCCTCCGCAGCCGGCCGGTCGGTATGATGCTGAAGGCAAAGGAAACCAGCGCCCCGCGCCGCGGCGCGCACCGCCTCGCGATGGGCGTCGAACCGTTGAGCATAGGCCGCTCGCAGGCTTCGGGCGTCGCCGGCGTGGAAAGCCGGGCCGCCGTCCGTGTCGAGGAACATGGTTTCTCCGGCGAAGGGGAAGCTTTCCTCGCTCGGGTCGATGATCAACAGCAGCGCGCCGGAGGCGCCGGCGTCCGCAAACTGGCGCAGCCTCATGGCGAGCGCTTCCGGCTCGGTGAGAAAGTCCGAAATCAACACCACACGGGCGCGGGGCCGCAGCGGCGCCTGCGGCGGCAGTTCGTCCCGCGCCGTCTCTCCAGCGCGCTCATAGAGAGCGCGGGCCAGCCGGTCGATCACGTCGCGCGCAGAAACAGGCGCGGTGAGCCCGAGCGCAGCTACCCGCTCGCCCCCACGGACGAGAACGTCGGCGAGCGCCAGCCCGAGCGTCACGCCCCGCGCCAGCTTGTCGTCTGATGCGAGCGACGAGGCGAAGGCCATGGAAGGCGAGCAGTCCATCCAGATGAAATAGTCATGCGCAGCCTCCCATTCACGCTCGCGCACGTAAAGCTGGTCGCCGCGCGCGGAGCGGCGCCAGTCGATGCGATGGGCCGCCTCGCCGGACATGAAGGGGCGATATTGCCAGAAGGTCTCGCCAACCCCGGCGCGCTTGCGGCCGTGAACGCCATAGGCGACGCTCGCCGCGATCTCATGCGCGCGGGCGACGAGGCGCGGAAGACGCGCGGCGAGATCCGCCGCCGCGGCTGCGTCCGCCACCCCGCGCGTCGCAGAGTCGTACGAGCGCGTCTCGACACTGCCGAAAAGGCTCATGTCACCCGATCCGCGCGACGAGCTTGTCGATGAGGTCGGAGACGCTCATCTCGCGCCGGGCGGCGAAATTCAGGGCCATGCGGTGACGCAGCACCGGCGCGGCGAGCACGGCCACGTCGTCGAGCGAAGGCGCGAGGCGACCCGTGGCGAGCGCGCGGGCGCGGGTGGCGAGCATCAGCGCCTGTGCGGCGCGCGGCCCCGGCCCCCAGGCGACATGCGGCGCGATGGCCGGATCGCCGTCGTCGGGACGGGCGGCGCGCACGAGATCAAGGATCGCGTCCACCACCTTGTCGCCGACCGGCAGCCGCCGCACGAGGCGCTGCGTCGCCATCAACTCCTCGGCGTCGAGAGCCTGAGCCGGATCGACGGATTTCTCGCCGGTCGTCTCCAGAAGCACGCGGCGCTCGCTGGCCCGGTCGGGATAATGCACGTCGATCTGCATCAGGAAGCGGTCGAGCTGCGCCTCCGGCAGCGGATAGGTGCCTTCCTGCTCCAGCGGATTTTGCGTCGCGAGCACATGAAAGGGGCGCGGCAGGTCGTAGCGCTTGCCGGCGACGCTGACATGGTGCTCCTGCATCGCCTGCAACAGGGCGGACTGCGTGCGCGGCGAGGCGCGGTTGATTTCGTCCGCCATAAGGAGCTGCGCGAAGATCGGCCCCTTGATGAAGCGGAAAGAGCGCGAGCGATCGGCGCCCTCCTCCAGCACCTCCGAGCCGATGATGTCGGCGGGCAAAAGGTCGGGCGTGAACTGCACGCGCTGCTCGGCGAGCCCCAGGACCTTGCCGAGCGTCTCGACAAGCTTGGTCTTGGCGAGACCCGGCACGCCGACGAGCAGGCCGTGGCCGCCAGCGAGGATCGTCACCAGCGCCTGCTCCACCACCTCGTCCTGTCCGAAGATGACGGCGCCGATGGCGGCCCGGGCGCGGCCGATATGGTCCAGCGCGCGTTCGGCGGATTCGACGACGGCGGTCTCGAGCGAGGTCGGCGCAAGTTCGGGTGAGGTCATGTGTCGGGGATTCTCTGCTAAGTCGCGGCGGGCCGCAGTCGTTTCCAACTTAGTTCGCCGGGGAGCTTTGTCGATCAGGAAAGCGAACGCGCCTTCAGCTTCGGCGGCCATACTTAACAGCGAAGGCGCGCGAATTGTGGCGGCGGCGCGATTGATGGCCGCCATGCGCGCCAAACATGTATAAGAGGACCGTCGTTTCAATCGCCGGAAAGGCCCCATCGCCCATGTGGCGCGCAGTTGTCGAAACCGCCCTTCTCTTTCTGACCCCCTTCGTCGCCTATGCGCTGTTTCATCTGCTGCAGCGGCGCTGGCCATTCGTGCGCGAACTCTGGCACGGCAGGATCGTTTCGCTGCTGACGATCGCGGGGCTCGTCGTCGCCATCGGGGGGATGCTGGCGCTCGGCCTGACCGAGCGCAATCAGGGCGTCTATGTCCCCGCCCATGTCGAGAACGGCAAGCTTGTGCCGGGCCGCTTTCAATGAACCTCGCGCAAAGGCTGCTCGATGATCCGCGCCTCGCGACGCTTTTCGCCGCTCTGGCGAAAACGGGCGGCGAGACCCGCGTCGTCGGCGGGGCCGTGCGGGACGCCCTTTTCGGGCTTCCGCCGCATGAGATCGATCTGGCGACGACCGCCCTGCCCGAGGACGTGCTCGCGGCGGCGCGGGATGCGGGACTGAAGGGCGTCCCGACGGGCATCGAGCATGGCACGGTGACGATCGTCGTCGCCGGAACGCCCTTCGAAGTCACGACATTGCGGGAAGACGTCGAGACCGATGGCCGCTTCGCCAAGGTCCGCTTCGGCGGCGATTTCGACCAGGACGCAAGGCGCCGCGACTTTACGGTCAACGCCCTGTCGCTGACGCCCGACGGCGAACTGCACGACCCCACGGGCGGGATTGCGGATCTGGAAGCCCGGCGCATCCGCTTCATCGGCGACGCGGCGACGCGAATCCGCGAGGATTATCTGCGCGTCCTGCGTTTCTTCCGCTTCAACGCGTCCCACGGCGAAGGCGCCTTCGACCGCGAAGGGTTGCACGAATCGATCATCGCGCGCGAGAATCTCGCCCGGCTGTCGCGCGAGCGCGTTCGGGCCGAACTGGTGAAACTGCTCCCGGCCCGCCGCGCGCCGGAGGTGGTGCGGGCCATGTCGCAGGCCGGGGTGATCGAGGTCATTCTCGGCATGGGCTACCCGGCGCGACTTGAGCGGCTCGCCGCTTTCGAGGCCGCGCAGGGAAAGAAACCCGACGCGGTCCTGCGCCTTGCCGCCTTCGCCGTGCTGACGGTCGAGGACGCGGAGCGGCTGCGGGATCGGCTGCGCCTTTCCAACGACGAATGGTCGCGGCTTTCCGCCGCCGCCCGCACGCTTGCGGCGCTTCATGGGATCGAGCGCCCGCCGCCGGTCTCGCATCTGCGGGAGATGCTGTTCATCTGCGGCGCGCGCGCCGCGGCCGACGCTCTGGCGCTGGCTTTCGCCGAGAGCGCAGCCGCGCCGGATGATCCGCAGTGGCTCGAGGCGGCAAAATATCTCGACGAGAACCCTGCCCCCGCCTTCCCGATCCGGGGCGCGGATCTCATCGCGCGGGGCGTGGCGCCGGGACGCGAGCTTGGCGCCGTGCTGAAGTCTCTGCAGGCTCAATGGATCCGCGCAGGATTTCCCCGCGACCCGCAGGCAGTGATGCAACTGCTGGAAGAGGCCGTGGGGATCAAGGAATGACGCGGAAGAAACTGGCCGTCGCAGCTCTCGCGATTATCGCCGCGCTGGCGGCGCGGGCGGAGGCCGCGCAATTGCAAGGATGCTACGTCCGCGTCTACGACGCCGACCATCTGGCGAAAAACCCGCGCCAGATCATCCGGCGAATCCAGTTCGAACGGGTGGAAGGCGATTACGATCCCCCGCAGTACGGGGTCCGTGTCCATCTCAAGGGCGACAAGCGTCCATGGGACGCCGGAGGCCCGTGTAAACCCGAGGGCGCCTCCCTGCGTTGTGACCTCGACGGCGACAGCGGGCATGTTCGCGCGACCGCTGACGGCGACAAGCTTCGGCTGGAGGTTATCGACTACATCGGCTTCGAAGCGGATGCGAAGAGTGGCGATCTGGATCGGAAGTCGTTCTCCGACGCCGCGCACAAGACCTTCATCCTATCCCGCGAGAAGCCGAAGGCGTGCAAATAGCGCCTTCGCCTCGACTCAACGCGACAGCCGCAGTTTCGAGAGATTCATGGCTATCTGCGAAAAGGCGCGGTCGATCTGCGTGGAGTCGGTCGCCAGCAAATAATGATCCGCATTCGTGGCGCAGCTCTTGAGCAGATTGATGCCGGCGGCGTCGATCGGGTTGGTAGAGACCGAGAAGGCGATCGAATAGATTTCGATCCCCTTCGCCTTGGCGTTCTCGCACGATTGGCGCGTCAACTCGTCCTGCGCCTGCCGGGACACGGATTTGTAATCCGTCCAGCTATTCGCCGCCCCGTCCAATTGCGACTGATAGTCGACGCCATTTCCCTGCGTGCCGTCGGGGAGCCGTCTGTTCTTCGCGCCATTGTAGCTGTAATAGCCAAGCGCTTCGTAATAGGAGCCGCCGACCGTGTTGGTGTTGCTGGTCCAGTTGTTGTAGCCGTCGGTCATCAGCACGAGAATTTTTCGGACGCCCGCGGTGTTGTAGGCGCTGCCCGCGCTGAATGGCGGATTTGGCGAAATCGAGCGCCAGGCCCACATCACTCCTTCATGCAGATTTGTGTCGCCCGCGGCAGTGAGTTGCGCGATTTTTGCCGTAATGGTCGATTGCGTTGGCGTGAGCTGGAGCGCCGTTTGCGTCGCGGCGTTGGGACACATCCCGTTCGGCCCGTTGAAGGCGCCGCCTCTCGAAGCGAAGACGCCGCCGGTCCAGCCATTCCCGGCGGTGGCGCCGAACCAGCTCCAGATCCCGCTGGTCCAGCCGGTCGCGGGTTTGTATTTGCATGTGCGAGTCAGATCGGTCCAGCCGCCGAAGGTCCAAAGGCTGCAGCCCCCGCCGTCGTCGTTCAGGTAATTGTTTTCATAGGCCGATGAGTCCGGCTCGTCCGGGGCCAGATAGGGCACGAAGAGCGTTTCCGCATTGCCGGCCGTCGGCGCCGTCTCGGTAACATTCATCGGATAGGGCTGCGGCTCGTAGCAGCCGCCGAAATCCCAGTCGGCGCGCTGGGATTTCAGATTAGAGAACACATTGAAACGGCTCGTGAAGCCCGCGGCGTTGGCGTTCGCCTTGCCGCCGAAAGTGATCCAGTGCTGGGAGGACAGCCCATTGACGTCGATCCACGGCAGCGCCCTGTTCGCCGCAACGGTCGGGTCTACCGGAATGACGAGACCCGCGAAGGGCGTGATCGCGATCTTCACCTTTCCGGGCGACTTCGCGAACATCGAGTTGACGAAATTCGTCGCGGCCGTTTTCAGGGACTGAATTTTGGTCGCTCCCCCCGCGCTCTCGTTCATCGAGCCGGAGTTGTCGAGCGCGAGCGCAATCTCGTAATTGGTCGAGCCGCCGCCGATTTCGGCGCAGGACATCACGGCAGGCGCCATCGAGTCGATGCGCGCAATCTTCATGATCATGGTCGGAATGCTGACCTGCGCGTCGATGCAAAACGTCTTTCTGTCCGCCGAGATCGTGGCGTTGCTGATCGTCGCGGCGGCGAGGCGTTGGCTGGCGGAGCGCAAGACGTTCTGGGCCTGCTTGATGGCGTCTGCGGTTGAAGTGGCGGCGGTGATTCTCGACGCGACCGCGAGCGCGGCCGTGTCGGCTCCCTGTTGGAGAACCTTGTGCGTCGTGACGCCGCGCGCATAGTCGACGGCTGCGCCGGCCATCATCATGACAGGGATGACCGACAGCCCGAAGAGCATCACGACATTGCCGCGATGGTCGGAAACGAATTCGTTGACTGGTCGCTTCATTATGCAGCCCCGATCTGGTCGGAGCTGAAATTGGCAGGAAATGCTCAAGCTAAAGTTATCTTGAACCTTATTTTTCAGATATGTTTACAGACGCATTAATCGCTCGAATACGCCCAGCACCATCGCGCGCTTGTCGAAGTTGAAGACTTCTGTTTCGCGGGCGATTTCGCGGATCTCTTCCCATGCGCGCGCATAGCCGACGAGCCGGGCAGGCGCCGCCCCGGCCTGGGCCAGCGCGCGGACGCGCGAGTCGAGGTGCCGTTGCAGTGCGCGCATGAAGGTCTCGTAAGCGTCCTCATTGTCGCGACCGGTGATCTTGTCGGCGAGCATGTGCACCCCGAGCCAGTCTACTTGCGGCAGGCGGTCGAACAGCCGCGCGACGCCGGCGTCGAAAGCCATGGCGTCGCCGCTCAAAAGGCGCAGCGTCTCGCGCACGGAGCCTTCGGCGCGCGCGGCTGCGGCCTCGATCTCACTTTTCGATCGATCCGACCATGGCGCGCCCAGCGCCTCGACGGCCGCAACGGTCTCCGCTTCGGTCAAGGCGCCGAGCATGAGCTTGCGGCAGCGTGAGCGGATCGTCGGAAGGATTCGCCCCGGCTGATGCGCGATGAAAAGGAAGAGGGAACGCTCTGGTGGCTCCTCGACCAGCTTCAACAGAGCATTCGCCGCGCTGCGGTTGAGATCATCGGCGCAATCGACGATGGCGATGCGCCAGCCGCCCGTCCCCGAGCCCTGATGGAAAGAGCGGGCGATCTCGCGCACATCGTCGACGCGGATTTCGGTGAAGTGCTTTTTGGTCTTTTCGTTCCACTCGCGACGCAGCAGGAAGATGTCGGCCAGCGCCATGGTCGAGATGCGGCGCGCGGCCGGATGATCCGCCGGCACAGCGAGGCTCACCGCCCCCTGCACCGCCGGCGCGTGGGGCTCGGGATGCGCGAGGAGGAAGCGCGCGAGGCGCCAGGCGAGCGTCGCCTTTCCGATCCCCTCCGGCCCGCCGATGATCCAGGCCTGCGCCATCCGGTTGCGGCGGTAGGCGTCCAGCAATTCGCGCTCGGCCGCCGCATTGCCGAAAAATGCCAGCGTCTCGCGCGGATGCGGCGCGTCGTCATAGCGATCGCTCTCGGGTGGTCCGGAGACTTCCTTGCTCATTCGGCGGCTGCTTCGCCGAGGCGCGAGAGAAAGCGGGCGTCGACGAGCTGGCGGATCGCCTGAGCGACTTCATCCGCCGCCAGCGCGCCGTTCACGACACAGCAGCGCTCGGGCTCCTGCTCGGCGATATCGAGAAAGGCGCGCCGCAGCTCTTCGTGGAAAAGCTCCTCCTCCGCCTCGAAACGGTCGGGCGCCACGCCCGCCGCCCTTCGGCTGGCGGCCCGCGCGAGACCCTCCTGAGGCGGCAGATCGAGGATGATGGTGAGATCCGGCCGGACATTTCCGATCGCCGCCCGCTCCAGCAGCGAGATCGACGCATCGTCCACGCCGCCGCGCGCCCCCTGATATGCGCGGGTCGAGTCCGCGAAACGATCGCTGAGCACCCAGGCCCCGCGCGCCAGCGCCGGCGCGATCAGGCTTTCTACATGGTCGATCCGCGCTGCGGCGAAAAGCGCGGCCTCGGCGAGCGGCCCGAGCGGAGCAATGCGGCCCGAGAGGAGAACCTCGCGCAACTTTTCGGCCTTGGGCGTGCCGCCGGGCTCGCGCGTCGCCACCACTTCGATCCCCCGCCCGCGCAAATGTTCCGAGAGCCTCGCTAGCTGCGTCGACTTCCCGGCGCCCTCGCCGCCCTCGAAAGTGATGAACCGGCCTCTTTCAGCCGGCGCGGCCGCGTTCATTTCTTCTTGTTGAGCTTTTCGTGGATCTTCGCGGCGGCGTATTCGTAAACGGCGTCGAAAGCGCGGCTCGACAGCGAACCCTCGGCGACGGATTCGGCCGCCTCGAGCGGCTGCTCCAGCACGACGGCGTTTCCGCGCTTCACCTCCAGACGCCCGATGCCCGCGCCCGCCTCGACCGGCGCAATCACCGGCCCCTCATAGACGATCTTGCCCGTGAGCTTCTCCGTCCCGCCCCGAGGGAGCAGCACCTTGACGTCGGTCTTCGAGACGAGGTCGACCGAGCCCTGCACCCCTCCATAAATCTGCGCCGGGCCGATCGGCTCGCCCGCCTTGAACAGATCCTTTTCCTCGAAGTTACGGAACCCCCATTGGAGAAGCTTGCGCGCTTCCTCGGCCCGCTCCTTGGCCGTCTTCGCCCCGTAAACGGCGACGATCAGCCGACGTCCC